>CAZHNW010000047.1:3892-30952 GCA_964534225.1 uncultured Leptospirales bacterium | reverse complement strand
ATTTTCTCTTACTCCGGGAACATAACCCTTTATGTAACCGGGATTTAAATCTGATGTATCAAATGGAGGGTCCAGAAGCTGTATTAAATCATGATCTCTTTTAACCAGGTATGTATCAAGGGCATTGAGCGCCTTCTCTGTTTTATCCTTTTTACCTGCTCCCGATAAAACTGACCAGCTTTGAGCAATGGAGTCAATACGGCATTCTTCATTCTCAGAAGATCCAAGAGCAGTACCATCATCACAATAAGCCCGCTTATACCACTCTCCATCCCATCCATTTTTATCAAGGTTTTTTGACAGCTCAGCAGCTTCTCGTAAACAGTGTTGTGAAAAATCATCGTCATTTTTAATGTGTGCTATTTTTGAAAAATTTGTCAGAATCTCATAAAAAAAGAATCCCAGCCAGACACTTTCACCCTTACCTTCTTCTCCCACAGTGTTCATGCCGTCATTCCAGTCACCGGACCCGATAAGCGGTAATCCATGTGCACCATAATTCTCTCCATTTAATAGAGCCTTTTTGCAATGCTCATATAGTATAGCGGTTTCTCCGGATATTCCTGGAAGATCATAATAGGATTCCTCTTCCTTTTTCAGCATGCGGCCGGTAAGATAAGGTATAGTTTCATCAAGAATACCAGTATCTCCCGTTGTTATAACATATCTCGTTACTGCAGCAGGGAGCCATAAAAAATCATCTGAACAATGTGTTCGAACCCCCCTTCCTGAAGGGGGATGCCACCAGTGTTGAACATCACCATCAGTAAATTGACGGGAGGCATATAAAAGGATGTGTTCTTTTAAGAGATCCGGTTTTACATGAACAAGTGCCATTGCATCCTGCAGCTGATCCCTGAAACCAAAGGCTCCCCCTGATTGATAAAAACCGCTTCGAGCCCATATCCTACATGCAAGAGTTTGATAAAGAAGCCAGCCATTCGCTAAAATATTTAATGATGAATCCGGTGTTTCTATCTGCACTTTCCCCAGGGTATTTTTCCAAAAACCCCACACATCTTCAAGAACACCTCTTGCTGCATAGGTTCCTTTGAAACGTCTTATCAGTGCTGACGCGTCATCAGCATTATGGCCAACTCCCAGTCTGAAAACTACTTCCTTTTCTTCTCCAGCTTCAAGAAAAACAGGAACCTGAATTGCAGCACAGGGGTCAAGGGCTGCACCGATTTTGCCTGAAAGATTCACGTTAGTCATTGCATCGGGTTTTCCCATAGTCCCGTTTCTTCCAATAAACTCTGATCTGTCTCCGCACATAGTCCGTTTCTGTTCATCAGTATCAAAAAAAGCAACTCTTCCGGAAAATTCGGTACTGTATCCATTTCTTGCGAAAAGGGCGCCGCTTGCAGGATCAAGTTCAGTTACCACATGCATTGCTGTTTTGGCCCTGATGTCACCCAGAACCCATTCAGTATAACCTGTTACAGATATCTTTCTGGGCCTTTCTGAAAGGTTACGGAGCTTAATAACAGAAAATTTAATATTTTTATCCAGGGCTACATAGACCCATGTTTCTGACTGAATGTCTCTTTCAGTATGCTCAAATACACTATAGCCAAATCCATGCCTGGTAACGTATGGTGTTTTACCCTGGCAGGGTAGAGGCATGGGTGACCAGAAATGCCCTCTTTCTTCATCACGAATATAAAAAGCCTCACCTCCTGAGTCACTAACAGGATCATTTGACCAGGGGGTTAAACGATATTCATGGGCATTTTCAGCCCAGGTATAGCTCATACCGCTTTCAGATATTACTGTCCCGAAATTATTATTGGCAATAATATTGACCCATGGAGCCGGTGGAACCTGATTCTCTGATGTGGTAATGATGTATTCTTTTCCATCAGTGGTAAATCCACCTAATCCATTATAAAATAAAAGATCAAATCGGGGCAACGCCGGTTTAGAGGGAAGCTCTTTTCTTGCATGTCTCAATACATTAAGCTTTGGAACAGCTTTAGCAGTTCTTACCTTTCGGTTGAGCTGTTCCGATAGAGTGCCCCAGCTGTCTGACAGAATTATATGAGCTGCGCTTTGAATGAGTATTCTATCTTCAGCGGAAATCTGATCGGAAGATCTGACAAAAATACTACCCGGACCATCAGATGTTTGAGCTTCAGCCCCAGTTGACATAAGGTCAATTATCTGATCGTGGAGAAGCTGTCTGTACCCGGTATATTCCTCATTCCAGATAACCAGATCTACAATAAGCCCTTTTAACCTCCAGTATTTATGAGCCTGTATCATTTGACGGACCAGATTAATATTAATAGTATTTTCTATCTTCAATAGAACAATGGGCACATCACCGGATATTGAATATCCCCAGAGTCCTGATTGCCCACGATTGTTTAATGAGATGACTCCTCCCTCTGCCCTCAAAGTGGAATGGGAAAATATAATCGAACCTCCCAGGCGACTGTATATTTGAGCATCCTCTTCTCTGGCATTGAGCTGCCTTAATACTACCTGACTATGAGTCCATGCAAGATCAAAAACTCTGTTTGCAAGACGTCTGTCATGATATTTTTCAATAAGCTGTAATGCGAAATCTCGACTTTCTCCTATTCCTGAAACAATATCAAAGGTTGCGGATTCATCTGGTTTCAGTGTAATTCGATGTCTTATTGATACAATTGGATCAAGAACTGATCCTTCACTCTCTGATAGACCTGTATTTCGGGTCAGTGCATCAGGATTTACAACAGTATTCCAGCGGCCTATAAAAGCAGCTCTGTCTGTTTCATAGGATATTTCAGAAGCTTTTGCTCCATGGAGTACTACAAGTTGAAAGAACCAGGGAGTTTCTTCTGAAGCTGACCGTGGCCTTCTGTGACAAAGAATGGCGTTTAAGTCATGATTGATCTGTGTCTGCACAAAAAGATTTCCAAAAGCTGGATGTAGAACATCTGATGCCTGAGAGGCAATAACCACTTCACTGTATGTGGTCATTTCGATAACTCTCTCTGTTTTTGATTGATTAGTAATTCTTGTTCTTCTCAATTCAATATCATCTTCAGGAGAAACAACAATAGACACATAGCTTTCTATGCCATTATCGCTGCGCCGAAACTCTGCTTTTCCTTCTGAAAAAATAACTTCATAGGTATCAGGTTTTTTTAGTGTAGGCTGATAGGTTGTTGACCAGAATTCTCCGCTTTTAATATCCTTAATATAACAAAAGGAACCGCTATTGTCACAGGTGCTGTCTTCTCTCCACCGTGTTAAGGCCAAATCACTCCAGCAGCTGTACCCCCCTCCACTATTGGTGATCATGACTCTGTATTTTCCATTTGAAAGAAGTTGAATTTCCGGCATTATCGTGTCATAGGTGTCAAGGAACCGCACAGGCATATCCAGTGCAGTTGCCTGGATCCGGGTTTCAGGAAGTTCAGTAGTATGGGAATAGAATGCCCGTGCCTTTGGTATTCTTTCCTGTAATAACAGGGAAGCTGATGTAAAAAGAGGTTCAGCATTAAATCGTTTCTGCATTGGCCGATCATTAATTAAATATGAAAATGATAAAAAACTCATTCCCTGATGATGAACCATGTATGATTTTATTATTTCCCGTGTATTTCCATGGGGAATACGCGAAATACTGTAATCAACAGCCTCATACAATCCATACCTTCCTTCGAACCCCTGTTCTGATAATCTCTGGAGATTTTTACAGGCATTAACAGGGTCAACCATAAGAGCAAGTCCAGTTGCATATGGAGCAATGACAAGATCATCAGCCAGGCCTCTTTTGAGCCCAAGACCGGGAACACCAAAGGCCCTGTATTGATAATTAAGACCTGCGTCTATAAGATAATATCCTGATTCTGATATTCCCCAGGGCACATTACGCTGTTTTCCATATTCTATCTGGCGATCAATGACAGTTTTGTATGTCTGGCCAAGAAGTGATGATTTGAATTCAGGCATAATTAAAAGGGGCATGAGATATTCAAACATGGAGCCGCTCCATGAAAGCAGAACCGGATTGTTCTGAGCGGTTGTTAGTTGACGTCCCAGCGCAAACCAGTTGTCCTGAGGAATTTGCCCCTGTGCAATAGCCACAAAACTGCATAGCCGTGCTTCAGATGCCAGAAGGTCATAATAGCTTGAATCTCTTCTGCGATCACTGACATTATAACCGATTGCAAAAAGATGATGACTTTTATTATAGAGAAATTCATATTTCATTTTGGCAAATTCACCAGCCATATCCATGAGAACGTCTACCTGTCTGAATCGTGTTGTAATTTTCTGGGTGATGTTTTTACAAATTTCAATGTCCTCAGTGCTGAGTTTTTTTTCATCCTTCCCAATAATAAGATCTGAGTAAATTTTAAAAAGATTATTTATAGTTGGAATTTCATTTAATTGTATAAAAAAATTCTCTACCTTTGATGATTCGGACCAGGGATAAAAATTAATGAATTCATAAAAAGCCTTTTTGCATTGATTTTCTATGGAATTGAGCCAGTGGATGATTTCAGAATTATAATTATCAGAATGAGTTTTGACACCGTTGACCATAGCTTCTGAATTAACAACCAGTTCCTGAAGAGAATCTCTGACTTCCTTTACATTTCTGGGAAACTCACAGTAAATTTTTTGAAAACTGTTTTTAAAGTCAGTAAAACCCTCTAATGTATTACTGACCAGATGTTCTTCCAATACATATATAGTATCCCGCAATCCCCGGCAAAAGGAAAGGTCAATAATTTTTTTATCGGGGATCTCATGAAGAGCTGTTCTAAGAATCAACAAATAGGCAGCGAGATTTCCACTATCTACAGTTGATATGTACAGTGGAGGCAAAGGCTCCAGTGAAAAAGTATCATACCAGTTATAAAAATGATTTTCATATCTTTGCAGTTTTTCCATTGAGTTGAGAGTCAATGAAGTTCGTTCAATGAGTTCACCTGTTGTTATGTAGCCAAAATCACAGGCTGTTACATTTGAAAGCAAAGCCAGTCCAATGTTTGTCGGAGATGTTCGATGTGCTATTACATCAAGCGGATCCTCCTGATAGTTATCAGGGGGAAGCCAGTTATCTTCAGGCCCCATGAATCTTTCAAAAAAAGCCCATGTTTTTCGGCTTAAACTTAATAAAAAGTTTTGCTGTTTTTGAGAAAATTCATCGAAACTGATCTCATCCTTAATTAATGGCTTGCTTATATACCATGCAATTACCGGTGAAACAAACCATAGCATCAAAAATGGAAGGGATGCACTTAATAAATAAACTATATCAGTGCCGAATATAATAAAGTATGCAGTCAATGCAATAGATAACAGAGGCGCACTTAACATGGTAAAAGCAAAACCAGCGGGAGAATTTCTCTTAGAGCGTTTTCTGTCTGCCGGGGAATTCCATTCAAGAAGGTGACGACCTGTAATCAATCGCCAGAGACTTATCAAAACAGCAGTTATGCTATAAAAGGCCTCATAGGGCAAAGTGGTAATATTAAACATTGATTCAATGATTTTTCTGCCCATCGAACTGATTGATGAAGAAAAATGCTGTGACCAGAGAAAATCTTTATGTTTGCTGAAAAAACTGACAAGAGAGAACAAGAAGGATGGAAAGATAATTATACCAGCTGCGACAATAGTCCAAAACCAGGGAGAGGAAGAGAAGAGCCAGCCAGATGTTAACAATAAAAACAGTGCCGGCGCTACAAGGCTTCTTCTGAGATTATCAAAAATTTTCCATTTAGATAGTGGAGAAAGTTTATTTCTTTTAATTGTGCCATTAGAAATAAAAAATGGTAATATCCATTTAAGAATCTGCCAGTCGCCTCTGATCCACCTTTTACGGCGATTGACATCTGTGATATAATTGACAGGATTTTCTTCAATAAGCTGCACATCACTTAAAAGACCTGACCGGCCATAGCAGCCCTCTATAAGGTCATGACTGAGAATGAGATTATCAGGGAATTTATCTTTCATTGCCAGTTCAAAGGCATCAATATCATAAATCCCCTTTCCAATAAATGAACCTTCATGAAAAAGGCCCTGATAGAGATCAGACACAGTTTTTGTATAAGGATCAACACCTGGCTCACTTCCGCACAACTGCGCATACCTGGATTTATTTTCATTCTGCAGTATAATCGCTATTCCAGGCTGAATGATTCCATATCCTTCTACTATTCGTCCCTTATCTTCATCATATAAAGGCTCATTAAGAGGATGAGACATCGTTTCAATAAACCTTCTGGCCGAGTCCCGAGGCAACCGGGTGTCTGCATCAAGAGTAATAATATATTTTATATTTAAAAGAGCATCATTTTGACCAATTTTAAGAGAGAAAAAATCTTTTTCAGATCCCCTGAGAAAAGCATTTAAATCATTAATTTTTCCTCTTTTACGTTCACGTCCCATCCATATTTTTTCCTTTGGATTCCACAGACGGGGGCGGTGAAAAAGAAAAAATCTATCGCCATTTACATCACTATATAATGTATTGAGCTCTTCAATTCCCCTCTGAGCTCTGTGCAGAAGCATTGCATCAGAGGGCAAAACATCTTTTTCAGCATCAGGAAAATCAGTCAACAGCGCGAAATATAAATTATCATCCCTGTTTGCAAGATATTTAACCTCCAGCGCTTCAACAAGGTCATCTACTGTTTGGAGGTTTAAGAGCATAGAAGGAACTATGGTTAATGTCCTTGATTCAGCGGGTATTCCTTTTGAAAAATCAAGACGAGGTAACGGTTGTGGTGTTGCAAAAAAAGAAGCGCTCCTGTTTACCAGGGCTACTGCAATGGAGCTGACACTTAAAACAGTTAAAGGAATAAAAAAACCTAAAGTTATATTAGTAAATCCGTCTTCCTGAGCTTTAAATACAACAGCCAATGACAGTAAAAATGTTATTATGGCAATTGTTCCTGTATAAAACAAAAGAGGAAATTTTTTAACCAGAGAATTCGCGATCTCTTTAAATGAAAATGAAATACCTGATATTCTTTTGAGCTGAATAAAACCTTTGTCTATAAGATAGTATCCTACATGTGAAAGCCTTGTATTGATTTTATCATGATTTATTATATTCTTTGATAAAAAGATTGCTTTTTGGGCTACTTCAACCTCAGATAGAATACTCTTTTTTGCGATTTTCTCTATAGCATGTCGATACAGGTCACGGGTAGCAAAATCCATTCTATCATAGTCTCCAGAAGGATCCCTTTTAAGTGTCTGATTGACAATACTCATTGTTTCAACAAATTCATGCCAGTCCATTATACCAAGAAATCTGAGACTCCCTATACTGTTACTCATAGATACCTGATCAGCAGCCTGCTGCTGTATCTCAGACTGAACAAGGTGTTTAATAGTTAAACCTGATTCTGAAAGCCGCTGCTCAAACCATGCAAGAGCCAGGGAAAGATTCAGGCCCTGGCCCTGCAATCGTCTGGAAAGCTCAGCAACAAAAGAACTGACCAGTGGCGGGTCAGATTTGACCATTTCAGCAATTACAAGGATTAGATTTGATGGGTCCTTTTCAGCAGTTTCAGTCATACGGTCAGCCCAGTAACCTGCACGATTCTGCTCTACCATATTTGATGCAATTCGAAGAGCAACTCGCCTCAGGTTTTCAATAAGGGCCAAACGGAGCATAATCGGAATAGCCCATAATTCACCCAGTTTTAATACATTAACTGTCTGATATTCTTTAATGAAACTGCTGAGATTTTCAATATCAACCCGGCCGTCACCATGAGAAATTGTTTCCAGGGCAAGGTCATAAACACGGGGCAAACCGGCAGATGGACCATTCTTAAGCCGTGGCAGTTCTTTACTAAATCCTTTAGGGAAATGTCTTCGGGCGGTTCTTATCTGTTCTTCAATTAAATAAAAATTATCAAGAAGCCATTCTCCAGCTGGTGTAATTCTGCTGTTGTTTTTAATTGCCAGAGCCAGCATTGCTCTTACATTGAGGAGTACCTTTTCATTTTTTTCAAGGCGTAACAGTAACTGATAATCTAAAATATTTTTTTTATTGAGAACATGGGAACCTGCAAGCATTTTTCCATGATTTTTCATTTCATCCGCGCTGAATAATACTGAACGGATAGGATGTTCGGATACCGCATAGGTAAGAATGGTATCCTCATCAAGAATTTCTTTGTATCCTTCAGGTAACAATTTATTCCAGAATCTAATTTTCTTCATAATGAGTATTCCTTGTGCATCTTTAATTATAAATTTTATGCATTGGTTAGTAAGCAATAATGACAATTCATGAAATATACGAGTGAATGATTTTCTGTTGCTATAGGGTTACCCCCTTGGGCCCCGTCCAAACAATTCAATAATATCACAAAATTCATCAGAAAGAAGTACAACAGCAGTTAAAAGTCCAAAGGGAATAGTAGTCGCTTTTTGTTAATAAATGCTAGTGCCTTCACCATGTGAATTTGAAAACTTTGGGCTCCAATATCGAGTTGAATGCTCAAGGGAAATCATTAATGTCTTTTTCTTCATGCCATACCTCTATGAAAAATTAATCATTAACTGATTAAAAATCGAATGGCATAAGAAATAATAACGACCAATGCGGTTTTTAAGGAGTTTTATTCTATCTTCTAATAATAATAATTATGCGTTTTAGATGCAAATAAAATTACAATTTAATAGCTACTATATCTTGATTCGTTGATATTATACAAGACAACCAAGAGGCCATATAGCCGCGTTCTGTAGCTGGAATGCTGGTATACATCCTGTAATCTCAATGTGTCTAACAGGATGTTCAGCACATTAGGCCTGTCTCTCACATACATAAGGTGTCAAAATAAAAATGCACCGAAATTGCTGCCGGTGCTTTTTATTACTCACGACACTTGATTCTGGAGTTCATTGGTTGCTAAATATTTTTTTGCGGGTTTATTAGCTTTTTGATTATCTATATTTCAATGCTTCTTGACTTTTTATCCTTTTTGTCCTTTTTATCCTTCCGTTTCTCTTTTAACGATCTTGATGCAACCTTCTTGTTTTCTCTTTTGCTTTTATTTTCTTTCTTTTCTGATGCCATTGTTATACCTCTTTTCTCAACCCGGTATTGAAAAATAACCCCAATGATCCAGATGATACTTTAAAATAACCTTTTTGAGGTGAAAGTCAACTAATTATGAGGTATTACTTTTTTTATTGCAGCCTAGATAGTGTAGACTGACGTTCACAATTTTATACTGGCACCGATTAAGCTACTCCACAGCACGAATTAACTTCCTTTTTCTATACTTACCTGGCGACATATCCGCAAACCTGGCAAAGGCCAAGTAAAATACTGAATTTAAATTACTCGACTTAGGCGAATTTAGGGCGCACCTATGCCACAAGATTCAATTTTTCATAGATATACGTTTAGATACACCTCTCCTGCTCATTTCAATAATCTGATTAATGACTGATCGCTTTTCCATAATACTAAATATTTTTCTCGACTGACCAATACTTTTTTCTTTGTTTGCTGCTTTTAAGATTTCCAGTAATCAGTAAGCAATTATCACCAGAGCACAGTATTTCTTTATCGCCTTCAATCTTCCTTGACTTCCCCCCCCCATTATTTTTTTTAATTTTTAGTGTTCCCATAATATACTTCTAAATATCGATAACAATCAATGTTATATCATCGTCACGATGCCTTCCTGCCTTGGATGCATTCCACTCTTCGAGCTGATTGAAAAGAGCATTGACCAGCTCCTGCGGCGAAAGTTCAATATTATCAAGTAAAAATTCATCAAATCCTTTTGCCCCAAACATTTCGCCACCCGGTTTATAAAATTCAATAATACCATCAGAAAACAATACAAGGCGATCACCTTTACTGATATCTATTGTTTTTGTTGAAATTTCAATATCGCGAATCCAGCCACATGCCCTACCCGCAGGTTTATATCTCTCAATAACCTTTTCCTTTTTATTCAATACCACAAGGGGTTCATGTCCAGCTCTTGCATAGTGAAGCTTCATCTCTGCAACATCAATAATCATATATGATGCCGTTAGAAAGAGAGATTCCATTTTATCGAATAGTACCGAATTCATTTTGGCAAGGAACTCAGAAGGTTCAGAGACGGTTTCATAAAAAATTGAAGTCACCACCTTGGCCATAGAAGCGATCAGGGCACCGGGAACTCCATGACCGGCAACATCAACTATTATCACCCCGAGACGGTCATCATCATGGACAACAAAATCATAGAAATCTCCGCCAACACTTTCAACCGGTTCACATCGGGAGGCAATAACAACATCATTAAAAGAAGGATCCTCAACGGGAAAGAGTGATTGTTGAATCTTTTTAGCCAGGGCCATCTCCTCCTGTATCTGAAGAAGCTGTTTACTTTCTTTAACTGCATGTTTTAAAGTAACCAGGGTAGAGACCCTTGCAATTAATTCATTTTTATCAAAAGGTTTAGAAAGGTAATCACTGGCCCCGTAGGAAAGCCCAGTCACAATATCATTCACCTGGTTCCTGGCACTCAACATTATAACCGGAAGATCGTAAAGGGTATAAATCTTTCGGATCTCCTTTAACACATCATAACCTGAAATCTTGGGCATCATGATGTCCAGAATAACCAGATCAAGTTCCTTTTTCTCATTAAGATATTCCAGGGCTTTGGAACCTGATTCTGCAGTAACAATATCATAGCCCGCAAGGCTCAGGTGGTTCACCAGCACGTTGAGGTTTACAGGATCATCATCAACTGCGAGTATAATTTTCTTTTGAGGACCATGCAGGTCAACGTTCTCATGCGAAGCATTACTTTTCCCCCGATCACCGGTTTTTGACCATGAATAAAGATTATGTTTTTCATGATCCTCTCCAACTGTTGAAGATTGACCAACATAAGATCCTGAAGCAAAAGGCAGGGTAAAGATAAAAAGTGATCCTTTCCCAGGCTGCGATTCTACTCTAATATCTCCTCCATGTAGTTGAACCAGGGAACGAGTTATAGGAAGACCGAGACCGGTACCTCCATATAGTCGTGAAATTGATCCATCTACCTGTTCAAATGACTTGAAAATATCACCAAGCCGATCCTGGGGAATCCCGATTCCGGTATCCCGCACAGTTATTTCTGCGAACCTTTTTTCATCCTTAACAATCTCTCTTGCAGAAACTTCTATTTCACCAGATTCTGTAAACTTAATAGCGTTATCGATGAGGTTAAAAAGTATTTGTACAACACGATTCTCATCCGCATACACAAGCGGAAAACTGTGGGGAATGATACTTTTAAGCTTTAATTCTTTATCCCTGATCCTGTGAACTTCCATCGAAATAATCATGTTTACAAGCTGGCTGATATCAACAGCAACAGATGATATAGAAAGCCTGCTGTTTTTCATTTTTGAAAAATCAAGAATATCGTTAACCAGGGCTGAGAGCCTTTGCGCACTGTTTTTAATCAGGGAAAGGCTATAGAGTGTCTGCTGATTTAATTCTTCCGTTGCCCCCTGCACGAGCGAATCCGTTATTCCAATTATACCGTTTAACGGAGTTCGCAATTCATGTGAGGTATTAGCCAGAAATTCATCTTTTAATTTATCAAGAGATAAAAGAGATGAATTTTTCTCTGTTATCTCACGAGAAAGTTGTTCTATCTCCTCAAATGCCTGTGAAAAATTTACTGAAAGCACAAAAGCCTGGATAAAGACAAAGCAGAGCCACCCATACTTCAAAAAATAACCTGTTTCTATAATTTGAACAATATGCAGTATATCATTAATCATTGTTGCCAGGAGGATAACGACTCCTGTAAGAATTATCACAGAACCTTTTCTCTTATGTATAACACTGCGAATCAGTGAAAAGCAAATACCCAGCATTATCAAAAGCGATAAAAACTCAAAGGGTCTTGCGACATACCTGCTGAAAAAAATTGCCCGAGAGAAAAGTGTTACTGCAGCAAAAAATGCAATTATTACTGAAGCGACGCCAATTGTTTTATGATGAAATTCTTCAGGAAAGAGGGAACAGAAAAAAAGAAATAAAAAAACTGCCGCTACATAGTAGGAAATGTACTGAATTTTTATTAAGATCTCCCATGAAATGTTCGGCACATGATATAAAAGCAGAATGCTTTCAGTTGACAAGATACGAAAGGATACAGACAAACAAATAATGCCAAAAAACAGTGTTGAATAATTTTTTGACCGCAACAAAAAGAGAAGAATATGATAAATCGCAATAAAAAATAAAATCCCGGCAAACAGGTAAATTTCATATACTATAGATCTTTGATAGGCAGAAACTGCTTCTGAAGTGCCCAGGTATATACTGTTTATTACCCCTCCCTTCGAATAATAATGATTGGAAACATGGAGGACAATTTCAAGATGCTTTCCCGTTTCCGGAAGATAGACAACGCCGGGTTTAAATCCCGGCAGAGAAAGTTTTTTCTCCTCCCCGGGTTTTCCTGCGGTATATACTGTCTTGTTATTAATAATTATCTTAGAAGAAGAATAAATAATTGGTACATACAAAGCCATGGGCTTTGTTTTTGAAGGCATTCTAACATTTACTCTGAATGTCCCTGACTGCAGGCGTTTTTGTTGAATAGAAGATATTGGAACCGGGCAATCCTTCAACAGAGAAGGAAATGTGACGTATGTTTTTTTACTTTCTTTTTTTTCTTTACCGATGAAGGTTTTCAGTCCCGGATAAAATTCCCACTTCCCGTCAAGAGAGACAATATCATTTTTATTAAAGGTGTAACCTGAAAGATCAAGGAATCCCTGTTCTATAGTAAAATTTTTCTTAAAATCATTTTTCTTTAAATACGCGATAAAAACAATGCAGAGAATTATTATTATGATCCCAAGAACAATATTTCTTTTATTCTTCAAATGGATTCTCCCTGTACCGGCCGGTTATCTTTGCTGATTATTATTGCTATTTATCTGTTAGTTTATAAACAGTGACAAAAGCAGGTTTCAACGGCAAAGCTTTTTTTGCAGGACAGAAAAAAACATTTAGACCTGCAGTCCTTTTCCCTTTCGTCCTGAAGACAGAAAACAGCGCGATATGTTTTGTATAATCATCATAAATATCACCGTCATGAAAATCACCCGGCTGATTTTCTTTATAATATGTCATTATTCCCTGCAGTCCTTCAGGCGTCACCTTTTTATCTTGCATATTTTTATCGAGTTGAGTTCTAAAAGAATCCCATCGATTGTAATTATAGTCCTGAGTTGTAAAGTTATCATACTGCCCTTTCAGGACAAACCCATTTACTGTTGCCACTGCAGAAGAGAAGCCCCATTCAATACCTGTGTTCAGTTTTGATTCATACGTTCTAATTGCCCGCCTTTCTGTCTTCATGGCATTTTCTGTAAAATCATTTTCTACAATCAGCCCGATATCGGCATCTGAAAAAAGCAAAAGGTTATTCATCATATAATCAAAATCACGGTTTATAGTATAACGAGCAGCATCCTCCAGGGTGGAAAAATTTTCAAGTGCATAGCGAAGATCGAAAAGAAGGGAGTGAGGATTTGAATAGGAAAACTTTTTACCCGTGTGCGAATAAAGAAGACCCGCAAAAATGTAATCAGTATTTATGCCGGTTATAAGCCCCTGAATGCCGATAAAGCCGACAGTAACTACTGTCTTTTTTTTATATTTAATCACAGTAACCGTGTGCATGCCGCACATTGCCTCTGCATCGGCCCAGTCAAGAATTCTTCCTGTCAGGGTCCCTCCTGTTGATGATCGCGATGCAGATATTGAGATACCATTACAAGCGCCTGATTTAAGCTTCTTTCTTTTTTTATCCGGCTTGTAATATTTTTCACCGCCCAAAACATCCAGGAAAAGATTGACCAGGTAAAATTCATTCAACGACAGTTTACCATCACCAGATTCGTCTTTGTCAGAATTTACCAGTACCGAAGCAATACCATTTAACTCATCGAGGTATGTTCCCTTCCCGCTTAATATTTTTGTAGATTGCAAATGAGGTATCATTTCAAGTGCAGTTTTTATAAGATCTGAAGATGAAACATTTTTGCTGGCAGCCAGTTGCGCTATCAGTGAATCAAATATCATGGGCAGCACAGGTATCTCTTTCAAGTATGCTTTTCCTAAAAGAACTCCCATATTTTGTGCTGAGATACCCGTTGAATAATCCATGGTGATCTCAAGGTAATTCTTTTTCTGGATTATATTCACTGCCGAATTTTTCTTTTTATTACAACTGCATGTCGATAGAAAAATCAGCGAAAGAAAAACAGGGAGCATTAAAACACGAAAATTAAATTTTACCATCTTTGCATTATCCTTTATTTTTAGAGTGCTCAGACATTAAAGACGATATAAATAAGCATTACAAAAATCTTTCATGCGCGATACATTTTGTCAATATTTAAACTTCCCGTTTGTCTTTAAACAGTTCATGGACACGACCTGTGCCGGGAGGGCCTGCGGCCCCTGTCATACAGGACTGCTCTGACTTCCCCCCCCATTATTTTTTTTGTAATTTCTCAACGCTTCGTTTCATAACCATATCAACGATACAGGGTGCGAAGCGCTTAAGCATGTAGGTCATTCTGCCATCAAACCCGGGAATGATCATCTTTTTCCCTTTCTTTAATTGGTTGAGACATATTTGTGAGACCTCGTCGGGTGTCATAATTTTTGCTGCCCCTGAAATAACCTTTGTCTCCTCGGGCTTGGTCTTATTTTCAATTGCGAAACCCGGTGTGTCAGTATCGGGCGGACAGAGTACAGAGACACCGATATTATATTTTTCAATCTCGTTTCTCAGCGATTCAGAAAAACCTATAATGGCAAATTTTGACGCAGCATAATCAGTGTAACCAAACACACCCAGGAAACCGGCCATTGATGATGTGTTGATTATCCAGCCTCCCTTCTTTTTCATGTGAGGGACCAGGGCCTTGCAGGTATTCCAGATACCGTACATATTTACCTTCATGGTTTCATCAAACTGCTTGAATGAGATATCTTCGAAATATCCGGGATACGCCCTGCCGGCACAATTTATAAGCAGGTCAGGGACACCAGAATCTTTTAAACTCTCTTCTGTTACCGCGGAGACATTCTTTTCATCGGCAACATCAACTTCTCTCCAGGCAACCCTCGTTAAAGAGTTCTGCCGGACTGCCTCTATTTCCCTGGCGGCAGACTCCAGTTTCGACCTGGTCCTGGCGAAAATCATCACATGGGCACCTCGGGCGGAAAGGGCCTTTGCAAGACTCAGGCCGATACCTGTTGAACCGCCAAAGATAAAAACATTTTTCCCTGAAAAGTCCCGTACCCCTTTCATGTGAAACCTCTCTTTATTATCACCATACTGTTTTCAAGCAGCTCACCGCACACAACATACGCTTTATCGTCTTCCTCGATCATGTCGCTACTTTAACAAAGAGAGAGTATATCACCCTTACCCCTGTCTATCTCATCCTGCGTACGCGGTTTTTTGACATTAACAGAAATCCGATCATTCGGTTAATTTACTGATATTGAATTTAACAGCATTGAATTAATCATCAAGAACTATTTTCGGTAAATTCACGAAAATGAAATTATATAATTCTCACGCCGGGTTTGAAACAAAATCATTTAATAAAATTTAATTTTAATTGTTTTTTCCCAAAATTGTCTATACCATTTACTCAGTAATTTTGAGTCACATAGAGGTGGAAAGACATTAAAGGCAACCTCTAATAATTTACTTTTTAGAGATTCCCTAAAGAAATCAGGAACGATAATATGAAAGTACATAATGATGAACTTCTACAAAAACAAAGCAACATTTCTGATTTGATCCATACGCACAAACCGGATTCTGTGGACCCCAAAGATCTGTTGAGCATTGTTCTGGATGCCATGAATTCAACAGTAGGCGGTTTAATAATTGCAGACCTGAATGGAATAATTCGATATGTCAATCCTTCATTCTGCAAAATTTTCAACTACACCGATAAAGAAATACTGGGAACAAATGCCGCAGATCTTTTTTTAACAAAAGAGGTTAAAAATTTCTCTGATGTAATAACAATTATTGACATCAGTAAAGATTCCACCGAAGAGTTCATTGTTAAAACAGGCGAAGACACCAGTTTAATTGTTGAGGTTGCCGCATCAAATGTATTTTCGAATACAGGCCGGCTTGTTGGAAGAATGGCTTCATTTATTGATATTACGAAAAGAAAAGAAATGGAAATTGACAGGGAAAAACTGATAACAAAACTTCAGGATGCACTGGATAAAATAAAAACCTTAAAAGGAATCATTCCAATTTGCGCCTCATGTAAAAAAATACGTGACGACAAAGGCTACTGGAATCAAATTGAAGTTTACATCAAAGAACACACAGAAGCAGATTTCAGTCACGGACTGTGCCCGGAATGTGCCAAAAAACTTTATCCTGACATAAAAATTAAACCTTAAGAATTTCAAAAACTTGTTTTCATAGAGGCATATGAGATACCGATGAGTATTATGCTTACGGAAACATGGCACTCGAACAACTATCACCTAATAGATATAAAAATCTATCAAATACAACCATTTTCATTACGCTCATTAAAACATAACATCTGTTTGTTATAATTTTTTTCAAAAATTAAAATCTCACAAACTACTGCTCTTTACTATTAAATAATCATGAAAAGTATTATTTCATTTTAGATAATTAAGGGTTATTATTAACGTATAATCAAAAAGAATAACATGCCTGGATCCACTCCAAAGAGGGAGACTATGACATAATGTTGCGGAAAGCTCATTCCGGGGATATTCAGAAACTTATTGATCTGGAAAATATTTCCTTTACGACAGACCGTTTGAACCGTCGAAATTTCCGGTACCTCTTGAACAGGGCGAATGCACTCACGCTCGTATACACAGAAAAGGACTCTATCATTGCCTATGTCATGCTCCTGTTTCACAGGGGAACATCGCTGGGACGTTTATATTCCATTGCAGTTCATCCCGATGCACATGGCAGAGGTCTGGGAAAAATGCTGATAGAATCAGCTGAATCAGCTGCCCTTGAAAGGGACAATGTGGCATTGCGGCTTGAGGTAAATGAAGATAACAGTATAGCCCGTTCTCTTTATGAAGGCCTGAGTTACAGAAAAATTGGGAGAATTAACAACTACTATGAAAATGGCACTGCAGCAATAAGATATGAAAAATTCCTGGTACCTCATCTTAACCGTGAACTGGTCCCGGTTCCCTTTTATGCCCAGACACTTGACTTCACCTGTGGCCCCTCTGCTCTCATAATGGCCATGGCAGCCCTTAGTCCCGAAGAAACCGCCAAAATGAACCGGAGAAATGAACTCCTCATCTGGCGGGAGGCCACTTCCATCTTTATGACATCAGGACATGGGGGATGTGACCCCTTTGGACTGGCGGTGTCTGCCCGGTATCGCAATTTCAATACTGAAATTTTCGTTAATGAAAAGGGGCCACTCTTTCTTGATTCTGTACGAAACGATGAGAAAAAAGATGTACTCCGCATTGTCCACGAACATTTCATGGAACTAATTCATGAATATAATATCCCTGTCAATTATCGCAATCTTCATTCAGAAGAAATTGAGTCTTTTATAGATGAAGGAAGTGTACCTATAGTTCTTATCAGCTCGTACAGGATTTATCATGAAAAGGCCCCTCACTGGGTCGTTGTTACCGGATACGATGAGCGTTACCTTTATGTGCATGATTCCTTTGTCGATGAAAACCGCAACAGGACACAAACTGATTGTATAAATCTTCCCATATTAAAAAAAGACTTTGAGCGTATGGCCAGATACGGGAAAAGCGGGTTAAAAGCAGCAATAATAATCTCAAGGAGAGAAAATGATCAGAAATAACGCCGGAAATGAAAGCAGGGCAAAAAGCAGAAATCATACGGATAAAAGCCAGGAGGCCTGTAGAATTATTATAGTAGACAAATTAAATGACTGGAAGGAAAATTATCCTGACTATAATATTATTACCTCATCAGAATATCTTGACTCAGACTTCTCAGTAAAAAAAGGCCCCCACCGTGTTATTAATTTTTGTTCTTCATACAGATACCTGAGTCGTGGATATTACTGTTCCCTGATCGGTGAAGCCCGCAAAGACCGCATTATGCCATCAGTTAAAACGATTCGAAACCTCAGTTTTCGTGAATCCATTCTCATGGAAACTTCAGAACTTGATTCCCTGCTCAGAGGAGCCTTTAAGAAACTATTCCCCCAAAATGATTGTGTAACTGATAATAAGTTTTCCTTCCCTGTCTTTTTTGGGTTAGCTGACAATAAAGCCTTTGAACAGCTGGCTCGAAACCTTTTCGGACGTTTCCAGGCCCCCCTGATGCGGGTCATATGCTCCCGGGACAAAGAATGGAAAATCTCTTCAATAAAAATGATGAGCCTTCGTGATATAGACGCAGAGAATGAAGATTTCTTTATCCAATCTCTCATGAATCACAATGGAAAACGATGGCAGCCTGTACGACGTCAATCATTTCTCAGGTATGACCTCGCCATCCTGCATGATCCATCAGAAAAATTACCCCCATCAAATAAAACCGCACTCAATAATTTTATTCGTCTCGGAAAAACACTCGGCATTGATGTTGACTTAATCAATCAGAAGGATTATAATCGCCTGGCTGAATATGACGCTCTCTTTATCAGGGAGACTACAGCTGTTGAACATCACACCTATCTTTTTTCCCGAAGGGCCCAAAAAGAAGGAATCCCTGTTATTGATGATCCTGAGTCTATTCTGCGTTGTACCAATAAAGTATTTCTGGCTGAACTCCTTCGGCTTAATGGTATACCAATACCTGATACTGAAATTTATCAAAAAAACGGTCTTCTCTCCAGTCGTAATAATCTAAGCTATCCCGTAGTACTTAAAATCCCTGAGGGTGCCTTCAGCCTGGGGGTCTTCAAAGCAGAATCACCTGAAGAACTTGATGCTATCGGAAAAAGGCTGTTTCAAAATTCAGAAATAATTCTTTCACAGGAATACCTTTACACTGATTATGACTGGCGCGTTGGCATTCTCAACAACAAACCGCTTTTTGCCGCACGCTACTATATGTACCGGCATCACTGGCAAATATACAACCACTCTGCCAGGGGGCGAGACAAGTCGGGTCCTTCTGAAACGATCCCTGTTGATGATGTCCCTGTTCCCGTCATTACCACTGCACTCAAAGCTGCAGGACTAATAGGCACAGGGCTCTATGGAGTTGACATAAAAGAAACAGAAAAAGGCCCTGTTGTTATCGAGGTAAACGACAACCCCAGCATCGATGAGGGAATTGAAGACCTTGTTTTAAAGGATGAACTATATCTTGAAATACTGCGTGAATTCATTCGTCGCATTGAACTCCCCGCTGTAAAAAAAATGCAAAATCAGTGACCGTATTCTCTGCACAGTGAATCAATACAATCATCTACCATGTAAAAAAGACAAAGTTTTAAAAAAAGACAAAGTTTTAAAAAAAGACTGAGAATTGGCGTAAATGCCAAAAGGGATTATAATTTTTTCATGTCATTGTAATGCTAAATGCGGAGGCATTTCAATGAAGAGAAAACTTCCTGCTGTTCTATCCCTTGTCTTTTTTCTTTCTCCCCTTCCTTAAGCCTTCGCTGAAAAAACCGACACCTCTTTCGGACTGAAATACTATTCAGAGTACTTCTGGCAGGGACCTTCAACTTTTCCGTGGTGCCTGACCGTGACCATTACAGGGTATGGGGCAGCAACGACATCGTTCTCATATGGGGAGCCTTTGCCATAACCTGTTCCCTGTAGAATCCAGCAGCCGCCCCAAAACCAGAAAACATCCCTCCCGGTATCTGACACTGTTTTTTTATTGACTGGAAAACCAGTATTCGTATAATATAAAATGAGTGATTAATCACTCATTTTATATTGTCAAAAAATCCTGCACGTTTCCCGGGGAAGTCATGAAAAAAAAACTCGTTGCCTTTTTCATACTGGTACTGGCCATTCTGAATTACTTCAACTGCTCACCGGGCGGCAGTGATGACAGTCAAACCACTCCCGCAGGAAACAAACCCGACGTATCAATCAGTTCCCCCTGTCAGAGCCCTACAGGCAACGCCACCATTCCCCTTGTCATTCGGTTTTCGTCGGATGTAAAGAGGTTCGACATCGAAGACATTGCGGTAAAAAACGGTACAGTTATCGAATCATCATTCCAGGCAATAAGCCCTTCCCGTTATGAATGCGCCATAACACCATCAGGCAGCGGCGTGGTTTCAGTCACTGTTAAAAAAAATGCTGCATTTACTGAAAACGGATCCGGCAACAGGGCCTCCAGTGTTTTTACTATCGAGTATGACAAAGACATGCTGACAGTATTCATTACTTCAGAAGAAGAGATAACCGGTAAAAATCCCGTGCCGGCACGCATACATTTCAGCATGCCCGTTGACGGGTTCCAGCCCTCTGACATGGAATGTATGAACGCGGCAGTGGTTCACTGCGAAGCCCTTTCTGACACGGTATATGGTATCACGGTAAATCCGTCAATCCAGGAGGGAGAGGTGACTCTCAAAATTCCGCGCGGGGTTGCCTTTAAACAGGGACTTCCCTCCATGATAAATGAAGAGAGTAACAGGTGCGCCATTCATGTAGATTACGTTGCCCCTGGTATTACCATCACGGCGTCAGCGCCCGGTCCCGTCTCTTTTTTCCCTGTACCATTTCTCATAACCTTTTCCGAAACAGTAACCGGTTTTTCCCCCGATGATATACATGTTGAAGAAGGAAAAATATCCTACAATGAAAAACTCTCAGAAAAGCAGTACTGCCTCTACATTGAACCTGACAATGAAAACTCATCTGAAATAAAAGTATCCATGCCCCCTGCAGGAATATTTGACACGGCGGGAAATCCTAATGACGCGACGGGCCCCGTAACGGTTGACTACAGCAACACCTTTGCCATACGCCCTGTACTGCAAAAAATTCGCCCCTGTTCGGCAGGGATCATGTTCGAAACCGGCGAAAGCGGCAATGGCATCATTCACATTTCAAAAACCCCCGACATGAAAAACCCGGTTTCATTTACCACTACCGGACAAAAATTTCCTCTTTCAAGCAACTGGACACATAAAAAAACAATAACAGGGCTCGAGCCCGCAACCACCTGTTACTTTACTGTTGAAGCCCCCCATGCGCAAAGTTCTGTCAAATCATTTACCACACCCTTTCCTGACGGCAGCAGAAAAAACTTTCGGTTTCTTGTTGTTGGAGACACCCAGAACAACCAGTCAACAAGCGCGGGGATAAACAAAGATGTCTCCCACGCCATGGCCCGGCACGGGGCCGGTTTTATTCTGCACGTGGGAGATCACGTGGAGGGGGGAAACACCTTCAGCCAGATCATCAATTACTTCAACTACAGCCAGGAAATTACCTCGATGACACCCATTGTTCCGGTCTTCGGCAATCATGAATTTTCAGGAGGGGTCACGGGCAACAAAACAAAACTGGACAACTACTTTGTTGGATGTGACAACACAAAGGAATCATTGTTCTACTCTTACGATTATCACAATATTCACATTCTCGTCCTCAACACCTTCACCATAGATATGGACAATCTCAGCAACTATGACATCATTAAACCCGGATCACCCCAGTACCAGTTTGCACAGTCTGACCTTTCCGCGGCCAAAAATAATCCTGGTATCGATCATATCTTTGTGGCCCTGCATGTCCCCCTCTATTCCCGGGGCGCCAGCGGCGGAGGAGACAACAGTCACCTCATAGATTACTTCGAAACAATGTTTGTCCAAAACGGGGTAAAGGTGGTATTCTCCGGGCACAGCCACAACTATCAGCACCTGCAAAAAAATTACAATGGGCACAAAATCATCTACATCATAAGCGGGGGCGGGGGCGGAAAGCTCATGGACATGAACTCGAAAGCAACCGGCGCGGAGCTGGTACGTTTCGAAAAAAAACACAATTATGTAATCGTCGATGTAAAGGAAAACTCCCTCTTCTTCTCCGCACGGGAAATCATGGAAGATGGCACCACCAGTGAGATAGAAAATTTTTCCTATTAACACTGTGCGAAAAAAGTCTACCACGCCCCCTTCTCCGGTGCCTCACTTCCGATCCGGTAGGGCCTGATGCGCACACGGTAACGGTACGGTTTTGCCGGGAGCCTGTACTTCGCGTGAACCGGCGCCCCCCAGCTGTCATCACCGCCCACACCCATCTGACCGAGGTCACAGTTCAGGCTCACAAGGTCGCGCGCCTTTACATCAATGGTATGACGTTGTCTCTTTTCCAGCCCCGGATCAAAATCTTTCATGAGATGATGCAGGGCGCTGAAACAGAAAAGGGGATCACCACTGACGAAAAGTCCAACCCCGGCATTGCTCTCCAGGGCAAGCCAGTAGACATCGGTGCGGTAGCCGTTTTCCTGGGGCCTGATATAGGGATGATAAAGATCACGGATTCGCCGCTGGTAAACGCCGAAAATGGCGCCGCTTTTCCGGTCGGCATAACTTTCATGGGGGCCGCGACCGAACCACCGGGCGGTTTTAAAATTTCCCGGCAGAATTATGTTCATGCCGAAACGGGGCAGTTCAGGCAGGGGCTCTGGGCCGGGAGAAAAAGAATTCTCGAATAAAATCTCACCGTCTGCATACACAGTATACATCATGACAGCTTTTGATTTCACAGGGGGAAGTTCAAACTCCGCTGTGACTTTAACTTCCCCCCCTGGCATTGTCTTATATGTTACCTTTTTTACTTTTCGTTTCTTCCAGGCATCCTTCCAGTGTTGGCAGCGCCGGGGCATGCCGTTGCCGAAATCATTGTCAGTGGGAGCCCTCCCGAACTCAATGCGGGGTGATTTTTCCAGCAGATACATGCCGGAAAAAATATATGACCGCAATATGCCCTTTGCAAGATCAAAGGCGGCATTAAAATTTTGTCCCGAGAGGTAAAGATCCCCGGCCACTTTCTTAACTTCCACCATGCCCCTTTGGGCCCTTTTTTGAATATGCTTTTTTTGATAAGCAGGAAGTTCAAACTGGTCAACAGCCACAACATGCCCCGGCGCCAAAAGGCGGCTCTTTTCCTTGCGACAAAACCTGAACGTTATGTGATATACTATATCGGGGTGCCTTTTTATCTTCGACAGAGAAAGAGAAACAGGGGCAGATTCATGAGGACCTGCCGCGGGAAGGTCGATATCGCCCCCGGCAATGGCCCTGCCATTTTCAGTCAGCTCCCACCGGGCCTTGAACTTATTAAGATTTAGAAAATCATGTTCGTTGTAAACAGTGAATTTTCCCGCAGCCGGGTTCACTGATTTTACATGAATATTCTGGTAAACCTTTTTCACTTCCAGAATATGCGGGTTGATGGAACGATCAGGCTGCACCAGGCCGTTGATACAAAAATTTCCATCACCGGATGTTCCCGGGGGTCCGAAGTCTCCGCCGTAGGCAAAGTATGAATTTCCTTTTTTATCTTTTTTCAAAAGCCCCTGGTCAACCCAGTCCCAGACAAAGCCCCCCTGGAGACGGGGATACTTTCGAATAACAGACCAGTAGTCGAAAAGATTACCCACGCTGTTTCCCATGGCATGGGCATACTCACACATTATAAGGGGACGCCGCCTTGACTGGCGGGCGTAACTTTCTATTGTTTCAATCTTCGTGTACATGGGTGCCACGATATCGGTAAAGGGAGTGGTACCCGCGAGATCATACTGTACCAGGCGCCAGGGGTCGCGTTTTTTCAACCATGCATAGAGGGCCCTGAAGGTGGCGCCAAAGCCCGCCTCGTTGCCCAGGGACCAGACGATAATTGACGGGTGGTTCTTGTGAACTTCCACCATGCCCCTGACGCGGTCGAAGTGCGCCCCGCGCCACTCAAGGCGGTTTGCCAGTGTATTGTCAGGGTGATAATAGACACCGTGGGATTCAATGTTGGCGTCACTCACCACGTAGAGACCGTACCTGTCACAGAGATCATACCAGCGCGGGTCATTGGGATAGTGACTGGTACGCACCGCATTAATATTATGCTGTTTCATGAGCCTGATATCCTTTACCATGGACTCCATGGTGATGGCATGGCCCTTTTGGGGATGATGTTCGTGGCGGTTTACCCCTTTCAAAAGTATGGGAACACCATTGAGAAGGAGCCTGCCCCCGGCAATTTCAACTTTCCTGAAACCGGTATTCACCCCTGTTGCCTCTACAAAATTACCTTCATTATTATAAAGGGCAATAACGACACGGTAGAGGGCCGGGTCCTCGGCACTCCAGGTACGCACTCTCGCAATTTTTTCCCTGAATTCAACCAGGGCTTTCGATTCGCCCTTTACCGGGGCCAGGTCAATTTTTTTACTTAAAATTTCTCTCCCCGCCGGGTCGTGGCATGTCACTTTAACATAATGACCTGTCATCGTTTTCTGCAGGGCATTTTTGATCCCTATGGATGCATAAAGTATTCCCCCTCTATAATCAGTGCACAAATCCCCTCTCACGTAAAAATCATCGATTCTCACTCGGGGCCGGGAACGCAGCATCACGTCACCCTCGATACCGGAGAGGCGCCAGAAATCCTGGTCTTCGAGATAACTCCCGTCACACCAGCGGTACACCCTCACTGCCAGGACATTTTTTTCCGGGGAAATATTACCGGTTATATTGAATTCAACAGGGACCTTGCCCCCCTCATGGTAGCCAGCGTACTTTCCATTGACATAGAGTTCCATGGCAGAACTGACAGTACCGAAGGATACAAAAACATCCCTTCCCTTCCAGTCAGCGGGAACCGTAAAACTGCGCCGGTAGGAGCCCACGGGATTGAAATCCTCAGGCGGCAGGGGCCACTGCACCCGGTAGGGATACCGGACATTGACATAGATGGGAAGGCCGTATCCCGCCATCTGCCAGCTCAGAGGCACGGGCACTTCTTTCATACGCGAAACGTCAAAGTCACTTTCCTGGAAACCTTCTAATTTATGCGCGGGATTTTTTGACCAGGCGAACTTCCATTTGCCGTTAAGTGAAATTTCAAATGACTCATCAATGTTTTTTCCTGATACGGCTGCCGTTTCTGAATGGAATGGCCGAAAAAATGTTCTGTGGGCCTCACGGTTTTCCTGGAAAACATGGGGATTCTTCCAGTGGGGCAACTTCCCCGCAAAAAAAGAAGAAAAGGCAACCCATGATGTTACCCCCCCAAGCAGCAGGAGAGACATGGAAAGGACAAACCTGAATGATTTTTTTTCAACCTCGGCCTCTTTTCGTTTTTCTGAAAAAAAATAAAGCAGGCATAAAAGGCCCGCAAGGGGAAGCGTACCGCGCAGCCCGTACTGCACGTATGAATATGACAACCAGTACCAGGCAAAAAATGCCGCGAAGAGACCCGCCGCTGACTTCCAGGTTCCATTTTTCACAGGCACGCTGTCATCATTTCGACTCATAAAAACAGGCAGGGACCAGAAGAAAAAACACCCAACGCCCATCCAGAAAAGGGTCTCCCCCCTGCCTGAAGCAATCATAAGAAGGGCCCCGGCCATGACTGACGCGGTAATCACCTGGAGTAGAAAATTATTTTTCCTGTATTTAATTTCAGCCAGGTTCCCCGCGATAAATCCTGCAGCCGCTGTGACGGCAACCAGCAGGGTGGCAACCCTGTAATCAGGCAGGGAGAGATGCCCGGCTTCTTCGGCACTGGCGAAAAGGGTCCATGCAAGAAAAAGCCAGGGCCCCAGGGAAAAAATATTTTTAATCCCCGGCATGTAACTGAACTGCTCATCTGTGAGGCCACCTCTGAATATCACAGCCAGGAGAAAAAGGGCCGATGCAGCCAGGACAATAATGATTGAAACAGAAAAAACCGTGGCATTACCGAAAAACTGGTAAGAAAGTGTGACAGTACGAAACAGCAGTTCCAGGAGAAGGGCCGCGGGGAGTGAAACTGCCACGGGATAACCTTCACTTTCACCTGAAGGTCTCCACTGCAGCAAAAGACAAATGAGCCAGAGTGCAACAAAGGTACCGACAATTGAAAAGGCAAGCTGGGGGATATCCTGCTCAGGCCCGAACCAGAAAAACTGCAACCCCGTGCGCAGAAGCACCACCAGCATTGACAGAAAAACAAGAAGAACCTTTGCAGAAATGAAACGCCGCAGTAAAGGATAGATAAATACGGGAAGAAAGAAAACCGATCCAACCAGGGCAAAGGTTTCCGGGAAAAAGGTGTTATAATCCCTGATAAAAAATACCAGTGACGCAAGGTTCCTGATGAGACTCAGGGACATGAAAAAAATTATAACGAGAAAAATCCTGATCATATCTTCCCCCTACCAGACGAGTATATATAAAAGTATGGTGACAAAAACGATGCCCCCGTAGATGGTAGACACTGGCAATGATGCCGATGAGCCAGCCGCCTTTTACCAGAATGATATCGAAAATTCGCGCAAGCCCCGGGGCGCCTGAGTAGAGAACAGAGGCAATGGCAAAGAATAAAAAAGATATAGTCCCAGAATGAAAGCGCCATGAATCCTCCCGGTCAATCTTCCTGCAGGATACCACAGGAAAGCATAATATCACTATACCGGCCGATTCTGACATTGATTGACTTATATGTCAATCTCACTCCTGTCGTACTAAAAAATTTTTCTCATACTGTTTTCATTGACCGGCCAAAAAAGTAATGCCGGGCTATGCAGGAAGTTAACGCAGGGCTCCCTTTTTCTTTACCGCGTGGAGAAGCCCCTCCTCCCCGGAAACAAAACCGGCACTGCGCAGAAACATGACACGGCCCCAGATTCTTTTTCTTCCCCGAAAAACCGAGCCGGGCCTTCTGGTATCGATGATGGTATCGGCACTCTCCCAGAAGGGATAAAAGACATCCCGCACGTGGCTTCCCAGGTTCAGGTGAAGGCAGGGAACGACAATGCAGCCGGCACTCCAGACCCCTGAATGCAGAAGCACCCTGAACCATTTCCTGATGCGGTTGCTGCCATAGCG
>CAZHNW010000047.1:0-3882 GCA_964534225.1 uncultured Leptospirales bacterium | reverse complement strand
CAGGGAGGGGTAGAGTCCCCTGGCCAGGTTGCGGTAAACAGAGAGGCCTGAACGGGGAATAAGATTGTAGGCGATACGGTCATGGCTCCAGAGATGATAGAAAGATCGTTTTGCCTCTTCCCTGTTTATCTGGGGGGGCAGTGCCCCGGGGACAAAGACCTTGTTGGAATGAAAGAGACGGCGTACCGTCAGGGCCCTTCCCCGGGAATCGCGTTTTTCAATTCGAAAAACGATCATCCAGGCATTGGATACCTGCAGTATATTTTTTCGCAATCCGTGGCTGTAGTAGTAGATAAAGGCGCGGTCATAGAACGAAAAGGAGGGATAGATGTCCCTCAGGACCCAGACACGATAATCCCCCCCGCGGGAGTCTTCCATGCCCGGTGTATTCTTCTGAAGAAAACGAAAAAGTTTCATATCCTTTTCAGCCCCCCGTGACGGTGAGGCAAGGGTCTCCCAGAGGGGGTTAAGGGTGCGGTGGAAGTTTTCACAACCATGAATAAAAACATTCCAGTTTCTGATCATATCCTTTTTCGAAAAAAGGGTCTGCCGCCAGAGGACACCCGCCTTCGAGTAAAAATAATCACCCATCTCGAGAAACCATTTGGGAAGCTCCCTCCTGTTGACCTGTGTCCACTTTTTCAGGCCCATTTCTTTGTAATTATTCTTCTCCATAAAATCGTAGACATTAAAAAGAAAAACAAGTGAAAACAGAAGGGCCACTATACGCAGGCCCGTCCCCGTCCAGGAGAGAAGCCTGTTTTTAAAAATAGAGAAGCCCCCCGCCACCATGTGGACCACGATAAATGACGGAATAAATAAAACGGAATAGTATATAATCTTCCAGTTATGCCAGTAGAGGCGGCTCCACCCCCCGCACATTCCCGGCCAGGGCCATGCCAGGGCTATCCCCCCCCAGGGGCCGGGGGGCGTAACCATGTCACCCAGGAAATGAGTCAGGCACCCTGCCATCGAGGCGAGAAAGGCGCCACAGAACTTTCGTGTTTTATATTCCAGCAGCACCTTATCTTTTCGAAAAAGGTTGAGCGCCCCCCGGATACCCACGGCAATCCCCAGGTAGAGAAGGGCCAGCAGAAGAGAGAAAAAGACGGCACCGGTAACGGAGTGTGCCGCCATGTGGTGAGAATACCATTCCCTGCCGAAGTAAACCCGGTGGCTGAAAAGCAGGCTGAGGGCATCGATATCAGGCAGTATGGAACTGATGAAAAAAATAACAACCAGGGCGCGGTAAGAAGTCTTAAAAAAACGGTGAATCAGTGGAGCGATCACTCCACCCGCGGCCATGCCTGTTGCGCAGTGTCCTACCGGGGTCATTGGGATGACCTCATGCCGGAGCTGATACGGCGGCGCAGGCCTGAATAAAAATTGTCATCGTTCTTTCTTCCCTGCCACCTGTCACGAAGGCGGGTGTAAACATTACCGAAGGCGGTACCATAATAACGATAAATGACAATACCGGAAAAAGAGACAGCGTAGAAAACGATAATCTTATCAACAAGGTCAGGCGTCGGCGCCAGGATGCCGAGAGAGGTTTGTTCGTAAATATAGATGACCAGTGCCAGGAGAAGACGCAGCACGGCCCATGCAAGCCCCCAGGAAATCCCCCATCCCCTGCCACGCAGAAGGCCGATACCAGAGATCCAGAGAAGAATGACAGAAAACTCAAGGAGATAGTTTAAAATACCGTAAAAAAGTCCCGTGGCAAAAACTTCCCCTGCACCAACCGCCCCGATCCGTATCACTGCCCAGATAAAAGGAAAGAGGCCGCAGTAAAGGTGAATATACCCGATGATGGTAAAAAAAACAGATCGTTGAAAGGTATGGCGTTCCCCGTCCATCAATCCCGCCTGTGTAGAAAAAGATAAAAAAAGTTATTAAAAATATATCACATTTTGTCAATGTATTCACCCGGGAAAAGCATTTTTTATTTTTAGGCATCAATAAAATCCCCCGCAGTGCAGGCATGCCAAAAGCCTCCTCATTTCTTTATCAGGGGGGGGGAGTTTTATATCCTTTAGCCGGGACCCCCATCCGGTCGCCGGTGATAACTCAGTGCCGCCTTGACTTTAAAGAGACATCTAAGTATACTTTACAATACAGCAAAAGAAAAAGGCGGCCAACAAATGAAAGAAAACCATGAACATTCACATCTCCATGCTCACAAGCACACTCATGAACATGAACACCCCGGCCATGAAAACGAGGTACATAACCACAACCATGCCTGAATCGGCCATAATCAGTCAGCGACGATATACATGACAAATAGAAAAAATCCATCATACTCAATCATCATTCTGCTTTTCCTTGCCGCCAGTATTGCACTGCCGGCAGAGCAGAAACAGTCCTTTCTCTTCAAACCCGCAGGCAGCAACTTTACGATTTACAACCGCGGGGGAAGTAACTTCTTCATCCATGACAGCAGGCTGACACGATGGAAACTGGCGCGCAGCATACGCAGGCTTGCCTCTGCAAAGAGAATCACCCGTGCCGCTGATGATCCCTCGGGACTGGCAGTGGCAGAAAAAATGAAGGGACTTATCACGCAGCTGCAACGCCAGTCCATGAACCTGCAGGATTACCGCAACTATCTCCGCTACCATGACCAGGTCATCGCCCGTGACATGGCCGCCCTGAAACGGATTCGCCTTCTCATTCTCAGGTCGTCGGGAAGTTTTCTCACTGCAAACGACAGGGCCATTAACCAGAGTGAAATCAACCAGATGCTCAGGGAAATCGATTCAAATGCCCGCTTCTCCACCTTTAACGGAAAGCAGGTAATCCCGGGTCTTACCACGACGGGCCTTGGCATTGAAAATGTCAATGTTGTCACAAATCTCTACAAAAGCATGGGGCCCGTGGATGCCGCCATTAAAAAACTTCTCACCATGCGCGGACGCGCCGGCGCGCGGGCCAACATCTATGCCATGAGGATAAAGGGAAAAGCCTCCTACATGATAAACATTCAGCAGGCGGAAAGCCGCATCAGGGACCTTGATATGGCCAGTGAGATAAGAAGACTGGTAAAGAACAATGTCCTCTACCGTTCGAACATGGGACTGATAATAAAGGGCACGGGGCGCTGAAAAGCCCTTTCAGCCGCGCCCCTCCATCTCATAACTCAACAGGCAGCGACACTTTTTCTTTGCATTGTTTCACTCTTTTTACCATTACCTGACGACTTGATCCTCATCCGCGCATCGAGGCTCAGAGCCCCCCTGCCCCTGGAGAAAACACGAACCGGGTTGAGATCAAACTCACTGATCTGCGGAAATTCAGCCATAAAAAGCGATATCCTCTGTACCGTATCCACATAAGCATCGATATCAGCGGGCCCGCTTCCCCGGGCCCCGGCAAGAATGGCATGACACTTCAGCTTTTTCAGTTTCTTTCTAATCTCTGATGCCGGGGCAGGACAGAGTGAAATGGCTATATCTTTAAAAACTTCCGTGTATATGCCCCCGTACCCGTAAACGACAACAGGGCCGAATGAGGGATCTCTCATGGCGCCGATAAACATGTCAGTGCCTTCCTCCGCCATGGCGGAGACGCGCACACCATCGATACAGGCATTCTCATTGTATGAACGCACAGAGGCAATAATGGCACGAAAGGCGTCCCTGACTTCCCCCCCGTCATAAATTTTCACCTTTACACCCCCGGCATCGCTTTTATGCAGCACGTCAGGTGAAACAATCTTCATCACCACGGGATAGCCCATCTCTTCGGCAGCAGCCACGGCCTCGTCATCGCTCGCTGCAACGCGTGATGCAGGAGCCCCCATACCGATTGGTATAATTAAAGCAAAAAAAGTGGGAGTTTTTGTTTTGAAAAGGATTTTTGTAGTTGATGATGAAACAG
>CAZHNW010000046.1:4713-31026 GCA_964534225.1 uncultured Leptospirales bacterium | reverse complement strand
CTTTTAAAAAAGGGAAGTATATAATCGTGGAGATGGACACGGAAGTACGTCTGCGGCAGGGACGTTTTAAAAAAATGAAAAAAATTAAACCGGGAGTATGATTCAATGGCCCTGGGATTTTCCGGACAGTCATCACGGCTTCGCAGAAAGCTGATGATATATTTTTTGCTTATTGCGATCGTTTCCATATCGGTAAGTGCTGAGATTATTCTCGAGATCAGTTCATCTCAGCTGGAAAAATCAATTTCAGCGGAGATGATGAAGGAGGCGGGAAAGCACCTGTCACCACAGGCGATAAAAAACCTGCAGGAAAAGGTGGATAACGAAAAGGTTTTTTCTCCCATTTACCGTCTTCGCAACAGGATGATTCTTTTTCTGCTGGTGGTAACGGGGTGTATTGTCGGTGCCTTTTTTATGTTTGCAAAGGATATCGTGGCACCCATGGATGGCATGGTGGAGGCGGCAAAGAGACTTGCCGAGGGGGATCTCACGGTCAAGGTGCCGGTCATAACAGATGATGAGATAGGGCAGATCGCCATTCTTATCAATGAAATGAACGAAAAGCTCCTCGACATGATCAACCAGGTTAAACAGGATGTACAGCGGCACAAGGATAAGGTGATGGCGGCAACAAACCTTATCTCCGGTCTTCTTGCCGATGTCAACAGCGGCGAGATAATTGAACAGAAGAAAATGAAGGTCTCTGATTTCAGGGAAATGATCAAGCTCACAGAATCAGTGGTGCATCTTCTTGAAATGATGACCCATGACCTGGGGTCTCTCGAAACCTTTGTCAAAATGTATAAAACATACAAGATTTCATCAGAAATATCCCAGAGTGAAATTCTTGATGCAATGGAGCAGTACAACCGCATGGTGAATAAGAATTCAAATAATGAGGGAAAGTAATAGATGGAGTTTTCCTGGCAGTACTGGTACATGTTCCCTGTTTCTATCGTTATCGCCATTCTGGCTAATTCATCTGGATTCTCAGGGGGGGTTCTTTTTCAGCCTATCTATAATCTTTTTCTGAATATACCCATACAGTCTTCGGTTGCTACGGGTATTGCCACTGAAGCTGTCGGTATGAGCAGCGGGGCCCTCAGGTATATCTATTACCGCATGGTGGAGGCCCCCATTGCGGCGACAATGATTATGCTGACCATTCCCGGGATTGTCATCGGAAATCACGCCCTTATGGTAGTAAACGGTGATCTCCTGAAACTGATTCTCGGCATTATCATTCTTTTCCTTGCCTCGATGCAGCTTTATAATGCCCTGAAAAATTATTTCGGCCACCGGGAAAATATTCCCATTGAAGATATTTACGGCTTCATGTGGGTTCCTCCCCTGGGGGGATTCTTTTCCGCTACTACGGGGACGGGTATTTGTGAACTCTCACAGCCCCTCCTGGAGAGGGGGCTGAAAGTCAAGACAAAGAGGGCCAATGCCACGGCCATTCTCGTTGAGGCGTCAGCAGACTGGGTTATCACCATACTGAATCTTCATGTTGGTTTTATAAAGATGGACCTCTGGCTTTTTACCGGTCTTGGTGTCCTTATCGGGGGACAGATTGGCCCTTATATATCCCGTTTTCTTCCGGATCGTATAATCAAGGTTATCTTCGCTGTGGCTATTGCTCTTATCGCGGTTTTCTATATCTTTAAGGGTATAACATGGCTCCTCTCATAGGATATGCAGGGGAGGGACGACGATGACGGCAGGTGAGAAACCGGAATGGTTAATATGAATATCATAGAAAAACTGAAATCAATCGGTAAAAAAGAAAAGGGGGATACCAGCTCAAGTCTGAGGAAGAGAATGGTATTCTACTTTCTCCTTATTGCCATTGCAAATGTCTTTGTTGCCGGTGAAATTCTGGTAGAGATCAAGAGTACCCATTTCAGGCAAAAGGTGGCCGGCGAAGTGGAATTGATCAAGGAAGGGAAAGAACCTGTCACCCATATCTACAAAACATTTGATAACCTTTCCCGAAAATTTATCATTATGATACTTATTCTGATAATCGTATCCGCGGTTGTCCTTTTCATGTTCGTATGGCAGATTGCCTCCCCGATTCAGTATATGATTAACCAGGCTGAGCAGATGGCAAATGGCAATCTCAGTATCAGGATTGACATCAAGAAAGAAGATGAGATTGCCATCCTGGGCAAACTCATCAATGATCTCTCTATCAACCTGCAGGAGGTTATTGCACAGCTCGAAAGGCTTGTCCATGAGGAACGGTCCATCGTGACTGATTTTTCTCATGATCTTGAAGAGCGGCCCATACGGCTTTCCATGATAAAAAAGCACCTTGTTTCGATGGATGACGCGGTAAAGAAACTGGAGATGCTTAAGGATGCCTTTGTCCTTTATACCATTGAAAGTCTCAGGTCGAACATTGATGAAATGAAAAACAGGTAATACCGTCTCCATGAATATACCCCTTGAAAATATTCTTCTTATCCCCATTGGTTTCGTCATTGCCACCTTTGCCTCCCTCATCGGCATAGGGGGAGGACTTCTCTGGGCACCCTACTTTATTCTTTTCAAGGACTTTGATCCTCAAAAGGCGGTCATGTTTTCTTTCCTTGTTCAGTCTGTCGGCATGGGATCTGCCGCATTTTCTAATATCAGGAAAAAGTTTGTCTTATGGAAAATGATCCTGTCGCTTCTGCCCCTTGTCCTTCTGGGAGTAATTGCCGGGGCCTTTCTCAACCAGCGTGTCGCCAATGCAGGAACACTGAAGGGGATACTGGGGGGTGTCAGTATCATGGTTTCGATTTTTTTTGCCTCACAGACAGAAAAGTATGATGCCAGTCTCAGCGTCAAACCTTCAATAAAGGCCCCTCTCTGGTTCCAGGGTCAGAGTCTTTTTTTTGGTTCCATTTCAGGGCTTCTTTCAATCGGTATCGGTGATTTTCTCATTCCCGTCATGAGAAGCAGGTTAAAGATACCCATGAAGTATGCCATCGGTACTAACCTTTTTCTGAATTTTGTTATCGCCTGTATGGGGGCGGTATTGCACCTGGTCTTCACCGAGCATTCTTTTACCCCTGACATGGCACAGGTTCTTTTTTTCAGCTGGATCGGTGTTGCCCTGGGGGGACAGATCGGGCCCAAGCTTCTCACGGTTATTGATGATAATCGTATCAAGGAGATTTTTATCTTTGTCATGCTCATAATAGGGATACACCTGATATACAGTGCCCTGTAAATTTTTTTCGGGGGAGAAAAGAGGGGGAAACGTATTTTTTTTCTTTTCGTCTTAATTTGATTTGACAATTTTTTATAAATACCCTCAGTGTAAATTTTGATATGAGCTCATTAAATAGAAAAGACCTTCTGGACATTGAGTCCCTGACCACCCAGGAAATTCAGCTAATCTGTAATTCAGCCCGGTTTTTTAAAGATGTTTTTACCCGATCAGTCAAGAGCGTACCTGTTCTACGGGGGAAAACCGTCTGTACTCTTTTTTATGAACCCTCCACCAGGACTCGTCTCAGTTTCGACCTGGCGGCGAAAAGGCTGAACGCGGACCTTATCAATGTAACTGTTTCTACATCCAGTGTTGTCAAGGGGGAGTCTCTCATTGACACGGTCCACACCCTCGAAGCCATGAAGGCTGATTATATTGTAATGCGGCATGCGGCGTCTCTGGCGCCGCATTTTTTGTCTCAAAATATCGAGGCATCGGTCATCAATGCCGGCGACGGTTTTCATGCACATCCCACCCAGGCCCTTCTTGATGCCTACTCCATTCTTGAAATAAAGGGGAGTCTCGAGGGACTGCATATCGGAATTGTCGGAGACATTCAGCACAGCAGGGTTGCCCGTTCTGATATTGAGGTTTTCAAAAGGCTTGGGGCGGAAGTAACCCTCTGCGGTCCGCCTACCCTGGTACCGGATGAGTTTAAATCCTATGATGTTAATATCAGCTATAATCTGGACAGCCTGCTTCCTGAACTCGACGTGATCAATATGCTGCGTATTCAGAAGGAAAGGCAGGAGGGTGCCTTTTTCCCCAGTATCAGGGAGTATCACCGGCAGTTTGCCCTGAATGCGGAGAGATTGAAAAAGTGCAAACCTGATATCATTATCATGCATCCCGGGCCGGTAAACCGGGGCGTAGAATTGAGCAATGAAGTGGCGGAAAGCCCTAACCTGATAATGAATCAACAGGTAACAAACGGGGTGGCCGTGCGGATGGCTATATTCTATCTTCTCGCGGGGGGAGCCCCACTTGAAGACCTGGGAAGTGAAGAATGAAGATCATAATAAAAAACGGGCGAGTTGTTGATCCTGCAACGGGCAGGGATAAGAATCTTGATATAATGATCTCTGATGACGTGATCGCTGAGATTGCCCCTGAGATAAAGGTTGATGATGATGCCGGTGTGGTTGATGCCGCCGGGTGTCTCGTCCTGCCGGGGCTGATAGATATGCACGTTCATTTTCGTGAACCGGGCAGAGAAGACGTGGAAACCATTATCGGGGGTTCGCAGGTGGCGGCGAAGAGCGGGTATACCTCTGTCTGCACCATGCCCAATACGCAGCCGGTTATCGATAACCAGGGACTTGTCAGGTTCATCAAGCTCCAGGCGGAAAAGGGCCCCATCAATGTTTTTCCCGCTGCTACTATTACCCAGGGCTCGGCAGGGAAAACCCTCTCCGAGATGGGAGAGCTGATCAGTGCCGGCGCTGTTGCTTTTACCGATGACGGGTTGCCGGTAATCAGTTCAAAGATAATGCGGCGCGCCCTTGAATATTCGCGTATGTTTGATGTTTCCCTTTTGACTCATTCAGAGGACCTGGAATTGACAGATAATGGTATCATGAATGAAGGAATCAATGCCACGCAGCTGGGGATGAAGGGGATCCCCCGTGAGGCAGAAGAGGTGATGATTGCCCGGGACATCCTGCTGGCACGCCTGGCAAAGGGTAAACTCCATGTCTGCCATCTCTCCTCAGCAGGAGCGGTTGAACTGATTCGCTGGGCTAAACTCCAGGGGGTACAGGTGACAGGAGAGACAGCCCCTCATTATTTCGCCCTCAATGACAGTGCCGTAGGCCGGTACATGGCTATGGCAAAGATGAAACCGCCCCTGCGTACAGAAGATGACCGTCTGGCAATGATCGAGGGCCTGCGTGACGGCACCATTGATGTTATCGCAACGGACCATGCCCCTCATTCTCTCAATGAAAAAATGCAGGAAATGGAGTATGCCCCCTTTGGCATCATTGGCCTTGAAACTGCGGTGCCCCTGATTATTACAATCCTTGTTAAAGAATTTGGATTTTCCTACCTGGAGGCCTTTGAAAAGGTGACCATAAATCCTGCACGAATCCTGAAGATTGACCGGGGAACCCTGGCAAAGGGGAAACCGGCTGATATTACAATTATCGATCCTGAGAAAAAAGTCCTCATCGACGAAGACTTCCTTCTTTCACACTGCAAGAACACTCCATTTATGGGCAGGGAACTTTACGGTTCTATCGAGTACACCTTCTGTAACGGGAATATCGTCTATTCCCGAAAATAGGAGGTGTGTGCCTGTTGCAGCTGAAACAGGTTTTTACTGTTTTTACTTCTTCTTGTTGAGTGAAGTGAGAAAGGCGCGGTAATGACTGGCTGCCTCTTTGGGGCGTTCCAGCATGGGGATGTGGCCGCAGTCTTTCATGATAACCAGCTGGGAGTTTTTGATTTTTTTATGAAAAATATAGGCCCCTGACACATCAAGAATCCTGTCCCTGTCTCCCCAGAGAACCAGTGCGGGCGTGGCAATTTTTTCCAGATTTTTCTCAAGGCTGCCAATATTATTTCTAATCTGTTTAAAAATTGCCCGGTTTTGTTCTGTGAAACGAAGGTTCTCCTCACCAAGGTAGCGGGCCACGGGTGATGGAATGAAGGGCGGGGTGACGAAAACGAATTCCATCATTTTTTTATAATCAGATGGCCTGTTTGTCACCAGGGGATTTTCACCCTTTTCTACCAGTTTTTGGAATTCTGATTTTTTTGCGCTCTCCGTACCGGCGGCATCAAAAAGGGCCAGGGAGAGAAGAGACCCGGGATAGAGGCGGGCCATGGTGCCAGCAATGGCCCCTCCCATTGAATTTCCGGCAACATGGAATTTCCCTATCTTTTTGCGCGCCATAAAAAGGGCCAGACGCTTAGACTGTGCGGGTATCGTATAGTCGCCCTTTTCAAGGTAGGTGCTTTCGGCAAAACCGGGATTGTCAGGGATGATGACCCTGTATGAGTCAGTGAGGAAACGGGCAAAACGTGTCCAGTTATCCTTGTTGCCATTAAACCCATGAACCAGGAGTAGAGCCTCTCCCTTTCCCCCTTCAAGGTAGGTGATGGTATGGTCTTCGATAACCATTGATTTTTTTTCAAGGCCTGCCCTGCTGCGTTCAAGGGAAACCATGGTATCGTAGACTTTTCCCGGTGCGGCAATATTCACGGTAAGGATAAGAATGAAAAGCAGAAGAAGTGCGATGGAAATTTTTTTGATCATGACAGTTCCCCCTGAGAGATGGTTTTTATATAAAGACTTCCCGTGGTTTGCTTCCCTGCTGTGGACCAACGTAACCGCGGTCTTCCATCAGCTCTATAATACGTGCGGCGCGGTTGTACCCGATACTGAGGCGTCGCTGAAGATAGGAGGCTGATGCCTTGCGGGTTTCCTCCACAATTTTCAGGGCTTCCACGAAAAGTTCGTCTTCTTCTTCGCCGCCGTTGCGTTCCCTTTCTTCCTCGGCGGCATCAAAGAGGCTTTCCTCTATGTTAATATAATGGGGGTCTCCCAGGGACTCCAGGTGTTCAACAATTTTCCATGTCTCATCTTCAGAGATATAGGCTCCCTGAATACGGATTGGGTAGGAACTCATGGGAGACTGGTAAAGCATGTCCCCGGCACCGAGAAGTTTTTCAGCGCCGTTTTGGTCAATAATGGTGCGGGAATCATTTTTCTGCGCCACCTGAAAGGCAATACGTGCGGGGATGTTGGCCTTGATGATACCGGTGATGACATCAACAGAGGGGCGCTGTGTCGCCAGTACCAGGTGTATGCCCACGGCACGGGCCTTCTGGGCGATGCGGGTGATGTAGCCTTCGATTTCTTTTGAGGCCACCATCATCAGGTCTGCCAGCTCATCAATGATGGTGACGATGTAGGGAAGTCTTTCTCCTCCCCTGTCCTCAACATCGATTTTTTCATTATAGCGCTCGATATCACGGGTATTCATTGTCGAAAGGAGACGGTAGCGTCTCTCCATTTCAAAGATGACCCACTTGAGAACAACAGGGGCCATGGCAGGGTCGGTGATAACCGGTGTCAGGAGATGGGGAAGTCCGTTGTAGAGCTGTAGTTCCACCATTTTGGGGTCAACCATGATGAAGCGTACATAGTTGGGGTCGTAGTTATAGATAAGGCTGCTAATGATGGTGTTGACGCAGACGGATTTACCACTTCCCGTGGCACCGGCGATTAGAAGGTGTGGAAGACGTTTCAGGTCGAGGGTAATAACCTTGCCGAGAATGTCTTTGCCAAGGGCCACCTTGAGGGCCCCTGATCGGCCAAGGTAATCTTCGGATTTTATGATATCCCCGAGTGTGACGTTTTCACGGTGCCTGTTGGGTATTTCCACACCGATGGCGCTCTTGCCGGGAATGGGGGCAACTATCCTGACACGGGAGGCAGCCAGGGCCATGGCTATATCATCAGAGAGGCCCACGATGCGGTTTACTTTGATGCCTGGTGCGATCTGCATTTCGTAGAGGGTAATGACAGGGCCGCGGTTGACATTAATGACGCGTGATTCGATGCTGAATTCGTTGAGGGTATTGACCAGGAGCTGGCTGTTGCGCTTGACCTCGTTTTTCCAGCTTTCGGTATCAGGGGGGGCAGAGCTGTTAAGAAACATGGTAGGGACAGTGTAGTCACAGTCCATGGGTATTTCCATGAAGACGAGTTTTTCGCGACGGGCGTAATCTTCGACTTCCTTTTCTTTATTTTCTTCTGCCTTTACGCTCGGACGTTCTTCATCTTCCGGGGTGATGTTTTCAGCAGTCCTTTTATTTCTTTCATCGTCAGCATCGATGGAGAAGATGCGGTTGCGCCGGATATCTTTCTCTTTTTCAGGGGTTTCAGGTTCCATGTCATCGGCATAGCTGGTGATAGTGATGTCGTCAAAGCCGGTTGCATCGTCTTCTTTCATGAGGGTGTCAAATGCAGCCTCTTTCTGTTCCTGACCCCTTTCCACGGGGGCACTCTTTTCATGTGCGTCGAGGGAGAAATCATCATCAAAGAAGGGATCATCCCTGTCAAAGGGGTCATTTTCAAAGGGCTCTGCCGGGGGGAAGTGAGAGTCTCCTTGACCCTGCCCTGTTTCGCCGGCATGCATGGCGGCATATTCCTTCAGGCTTTCCCGCAGTGACTTCCTCTCAGCTTCGCTGAGGGAAGAGTCAGATGCAGCACGGGGTACTGACATCTCCAGGTATTTGACTTCTGAGGTCTTCGTCCCCTTTTCCATGCCATCAAAAATGCGTACCGTTTCCCGTGTGATCCAGGGTTCTTTTTTCTTCACTTTTTTTCGACTTTCGCCTTCTTCACCGATGTGATTGAGGGGAACCTCTTCTCCGGAGGCGGTGCGGAGTTTCCCCCCCAGGGCCTTAAACTTCCCCCATATGTAATCCCTGTCGCCGGCGCGGGCAAGAAAGGATGTAAGGGAGAAAAGTCCCAGGAGGATGAGTCCCGCCAGGTTCAGTATGGCAATGGTGAGATAGGCCCCGACTTTGCCGAGAAACATGCTCAGAAAATAATTGATATAGAATCCGATAAATCCTCCCCCCTGATGGATCGTAGCGTCACCGAAGACCGCCGCCATGGCTGACATGGTGATGGAAAGAAAAAGGAGGGAAAATATTTTTTCAAGGACGGGCAGAACCGATGCCTTTTTTATGACAGACCACCCGGCAAGGGCGAAGATGGCGGCGATGAGGTAGGAAGCAACACCAAAGGCGGCGCGGAGGAGCCATGAGAGCCAGGCTCCCAGGGGGCCGATGATATTGCCCACGGGGCTGTTTTCCTTCATCAGGGTATAGTCCTGCTGTTGAAAGGAAAAGAGAGATAAGAAAATAATACATGATATAAGAATCAGGACAATCCCGGTGATTTCCTGATAGCGTCTGTCCCTAAACATCATTCCTCCAGGCAGTAGGAGGGGCCAACCAGGATCCCTATACGTTCAGAATAATGAGCCCTGCAATCCCCAGCACGATGGTGTAGTAGCCGAAAATATCGAGCTTGATCCTCTTTACCAGGGTAAAGAGAATTTTCATCGATACCAGTGCCACAACAACCGTCAGCGCGAAGGAGAGGGCCAGGGGAGCGAAAATTTCCGCCGGGAAAGCCCCTTTAAGGGCCTTCATGCCTTCGATGAGTCCCGCACCCCCGATAACCGGAATGGCCATGTAAAAAGAAAATTTTGCCGATTCCGTCGGTTCCAGACCGTTGAACATACCCCCTGCGATGGTCATACCTGACCGGGAAATTCCCGGCATGATGGCAAAGGCCTGGAAAAATCCAATAAAGAGGGACCTGATTATACCCGTCTCTTCTATTTTTCGGCTTTTTACGGGTATTCTTTTAGTGGATATCAGGATGAAACCATTAATGATGAGAAAAATAAAGGCGGATGTGGCGGAGGCAAAGATGGCCTCGAAGTAATCGTTGAGGAGGAGGCCGATAATCCCCGCGGGGATGGAGGCGACGATAATGTTGCGGGCCGTGAGAAGTTCCGGGGCAGTGAAGTTTTTTTCCGCAAGCCCCGTGATGCTGCCGCGGATGATCTGCCATATGTCACGGGCAAGATAGATGAAAACCGCCAGGAGTGTGGCCACGTGGAGGGCCACGTTGATGAAAAGGTTCAGGTTTTTCCCGAGAGTATGGATGCTCTCCCTGAACCAGGGGATGCTTTCAAGGATAACGAGATGGCCCGATGAGGAGATGGGGAGAAATTCAGCGATGCCCTGGACGATCCCCAGGACGAGTAAAACAGGAAAAAGATAATTCATTTTCAGACCTCGAATATTCTGACTATAATAAGTGAGTTTCGCCGCGTGGTGCGGTAGAGGAGGTTTTCAAGACCCTTTTGGAGAGATTCTTCAATATCAGCGGGAGAGGCTTTTTTTTGCAGGAGTTTTTTGATACGCCTGGTTACGTCTTTTTTGATGGTCTCAATGGGTGCTCTATTGTCCCTGTCGAGAACACCGCGGGAGTAGATTTCAGGTTCGCGCTGGATTTTACCCCCGGAGATAAAGGCGTTGATGATCATGACGCCATCGGTTGCCATTTTCTGGCGGTCACTGATGACACTGCTCTCAGTATTTCCCGTTTCGTCTCCATGAACATAGATGCGCGCCAGGTCAAGTGAGTCTGTCTTGAGGAAGTTTTTCTTTGTCAGTTCCAGGATGTCACCGTTTTCGGCTATGATGATATGCGAAGGTTTGATACCGAGGGATTCGGCGATTTCTGTGTGTGCCTTCATGTGCTTGAATTCGCCGTGTATGGGCATAAAGAATTTTGGCTTTGTAATGGAGAGCATCAGTTTCAGCTCCTTTGAAGCGCCGTGTCCGGAGACATGGATGGCCTCATCCTGGTCGTAGTAGACCTCTGCCCCGAGGGACATGAGGTTGTTAACGATGCGGGTTACCATTATCTCATTGCCGGGTATTACGGAGGCGGTGATGATGACGGTATCTCCCGCCTTGGCGGTAAAGTGCCGGTGCGTACCCCCTGCCATGCGGGAGAGGGCACTCATGGGTTCACCCTGGGTGCCGGTGCCGATGATGACAAGTTTTTTATCCGGGTAGCCCTTTGCCTCTTCCACGTTCAGTATCAGGTCATCTTTGACGGTGAGAAACCCGAGAGACCGGGATATCTCGACGTTTTTCTGCATGGAGAGTCCCGATATGACCACTTTGCGGTTAAAGCGCTGCGCCACGTCCATGAGCTGCTGGATGCGGTGAATGTTGCTGGCAAAGGTGGCGGCTATGATCCTTCCTTTTGCGGAGGAAAAGATATCGATGAGGCGGTCTGCCAGCATGGTTTCAGAAAGGGTAAAACCGGTTTTTTCAGCATTGGTGCTGTCTGACATGAGCAGGAGCACCCCCTGCTCGCCGTAATGGGCAAAGCGGTAGATGTCAAGGACCTCGCCGTCAACAGGAGAAAAGTCTATTTTAAAGTCTCCCGTGTGAATAATGGTGCCGGTTTCCGTTGTAATGGCAAGGCCGACACCGCCAATGATTGAATGGTTTACCCTGATAAATTCTATGGAGAAGCCCCCTACAGATATTGTTTCGCGGGGAGAGACTTCTCTCATGTCCGGTTCACTGGTAAGGGGATGTTCCGATATGCGGCTCTGTATAAGGCCGAGGGTCAGACGTGTCCCATAAATGGGCGCCTGTACATCCCGCAGGAGATAGGGGATGGCGCCGATATGGTCTTCATGGCCGTGGGTAATAATGATGGCCTTGATGCGCTTTCTGTTTTTCTTGAGATAGGAAAAGTCAGGGATGAGATAGTCAACCCCGGGGGTCTCTTCGCCGGGAAACATAAGGCCGCAGTCGACGATGATAATGTCTCCCCGGTATTCGAAGAGTGTCATGTTTTTGCCCACGGCACCGAGGCCGCCCAGGGGAATGATGCGTATACTGTCTTTTTGTGGTTCTGCTTTCTTTTTCATTTTTTACAGGCCTGAAGAACCGAATCCGCCGTGGTTGCGGGCAGTCTCTTCAAGGATTTCCTCTTCGGTAAAAGTAGCCCGGTAACAGCGGGCGAAGACCATCTGGGCGATACGCATTCCATCAGTAACGGTGAAGGACTCATGGCCGATATTGGAGACGATAATTTTAACTTCCCCCCGGTAATCAGAATCAATTGTTCCCGGGCTGTTGGGAAGTGTAATCCCGTGCCTGAGGGCCAGGCCGCTGCGGGGACGGATTTGCGCCTCGTATCCTTCGGGTATTTCAAGAAAAATTCCCGTGGGAACGAGAGTTGTTTCTCCCGGTGGGATGTCAATGGCTGTGTCAATGCGGGCACAGATGTCGGCGCCAGCGGCACCGCTGCTCTGGTATTCAGGGGTCTGGGCCCCGCGTGTGCATTTAATTTTTACTGAAATCATTTGAGATATTTTTTTAACTCCCGGAGAATACAGGCTTCGATGTTTTCACATTTCTGGCAGTAGTCGTCGTTATAATTAAAATCGTCATCAATACAGAGGCCATCGGCATCATCGAGCATGATCATCTTGTACTGGATCTGCTGGTGTTCATCATCGGTGAGGGATTCTATGCCCCGTGCCTTTACCTTTTTCAGTATATCGAGAAGGGTATTGTCTGTACGGGGGAAGGGGCGAATCTGTGCCTCTCTTTTTTTTATTTCCTCTTTCAGTTTTGTCTTGAAGTGCTTTGCCTGGAGACCCTGACGGCTTTTGCCGAAGAAAAAGAAATAAAGAAATCCAAAGACGATACCTCCCAGGTGCCCCACGTGGGAGATGCCGCTTCCCCCTCCTGATGAAACCAGGGCATAGAATTCAAATGCACCGTAAAGAAAGACGAGATATTTTGCCCTGATGGGGAGAACGAAAAAGAGGAGGAGCTGCGCGTCAGGGAAGAGAACACCAAAGGCAAGAAGGAGGCCGAAAACAGCCCCTGATGCGCCGATGGTGGGGATATAGGCAGCGTTTCCGCTGATGATAAAATAGTTAATAATGAAGATAGTGATACCCGCACCGACCCCGGTGAAAAAGTAGTATATCAGGAATTTTTTACTGCCCCATGCCTGTTCGATGGGGAGGCCAAAGATCAGGAGGGCGTACATGTTGAGAAAGAGATGCAGAAAACCTCCATGGGGAAAGATATAGGTGATGATCTGCCATACAAAGCCGTGCTGTACAATCATGTTGGGGCTGAGACCGAGAAAGTAAATAAGGGCCTGTCCGATGCGGGGCCCTGAAAACATCTGTATAAGGTAGAAGATACCATGGATAATTATCAGTCTCATTACCCACATTTCTGTTCCGCTTCGATATTCCTTCATGTAGTAACCTGTTGAGCTAAGATAACTGCCGGGATTGAACTTACCGCAGACCTGTTGCGGTATTAACAGCAGGTCTAATATACTTGGAGTAAGAAAGGCAATGATGAGTTAAAAAAAATATCAGTAAAGTACTTTTTTTCCTGTGAACAGGACACCTGGAAGGGGCTTGTTTTCTGTCGTTTGTTTTTTATTCCCCGTAAAGGGGACAGAGAAGGGATGACCCCGGTTCAAAGTCACGGCATACCCGGGGGCGGGTTTCATGGATGCCGCAGGCGGCCAGGCCCTTTTCTTTCTCCAAAAAAAGGCATCGGTCCAGGGAACCGTTTCCGTTGCGGTAGATGATGCGGTCTCCCGCCCAGCACCTTTCCTGTCCCTTTATTCGGTCAATGATATCCATTCTGCCTTCAGCCTTCCAGCGCGCAAGGTCGTCATCGGTTATGTAGGCTGTCATATCGGCCTGGCAGCATTTACCACATCGTCTGCATTCCACAGGTATTACCTCTCCTGTTAATTCAGGGGGAAACAAGGTATGAAGGCAAGTCATTTTTTTGAGCACCATGTTGAAAAAAAATACATAATAATGCATCACTGTAATGCTCATTCAAAGGGGTGGAAAATTTTCATTATGATGATTCGGAATTCCAGGTTTTAACCAAATTTTGTATTTTTAAAAATTAATGCAGTTAACTGGAGATGTAAGGGTGACTACTGCTTGACAGAAAAAAGTTGTGGGATATAGTAAAAAGAAAATACAGTATTCGGTGGTATCATGGATTACAATATAAATAATATCAGGCATCACACAATAGTTGAATTTGTCGGTGACATCAGTACCTATAATGTCAGTAAGTTCAAAAACATGCTATTTGATCTTATCGCTGAAAATCATCGCAGTATAATTATTGATATGCGCAACCTTAATTTTCTCGATTCATCAGGCATCAGCGCCCTCATGGCGGGACAGAAAAAAATGAATGCCCTGCAGGGACGTTTCGGTCTGCTCAATGTCAGCCCGGAAATTATGCAGGTTATCGTTCTTGCCACCCTGGATAATTTTTTCACCATTTACGAAGACGTTGACGAACTGCCTTAGGTAAGATTCGCGCATGACGTGGTGTTTTTAGTTTTTTTCTGAGGAAGGATAATCGTTTCGCTGCGGGAACAGTTACCCCAAAGTCTTTTTGATGATTTTTTCCATTTTTTTACACCCCTTGATGACATGAGCAGCCACTGATGAAGGATCGGTTTTTTTATCCCTGTGATCTTCAATTAAGGTGGTGATTTTCCGGCGGACCTCACGCGGTTCGATTGTGTTGATAATGCCGAGATTGAGGAGACCGGGAATGCCTGCTTTGCCTGTAAGCGTGTTGTGGTAAGCGCCGGGATCGGCAACGGCGGGAGAACATCCCACGGCATGGCCCTCGTAGAGGGTAATACCAAAGTAGGTGAGAATCACTTTTGCCGCCAGAAGGCCTTCTACGGCTGATAACTCTCTACCCTGCATGCTTTTACCTGAGAGGGGAAGTGACCGGTTGTTTTTTAAAAGAAGGGCGTTCACTCCTTCAGGGATGAGGTTCCGGTAGAGGAGAAGTGTCTTTTCAGCGGGGTCGGCGCCGCAGTAAAGGGCAATGTCATAATTTTTTGACACGGGGGCGCTGTCAAGGTCACAAAGTGCACGGTAGAAGGTGAAACCGTAGAGAAAGGCTTCGGGCCGGAGGAAAAGATCATGGTCGTTATCTTCCGGGGAAGGAAGAAGGTTTATCCTGGTATCCGCCGCGGCGGCTCCTGTTCCCATGTCATCGATAACCAGTACCGGTGCACGTTTTCGCAGGGTTGTCATTTCTTCCACAGATGAATTCCGCATGTCCCGGATAATGAGATCACTTCGCACGGGTATTTTTTTTTGGCGGAGATGGCTTACTTCCCCCGGCAGGGGACTTGTAGTGCAAATGGTGACATTGTATCTGCCGGTTTTTTCGAGAAAGTATGCCAGGAGGGACATGCGCTGAAGGTGTCCGGTTCCGTATGCGGGGCCCGCAGCGGTAATGATGGTAATGTGTTTCATGCCCCCCCGCTGTGGGTCATGGGCCGCTGTTCGATGCCGGCGTTTATCTGCACCAGTGACGGGTTTTTTTCGAGAAAGGAGTTGACTTCCCCCAGTGAAAAAAGAGAGCCCCGGTAAAGGGCGTTAAAGATTTTCTCTGCCAGGAGAAAGTCGACCTCGGTGTCAATGGTGAGGCGGAGATTTTCAAGGGGGGATGTAAAATCTGCGGCGCGGCGGATGATTCTGAATTCGTCGGGGCGTTCTTTTATGTAGGGGGAGACGTGTTCGCGGTGGTGCGCCTCCCTGCCCCGGCGGTGGGCTGCGGCAAGGGCGTCAAAGCTGATGACCTCAACGGCACAGCCCAGGGGAAGTCCTGTCAGGGCGGTATTGTCTCCTTTTTCGGCGATGGCAAGGCGCAGGGTTTCCGCGGCAAAGGCCGGGTCGGTGAAGGGGTTATCTCCCGTGACCCTGACAATATAGCGGCAGGGGTACTTTTGCGCTGTCCTGTAGAAGCGGTCAAGCACGTCAGTCTCTGATCCGGCAAAGGCTTCGCACCCGAGACTGCGGGCAAGGTCAATGAGGGGAAGATTTTCTTTTCCCCTGCCGGTGGCAAGCACCACGGTGTCTACACCCTCGATGGCCCGGGATCTTTCGAGAACGTGTGCCAGCATGGGGCGCCCTGCCAGGGGTTTTAATGATTTGCCGGGCAGGCGTGTCGAGCCCATGCGCGCCTGGACGATGGCGGCAACGGGAGGTTTTTCAGAAGTTGAAGGTGTACCACTCATCACAGTTCCTGCAGTCAGGCTGAGGGGGATACTCCCCGCGGTAGTTGGCGAGGAAGTCGTCTCTTCCTTTTTCGAAGAGTTCTGTCAGGGTGGCCTCTTTCCGTGAGCCCCGGGCTTTCTCCCCGGTGACGTCCTGTTTGCAGAAGGCTACGGTCCCGTCGGAGAGGATGACACAGTCACGCTGCAGGTGCCAGCAGGGGGTCCTCTCCAGGGGAGAGAGGTCGCTGTAGCGGCGGTCTTCGATACGGCCGAGGAAGGTATTCTGTTTCTGAAGAATGACAGGGACTTTTTTCTCTTCCCAGTGGTCATAGTAGCGGTCGAGCCATTTTTCGGTTTCATTGATTTTCATGATCTGAAGGTGCAGGCGCGGTTCCTTCCCCCCCGCCTCTGTAAGAGAAGAAAGGGCATCGATTGTTTTACTGACGCGCTGAAAGTGGTTTGCCCCGTGTATCTGCCTCCAGGTCTCTTCGTCACAGCCGTTGCAGTTGATGATGAGATGAAATTTTTCATTTTTTTCGTTGCGGAGAAATTCAATGATTTCATCGGAGAGATAGTGTCCCGCCGTTTCGATGATGATCCGTTCTGCCAGCGGGCTCTCCGCGGCCCTGCGGGCAAAGGCGAGAAAATCCCGGTGCATCAGGGGCTCCCCTGACCCGCCAAAGCAAATGGTGTAAGGCAGAGCAAAGGTATCCATTTCAGTGACGATTTTATCGAAGAGTGACAGGTCCATGTCGCCGCGTTCCGCGGGCAGTGATTTCCTGTAGCAGAAGATGCAGTCAAGGTCACAGCGCCCTGTCAGTTCAATCTCCAGGTAGGAGGGAGCGATGTAGAGGCTTCCCGGGTTTTTTTCGATAAGGGCTTTTATCTCTTCATAGGGGGGGCGGGAGCCGTGGATGTCGAAGAGGTTTTCCATGATGCGCCGGTCGCGCGGGTGTGAGCTGCGAAAGGAGAGCCTCTTATCGCGGATGTCCGGTCCCTTGTAGTAGAGCTCTACGTCGAACTGGTTGATGTTTGAGCGGATTACCTGCGTCAGGGGAAGGGATTTCTCTTTCATCCCGGGGATATTTTCTACCAGGTCTTTGGCAATGATTTCGCATGAAAAACCCTCGGGGAGGTTATCAGAGTAGGTAAATTCTGCCAGGTATTCCAGGTGAAGGGCAATCATTTCGCTGATGATGGAAAGGTCAAGGAAAGGGGTATCGGCAAAAATTCGTATGATATGATCGGAACCTGTTTCGGCAAAGGTCTCTTTCCAGAAGATGGCATCTTCAGTGTCGTCGCGGCGAAGAGAATTTTTTCTCCTGGCAAGGACCCCCTGGTAGGATTCAGGAAGGGAGAAAAAGAGTCCCGCAACACCTGTGACGGTGGAGAGCTCCTTTTCCAGGCGTTCCGGGAGATATTCCCCCTGGAATGTCAGAATGTCATCATCAACGCCGTTGACGACGACGAGGAGAATGTCTGTTTTTGCCTGCTCTGCTGCGTCTGTCACGATATACCCCGCTTTCCTTTGATGCAATATAGTTGTCCATATATATTTTTATTTCGGATTCCCTCTTTCTTCTGAGGACCCATTTTTTATACTGCACCATCATTTTTTCTGAATAGAGGCGGTACATGATCATTTTTTTAACCTTTTCGTAGGTTACGGCCTTTCTACCGTAATATTTAACAATATGGTAGCCAAATCCTGACTTGAAGACACGGGATATCTGTCCCCGGCGTTTCATCCGGTAGACATTCCCGGCAAAAAGGGGATCGAGTTCGGCAAGCATGACCCATCCCAGGTCACCACCCCTGGCGCGGGATCCCGGGTCCTGAGAGTAGGTGGCGGCAATTTTTTCAAAGGATTCCCCTTTCAGGATTCTGTTTCGCAGTGCTGATATTTTTTTTGCGGCGGCGCGTTCTGCCTTGAAAGAGCGCCCCGCGGGACGGATAAGGATATGTTTGACCCTTACCTCGAAGCCGAGTTTTCTCTTGTTTTTGGTGTACCATTTTTTCGCCTCATCTTCAGATGGGGGGCTGACGCCAATGGCAATATTTATAAGCTGTTCCCTTCTCATCTGTGTCCTGATATCTTCGAAGTAATCAACGAAGGGAAGCTTCTGCTTTTTTTCAATGGTTTTGATAAATTTTTGCAGGTTTCTGTCAAGTTTGTTGAAGGGGGTACTGCCATTGACAAGGTCATTTATCTGCCCTGAGTAGGCGCTAATCACTTTTTCAAGTTTTTTTGTATCTTTTTCGTTTTTTGCGAAGTACTGCCCCATCATTTTTTCAATGTGCCCCAGCACTTTTTTGTTGCTGACAATAACGGATATTTCCCTGGCGGTCTGTTTGACCAGGGCGTCTTCGATGAACCTGTCCAGGATGCGGCTTTTTTCCCGGGCATATTTGCTGCGAGCGATTTTTTTCCGGCTGCGCAGAAAGGAGAAACGAAGATCGATTTCGCTCTGTACGATAGGTTCACTGTTGACAACGGCGATAACGCGGTCATAGAGTTCCCATGCTGAAGCAGGAGAAAGGGGCATAAATAGTATTGTCATCAGAATTATAGTGAGTGCCTTTTTCATTGTTTTACCCTTTTAGTCGTAATTGTGAAATTTCAGATCCATCTGGTCCGAAGAATATTTCCTTCTGGCGCTGCATGCTTTCGGTTATGTCGGAAGTATAGAGTTCAATTGTTCCCACTTTATTATCAGAATTCTCAATAGCAAGGTTTTTTTCCCTGAGGATGGCTTTAACTTCCCGCGCGATCTCCACCCCCGTGTCCACCAGGTCCATGTCAGGATAGACGTCTGTAATGGCATTTTTGAGAAGGGGGAAGTGAGTGCAGCCCAGGATCAGGGTCCTTACACCGCTGGCATGCATCTCCTGAAGATATTCCCTGCTGGTGAGACGGGCGATTTCATGGTCTGTCATGCTCTCTTCGGTAAGTGTCACAAAGAGGGTTCCCTGCTGCTGCATCACTTCCAGTTCAGGTCGAATAGCCTTGATTTCCCGTATATAGGATTCTGACCGTACAGTTGCCCGTGTGGCAATGACACCGATAACGTCGCTGCTGCATCGCTTGCAGGCGGCGCGGGCGCCCGCTTCTATGACACCGGTAAAGGGCACAGTATAGCTGCTGCGCAACTCGTCGAGGGCGGCTGCGGAGGCGGTATTGCAGGCGACAACGATCATCTTGACTTCACGGGAGATAAGGTACTCGGTGATTTCACGTGAATAGCGGATAATGGTATCCTGTGAACGAGTCCCATAGGGGAAACGGGCGGTATCGCCAAAATAGATCAGGTTTTCTCCAGGCAATAGTTCGTGTATGGCTTTGCATACCGTGAGGCCTCCTATTCCTGAATCGAAAATTCCAATGGGTCTTTCTGGCATGAATCGCTGTCCCCGTCCTTTTATTTTTTCCCCGGGGAATTTTTTTTGAAGAGCATGTACTCGATTCCATCAACAAGGGCATGCCATGACGCCTCAATGATGTTGGTGGATACCCCCACGGTGCCCCAGTGCTCTGTTTCCTGTTTCTGGTCAATCAGGACCCGTACAGAAGAGCCGGTGCCGTCTTTTTCATTGAGGACCCGCACCTTGTAGTCTGTCAGTTTTATTTCACCAATTTCAGGATAGAACTTCATCAGTGCCTTTCGCAGGGCGTTATCAAGGGCTTCCACCGGACCGTTTCCATTGGAGGCGGTATGTTCTTCTTTTCCTGCTACTTCTACCTTGATGGTTGCTTCACAGGTGAGATTGTTTTTCGCGTCCATCTCGGTTATGACCCTGAAACCCTTCAGGTTGAAAAAGGGGCGGTATTCTCCCGTTGCCTCGCGTATTATCAGTTCAAAGGATCCCTCTGCGGCCTCGAACTGGTACCCCTTGTCTTCAAGGATTTTTACCTTCTGTAGTATTTCCCGGGGAAGAGTTACGTCATTTTTCAGGTCGATACCCATTTCCCGCGCCTTGAACTCGATGTTGCTCTTACCGGAGAGTTCAGAGATGAGGACCTGCCTCTTGTTGCCTACCACTGAGGGGTCAATGTGTTCATAGGTACGCGTATCCTTTTGAAGGGCGGAGACATGGATGCCCCCCTTGTGGGCAAAGGAATGACTTCCCACATAGGGGAGTCTTTCGTTGTGTGCCAGGTTTGCCGTTTCACTGATATAGCGGCTTGTTTCAGTCAGGTGCTCAAGGCGTTCCATTGCGGCGCACTGATAGTCCATCTTAAGGGTGAGGTTCGGCACCAGGGTCATGAGGTTGCAGTTGCCGCAGCGTTCCCCGTAACCGTTGACCGTTCCCTGCACTGATATGGCACCGGCAATAACCCCGGCAAGGGAATTGGCCACGGCCACGCCCGTGTCATCATGGAAGTGGAGACCCAGGTCAAGGGAAACGGTATCTCCTGTTTTTTTTATGATTTCCGTTACCTCCTGGGGGAGGGTGCCTCCGTTTGTGTCGCAGAGGACCGCCATGTCAGCACCGGCCTTATGTGCCGCGGCAACACAGGAGAGGGTGTAATCGCTGTTTTCCTTATAACCATCGAAGTAGTGTTCGCAGTCGATGAAAACGGTAAAGTCAAGGTCCTTGAGGTACCGGATCGTGTCCTGTATCAGGTCAAGATTCTCATTGAGAGTTATACCCAGGGCCCTGGTAACCTGGAAATCCCATGTTTTGGCCACGATGGTGATTACATCCGCGCGGGATTCTACCAGCGCCTGGAGGAAGTGGTCTTCTTTTACGCTGAGGTTTTTTCTTTTCGTGGACCCGAAAGCGGCAATGCGTGTATGCTCAAGCTCTTTTCTGCGTATTTCCTGGAAGAAGAGATCATCCTTTGGGTTGGATCCAGGCCAGCCTCCTTCGACATAGTCTATGTGCAGACGGTCAAGGGCATGGGCAATGCGCAGTTTGTCCTGAAGCGAGAAACTGATACCGAGGGTCTGTGCCCCGTCCCGGAGGGTAGTATCGTAAATGGTAATTTTTTTGCCTTTCATATATAAGATACCTGATGAATTCTGGTGTGTACGGCGGCTCTGTGACAGGTTTTTGGGCTCTTCTCTTTGTACTGCTTTTTCGGGGAGAAGGGTTGCCACAATGGACCGGTACCTTTCAGCATTACCCTGTGATTAGTCTGTGTCGCCGGCGTAAAAAACGTTACGTCAGCCGGTGGTGATACGGTGGTTTCTTTCTATATTAATATGATTTGGCAAATTTCAAGTCTTAATGTCGAATTGCAAGTAATTTTTCACGCCTTTTTTCTTTTACTGTATCACAGTATACTGTTGATCCTGCCTTTGTAAAGGTCCCTGTTAAACAGCTTTTAGCAGGAAATATGCAGCCGGTCGCAGAAAGGCGATGAGGTTCTTGAAAAACAAGACTGGGATTATGCCTGCGGCAGCGTCTGTGCCATCATACGGGATGCACAATCAGGAAAGCTGAAGGGGGGCGCGGACCCGCGGGGAGGGTCCCGGGCGGAGGGGAAGTAATACTTCTTCTTTCAGGGAAAAGTTTATTCATGAATTCACAGGGCTGACAGGGGTAGTGCCCGGCAATACAGTTATTCTGCTTGACTTCACGGGAGAAACTGCTCTATTTCATATCATGCGTTATATTCTTCTCATATTATTTTTAATTATTGCGGCGATATCCATATTTCTTTTTCGTTCAATGCAGCTGCCGGCCAAGTTGCGGCGGGCGGAAGAATATATCGAAGAGGAAGAATACAGCAAGGCCAGTGCCATTATCAAGCGTATACTTGATAAAAAGAAAGACTTTGCCCCGGCCCGCTACATCAGGGCAAAACTTTTAATGAGGCAGAAACAGTATCTCATGGCCATCTCAGAGTTGAATGCTATTCAGCAGATACCGAATTTTAACCGCCACGTGAACGAGCTGGACCTTCACTATCATCTTGCCATGCTCTATAATGAGACACGTAACTGGCAGAAAGAGATCGATGAGTACCAGATTATTCTTACCTTTAATCCCGATGACCTGCAGGGTAACTATCGTATCGGCCAGGCTCTTTACCGTCAGAAAGACTACAAGCGGGTCAAGGAGCACCTGATGAAGGTGGTCATAATGGACCCGGCGCGCAATGACTGTTACCTGCCCCTGGGGGTCTCATGCTATCAGATATCCGATTATGAAAAGGCTGAACAGTATCTCCTGAAGGCACTGGAGTTCCCTTCAGATAATCTTGAAGCGAGTTTTTATCTTGGGTCGATTTACAAAATGAAAAAAGACTATATCAATGCCGTGGAGATGCTGGAGATTGCGAAAAAGGAGAGGCGTTTCTTTACGCAGTCCCTTTACCAGATCGGGCAGATCTACTATGAACAGCAGCAGTATGACCAGGCTATCGATCACCTTGAGCAGGGCCTTAACAGTTTAAAGGAGAAAACCGAAGAAGCCTATGCCTACCGTTATCTTCTGGCTGAATGTTATGAGCATGAAAACAAGATTAAAGAAGCGATCCATCACTGGGAAAAGATTTCCGCGGATAATCCGGGATACCGCAGCACCAAGGCCAAACTTGAGTCTTACAGTACCATACTGACTAATGAAAACCTGATGACACTCTTTGCCAGGTCTCTCGAGGAGCTGCAGTCCCTGATTCAGGAGATCATTGCGGGTTTGAACTATAACATTGTTTCAAAGGAAAAAATCAGCTCAAACGAGTATCAGTATAAGGCCTTTAATATCAAGCGTATAAACGATCCCCCTATACTTATCGCTTTTCACCGCACAACGCGGGAGATTACCGAGAATGATATTCTCGAATTTCAGAAACATATTAATGAAGAGAAATGCAAAAGCGGTATCTACATCGCCACAACACGGTTTAGTCTCAGGGCCCGATCAAGCTCTGCATCAAAGATGATTGAGCTTTATGACCAGGATTTTGTTACCCGTTCTGTCGAGAAGATTTCCACACGCAAGCGGGTGCGAAAATAAAATCAGTGCGTACCATGTTGCTTCGTATTTTTTGCTGTTATTCATGATAAAAAAAGGAAATGACCTGATGAAAAGATTTGCCATTTTTTACGCCCTCTTGCTTTTTTTTGCCGGCTGTAAACCTGATCCGGCAGCGCATTACCGTTCACTTCAGGAGAAATATTTCAAGGGTAAGGTCCCCTTTCCCATCGTCATAGAGGGGGCCGTTAAAGCCAGGGGTGGTGCCGTTTTCGGGGAAGTTATACTGCAAAAAGGAGTGAACTCGCTTTTTTCTGCCGGGGATGGATCGATTACCTCCTATAGTGAGAAAGAATCGAGTAGTATTCCCTTTCCGCGGAAAGGGAATGTCAAAGTTAAGGATGTTTTGAAATTTAAGGAGCGTTTTGCTGTTTTAAGCGGCGGTTCTCTTTTCCTTTACAACAAAAATGAGGACATGCCCCGAAAGGTGTCTCTTCCCGGCAAAGAGGAAATCGAGGCAATGGCCCCCTGGATGGAAAACCTGCTTCTCATGGGGGGAAGAAAACTCTATCTTCTCAAAGAGAAGGATCTTTACCCGCGGGAGATTTTTGACCGGCCTTTCTCTTCTCCCGTAAAGAAGATCAGCCGCAGTTACCTGACGGTATATAACAATATTCTTATCGTAGCGGAAGGGTATGCCGGCTATTATCACCTGGCCATTGTTGACATAGCGAAAAAGAAAATTCTTGCCACAAAGATAAAGGCCTCATCACACTGCTCTTCTTTTTCAGAAGGGCTGCTTACCTGCGTGACAGGCGGATCCGGGGCCTGGAAGATCGCGACCTTTGACCACAAAAGGGGAAAGAAAAAATTTCTTTTGTCCCTTGATTCTGTAAGCAACATTGCCCTTTTCGCTGACGGCTTTATCCTTGAAAATAACAAAGGGGTCTTTTTTCATGATTATAACGGTAAGGCCCTGCTTTTTCCTTCCGCAGGGCATCTTCTGGGGGCCCTTGATGAGAAGGCGGTTATTTCTGCCGCAGGGGGTAAATATCTTCTCTTCCCCTTTAAAGAAATGTTTCATGAACTGAAGGGTTTGCAGGAAAAAATGCCGAAGGCCTTTACTTTGCCTGCGAAGAATAAGTAATGCGAAAATGTCCCCCGTGGCGGTGGGTTATTTCTTCCCCCCTGTCGCGAAATGTTGCCTCCAGGATAAAGGGGATGTCGCGGCAACAGTACCGGTGGCCGGGGACGGGTTTCTGCAGTTCTGATGAGTAAAATTTTTCCATGATGCTCCCTACCAGAGAAAAACCGAAGACACGATAACGGTAGACTTCCTTTCTCTCAACAGGGAAGGCCTTTCCATTGGAGGGATTGATAAAGCGTATACGTGCCTGCTTTTCCCTCAGGCGGCGAGAGAGCCGGTAACTGAAACAGAGGGTGTCTCCTTCGAAGTAGAGATGATTGAAGAGGTCTCCCGTGTGGCGTCCCTTTGTGGGCGGGGGAAAGGTAAAGGTGAGGCTCCCGTTTTCAATGGTGCCGTAGAGTATGTCAACCTGTGAACCTGTTTTAACAGATTCTACTGCAAGGGGACCGCTGCCGCAGGAAAGAACAAGTATAAACAGCAGGGTGCATGCTGTTGCGGTTTTTTTTCCTGCATGTATTTCATGATGCGGTTTCTTCAAACTTCCACCACCCTTTAAGAATTATTTCATCGTTACGAACAAGTCTGTATTTATGAAAATAGTTTTTCAGAAGGGAGAGAAATTTATCCGTGGGAAAAATTTTTGATCCCTTGAGGGAGAGAAGGTCTCCATAGTATTCTTCTATTGCTTCGGTATTGACGATTTCTCCCAGGTTTCTCTTTCGTCCGTAGAGGAGGAGAAAGAGGGGTTCAAAGATTTTTGTGCCCGCCACGAGGTTTTCTTCTGTGGGATCGATGACGTTGAAACAGGCGGTGAAATAGTTATATTCGACTATGGGATAGAGGGCCGGTGAGATGCCGAAGGTCTCTTCAGGGAGAGACAGCACCTGGTAGAATTCTTTCGTGATTTCACTCCTGTCTGTTTCGTCAAAGATGGCGAAGGTGTGAAAAAACTGGTCAGAATCGACTTCATCTGCCTCGCGTATGCGCACCGGATCGAGGCCCTGTTCCGTGCGGGTGCGATGTATGGTGCTTTCAGGTACCAGCAGGGATTTGTAATATATGCGGTTCGTTTTGTATGCCGGGTAGAAATCGGGTGTACCTTTTTCTATAATAGAATCAGGGTCGCCGCCGAATTTAAAGTCAATTTTAAAGAGGTGGGTAAAGTCGAGGCATTTACCCTGGAGTTTTTTACTGAAATGAAGAGAGTGCTGCTCTGCCGCGGGTATTCTTTTTTCAAGCATTAGGTGGCCCTGGAAGTAGAGGGGCAGAATTTCTGACAGGTTTTTGATGATTTCTATGCCACAGGGGTAATCGAGTTCCTTTACGTGTATACGGGGAATGGATATCTCGTCGGGAAAGGTAACGAATTCGTTCTGTATATTATTGAGATAGAATTTTTCAGTATGGTTGCGGGCCCCTTCAGGGATAGAGTCGATGAGCGACTGTATCTTCTGCACGGCATCACGGGGTGTCGGTTCACCATTTCGTTTTTTCATAATCATTATTCCCATACAGCATCTACCGAAAGTATGGTCTGCAGGCGTAAAAAATCAAGCAGCTTTTTTCTTTATCATTTTACTGATTTTAAAAGGGGCAGCACCTGTGCCGCCCCTTTTAAAATCAGACATTTTCCACGATCATTGTTACTGATTCAGCGCCGCCGAGACAGAGTGATGCCTGTCCCAGGGCCGCATCCCGTCTCTTCATCTCATGGATCAGTGTGGCAAGGACACGTGCCCCTGAAGCCCCGATGGGATGACCAAGGGCAACGGAACCGCCGTTGACATTGACTTTTTCGGGATCGAGATCAAGAACGCGGTTGATGGCGGTTGATGAACCGGAAAAGGCCTCGTTGATTTCATGAAGGTCGATATCCTTGATGCTTACACCGGCTTTTTCGCAGACCTTCGGGATAGATTTGATGGGGGCCATGAGGACATATTTCAGTTCGATCCCTGCCGCTCCTGAGGCAACAACCTTTACCAGGGGGGTAAGCCCCAGTTCCTTTGCCTTTGCGTAGCTCATGATTACGAAGGCCGCGGCGCCGTCACTGATGATTGAACTGTTCCCGGCAGTGGCGAATCCTTCTTTCTGGAAGGCGGGCCTCATGCCGGCAAGTTCTTCGTAGGTACTGTGACGGGGACATTCATCGGTATCGAAGACGGTAATATTACCTTTTCTGTCTTTCAGTTCAACGGGCATAATCTCGTCAGTAAAGGTTCCCTTTTCGATGGATTCCATCGTACGGCGGTAGGATTCCACGGCGTATTTGTCCTGGTCTTCCCGTGAAACGCCCCATTTTTCGCTTATAAGGTCGTTACTGATTCC
>CAZHNW010000046.1:0-4703 GCA_964534225.1 uncultured Leptospirales bacterium | reverse complement strand
GGAGCACAGCTCGTTGGAGATGCCCATGTGAAAGTCGTTGACCACGTCCCAGAGGCCGTCATTGACCATGTGGTCCAGTATCTTTGCATTGCCCATGCGAGCCCCCTTGCGTGCCTTCGGCATGTAATAGGGGGCCATGCTCATGTTCTCCATGCCCCCGGCAACAGCGAGGTCGGTATATCCGGATTTTATCAGTTCAGATGCGATCATTCCCGCCATCAGGCTTGAACCGCAGACCTTGTTTATGGTGATACACCCCGATTCCATGGGGATCCCCGCCTTTATTGCCGCCTGCCGTCCCGGGTTCTGCCCGTATCCGAGGGGAAGAACCTGGCCCATCCTGACGTCCGGGACATACTCTCCGGCAACGCCGGCGCTTTTCAAAGCCTCTTTTATGACCATGGCACCAAGATCTGTTGCCCCGGTTTCAGAGAGGCTTCCCATGAATGATCCCAGGGGGGTGCGCACGGCACTGACAATAACGGCATCTTTATCCTTAAGCATTGTTTTACCTCCGTTTCTCTCTTTCCTGCATGTATACGGAGGAGGGCCTGCCTGTACAAGCAGATTTTTTTTTAATTTAAGTGAATTATTGCCCCGGGAAATATAAAAATGGTGTACGATGTAACCATGCCTGTACTATATTGACTTTACTGCTTTATCCGCGGAGAAGTAAAAACTTCCCCGCATGAATGCGGAGGTACTCAATGGATTGTCCCAGATGTAATGAAAAAATGGTAAAAGAAGAAATTGATGGTGAGATGATCGCTGTCTGTCATGACTGCGGTGGCATGTGGCTTCAGCGCAACCAGTTGAATAAAATGATCATCGAGGGAGAGGGTGACTTTGAAAGCGCTTCAGTGGATTCGTCAGCAACAGGCGGCGAAATGACAACACTTTCATGCCCCGAGTGTGACGGTTCTATTATGGGGAAGGTTAACTTCCTGCATTATTCTGATATTATTTTGGATCATTGTGATTCATGCGGCGGCTTCTGGCTCGATCAGGGGGAACTGGAGCGTATCCATGGATATGTCAGGCAGGTTGAAACGGGGAGCCACAAGGTAAAGGATTACTTTGTCTATAACATCATTGCCAGAATATCAGATATTGCCTACAGAATTTTTCACTAAAAAAAGGGGGCCCCGCAGGGTCCCCACAGCTGCAGACATTCAATAAAGAATGCATTTTTCTATTTATTGAAAAAGGAAAATATCGAAGGTGTTACAGAGCGATACTTTTGACTGCTCTATAAAATATACCATGGTTGTGTATAAAGGTCTATGGTGAAAATCACCTCTTCGGCATGGGGTAATCCATAAAAAAGGTGTGGGTGTTTTACCCATCCAGAAGTCTACCTGGCCGGGAATTTCTCTGAATTACATTTGACGCAGAAGGACCACTATTCAATAGTGGCATATAACTGTGCAGGTATGCGCTGAAAATTCTTTTTTTAAAGAAAACAATGACTGGCCCTTTGCGGACATAAAAAGGCCGTACAAAACGGCGAACAGGTCTTTTTTGATGGTAAATTTTAGAGAAGACCGAAGGTCGCGCGGAATCGACATCATAGGCCAGAGAGAAATCAGGCAGGTAATTATGGATTATTTTAAAGGTACAACTGACTATGTCATTTCACCGGGATTGCGGGACAATGTCAACGTTGCCATTGCCCTGGGACGTCCCCTTATCGTAAAGGGTGAGCCGGGTACAGGAAAGACTCTTCTTGCTCATTCTATTGCCCAGGGGCTTGGAAAGGACCTTTATATATGGAACATCAAGTCCACCACCAAGGCACGTGAAGGCCTTTATGTCTACGATACGGTTCAGCGTCTCAATGATGCCCGTTTTGGCGAGGGGGATGTTTCCGATATCAAGCAGTATATCAAGCTGGGAAAACTTGGTGAGGCCTTTAATACAGAGGAGCAGGTAGTACTCCTCATCGATGAGATAGACAAGGCGGACATTGAGTTTCCCAATGACCTGCTCAATGAGCTGGACGAGATGTCTTTTTATATTCCTGAAACGAAGGAGACCATCAAGGCAAAGAACAGGCCCATTGTTATCATCACTTCTAATAGTGAAAAGGAACTCCCTGATCCCTTTCTGCGCCGCTGCGTCTTTCACTATATCGAATTTCCCGAAGAGAGCCTGATGGAAGAGATTGTAAGGGTCCATTATCCTGACATCGAGAAAAAGCTGATGCGTGAGGCATTGAAGAAGTTTTACTGGATTCGTCAGTTTGACATGCTGCGCAAAAAGCCGTCAACAAGCGAGCTTGTTGACTGGCTGCAGGCCCTTATCGTGGGCGGCATTTCTCCAAAAACCATTGAAAAAGAGATACCCTTCCTGGGAACCCTTCTTAAAAAAAAGGAAGATATCGATCTGGTGGAAAAATCAGGCAAGTCTCATTATGCCTATAACTCCAGCATGAGGACACGGGATGTTTATTGATTTCTTTTTCAACCTGAAATCACGGGGTGTTCCTGTTTCCATGCACGAGTGGATCACCCTTCACAAGGCCCTGGCGCTGAATCTTAATGACTGCAGCCTTACCCGTTTTTATTATGTCGCCCGTGCCATTCTTGTTAAGAATGAAATATTTTTTGATCGCTATGATATCGCCTTTCTCGATACCTTCAGGGACATAGAGACAACTGACGAACTCCTGGAGAAAATTCTTGAGTCATTGAAAAAGGTGGAGCAGCTGAAACTTTCCGAGGAGGAGAAGAAACAGCTGGAGGAACTCGATCTCGATGAGGTTCTCAGAAATTTTGAACGGCAGCTTGAAGAACAGTGGGGAGAAGGCTTCAAGGACCATATCGGCGGCAACAAAGCCATCGGTACCGGGGGGCGGTCCACACAGGGGGCCTGGGGGTATAATCCCGCAGGTGTCCGTATCGGTCAGGGAGAGTCCGTTCACCGTCGTGCTGTGCAGATCGCTGAAAAGAGAAGCTTTAAAAATTATTCAAGTAATATTACCCTGGATACGAGGCAGATGAAGGTGGCGCTGTCCCATCTCCGATCTCTTTTACCTATCGGGCAGGGTGAACGTCTCGATGTTGAAGCGACAATTGATGAGACCTGTAAAAACGCGGGTGAGATAGAGTTCGTGTGGGAAGACAAGGAAAAGAAAACCGCCAAGGTTGCGCTTCTCATGGATACAGGCGGTTCCATGAATCCCTACACGGAACTGGTTGAACGCCTTTTCTCTGCCGCCTCATCACAGATCAGCAAGTTTCGCCACTATTACTTTCATAACTGCATCTACCAGGATCTCTGGGTAAACATGGAGAGAAATGATTCCATATCAACTCTTGATTTTATCCGCAATGAGGATGATGATTATAAGCTTATCATTGTCGGTGACGCTGAGATGGCCCCTTCTGAACTTACCTGGGTCAATGGTGCTATTGATTACTGGTATTACAATGACGTACCCGGTATTGTCTGGCTGCAGCGTCTAAAGGAAAAATTCAGAGATGCCATCTGGCTCAATACCCTTCCGCGGAGGTCATGGAACTACGTTCAGACCATTCGAATGGTGCGTGAAATCTTCCCCATGTTTGAATTGACCCTTGAGGGACTTGATGAAGGAGTCAAGTACCTGATGACGGGGAAGTGTTCCCTCTACGACATGTAACGCACCCCCTGTTCCCCCGAAAGGGCACCATCTTTGAGTTTAAAAGTCAGCCCTTGGGAGGATTTAGGGGAGATAGAAAGCATAGTATTCAGAAGACAGGAAAATGATCCCCTCCGCAGGGGGATTCATGCAGGATAGAGAGGAGAAAATTATGGACGCATTAAAATATCATGAACATCCTGTACCGGGAAAAACCGAGGTTATACCTACCAAGGAGTGCATGACACAGGAAGATCTCTCCCTGGCCTATACCCCGGGGGTTGCCGAGCCCTGCCTGGCCATTGAAAAGGACCCTGAGACGGCATGGATCTATACCAACCGGTCAAACCTGGTGGCGGTCATTTCAAATGGATCGGCTGTTCTGGGTCTTGGAAATATCGGTCCCCTGGCGGGAAAACCCGTTATGGAAGGAAAGGGAGTGCTCTTTAAGCGTTTTGCCGATGTTGATGTTTTCGATATCGAGCTCGACTGCAGTGACCAGGAACGCCTCATTGAGACTGTGGCCTGCATGGAACCGACCTTTGGCGGCATCAACCTTGAAGATATCAAGGCCCCTGAATGTTTTTACATCGAAGAGGAACTGAAAAAACGGCTTTCCATTCCTGTTTTTCATGACGACCAGCATGGTACGGCTATTATTTCCGGCGCAGCTCTTCTCAATGCTGTGGAGATCGCCGGGAAAAATATAGAAGATATCAGGGTGGTGGTAAACGGTGCCGGTGCAGCGGGCATTGCCTGTGCCGATTTCTACGTGTCCCTGGGAGTAAAAAAAGAGAACATCATTCTCTGTGATTCACGTGGTATCATTTTCATGGGAAGAGAGAGGGGCATGAATCCTTTCAAAGAGCGTTATGCTGTCTCTACTGAAAAAAGGACCCTTATGCCTCGTTCCTGTGCCATCTGCACCGCGGACGCATTCGGTTCCGGCGTGTCAAAGTAAACCTTCTCACCGGGCACCCCATTCGTAAGCCCCTCAAACAAGGCGTTCGCAATCTCCGGCGTTTCTGCAAAGAGCGGGCCGATTTTGTGCCCCTCAAAACACCGACGGATAACACCATAG
>CAZHNW010000045.1:0-31550 GCA_964534225.1 uncultured Leptospirales bacterium | reverse complement strand
GAATAAGCGATATTTGAAGGCGAGGTTGGCGATATGTGAAGGCGAGGTTGGCGAACCTCGCCTTCACATATCGCCTTCAAATATCGCCGGCCGGCGGTTTTTCTGCTGGTATCATGGCGCCTTTTCTGGCAGAATGATTACATGGAAATGATTTCAGTCAATGACCACGACCTTTTCGATTATCTCAGGGAGAGGAAACTCCCGGTGATGGAGATAGAACTGATTCGCCTCTTTACCGGGGGATTTCCCCGCGACGGTGAGGAGGCCCTTTTCCAGGTTCACTTCTCTCTTTATCATTCTCTCTACCGCCTGAAAGAAGAAGCGGGCAGCAGCGGCTATTACCTGCACCTTGATCCCATGCGGGTGAGAATGCTCAGGATCCCTGATGAGGGATGCCGCCATTATCTCCCCGAAGAGGGGTGTTTTTGCCGCGAAGCTGTCTTCGACAGTCTCTACTGTGCAGGGCATGCAGGCGGTCACGGGGGGGAAGTTTATCCATTCTTTGACCCTGTCCGCGAGTTCTACCTTAATCCTGACAATATCTCTTTTGGGAACAGTCACATCCTGAAACGCCTCATGCGGGGCATTCGCGTTTACGGCTTCAGAAAAGGCGAAATCGATGATGCCCTGGATATTTTCGGCCTGACGCGGCCGAACAGGAGGGCGTTGCAGAAGAGGTATCATGAACTGGCCCGGCGCTTTCATCCTGATTCAGGAAATGGCAATATGATTCAGATGAAGCGCCTCAATCACGCTTATAATATTCTCAAAGAAGTCTTTGTCATTTAATCATGACAGTCTTTATTGGCCGGACCATGAAAAAATGGCACAAAGAAAGTACTTGCAAAAAAGCCCCATGAGGCTGAGTGTCCTTTTGCTGAGGCAGCATCATGATAACACAATTTGATACACATCTTATACGCCTTTTCCCCTACGGGCTGATTCCCCTGGCGAGCAGTCTCTTTATTTTTTTTATCACCCTCAGTGTCTTCCTGCGCAGCTACCGGGTTGCCATGGCCCGGCTGGTGTTCATATTCTTTTTCATGCTGGCAATCTGGCTGGGGTCGAGTGCCTTTATGATGGTTACTCCCGTAAGGGAGTGGGCCGAATCTGCCGTTGTTTTTTATTTTTTCAGCTGGCTTTTACTTCCCCCCGTTTTTCTTTCTGCTGTCTTTGCCAAAACAGGAAGGAGAATGGCAGTTATTGTGCCGGTTACCGGGGTGTTCCTTTTCTTTGCTGTCTGGTTCGGCCTCATGGGACATTCACGGCTTTTACAATATTATTTTGGTTTTTACCCTCACCTGGAAGGGATTACCGGTATCATTCTGCTGGTTCTTTATTATTTTACAGTTGGCGCGGGACTCCTCATGCTCTGGGATTTTTATCGGGATGCTGCAACCAATACGAGCAGAAACCAGGCACGTCTTTTATGGCTCGGGGCAAGCATTGCTTTTCTTCTGGCGATTCCTGAAAGTATTCTTCTTATCGCCCGTAACCCTATTACCCTTCATAACAGGCCGGCAGTGGAGCACATTCTCTCGGTGATCATTGTTACAGTGCTGATAAGCATCGGTTATATTATTTCTCTTCTACTCATGCGTATCAATATTATGAAGGGACACAGTGTTGGGAGAAACAGGCGTCTTCTGCTGGTGCTGGTTCTTTTTTTTCTGCCGGTTCTGTCCCTGGTGATACCATTGCTCTCCAGGATTGCTTTTACCACTTATCCTGTATCAGGTGTCGGCGCCATTCTTGGTACTGTTATTATTATCATCGCATCAATTAAATATCGCCTCATGGATATTGCTGAAATATTTCGCCGGTACCTGGTATACTATTTAATGCTTGCTGTCTGGCTGATTGCTTATATCAGTTTTATCAGCAGGTACACCAGTCGTGAAAATATCGCCCCTATGATAACCGTAGGTCTTTTCCTGGTAATTATTTTTAATCCTTTTTACAGGTTGTTCCACCGCATCACGGACAGTGTCCTTTTTAAAAACCGTTATGACTATCAGAAGACTCTGAAGAAAATCAGCCGTGATCTTGTAACCGTTCTTGACCGCCAGAAACTTCTTGATCTGATTCGCTCCAGTATTGTCAATGTTTTGAAGGCATCGAGTTTTACCCTTTTTCTCTATGAGCAGGAGACTGATTCATTTGTCTCTGTAGAAGACAGAAATTTTTCCTATGGGCTTCATGATCCCGCGGTAAATTTAATGATACTTGCAAACCGTCCAGTTTATGCTGAAGAACTGGGCAGCGAGACTGATAATTCAGACATGAATGAATTTGTCTCCCTGTTCAAAGATACCAATTCTGTTCTTGCGGTGCCCATGGTCTACAAGGGTATGCTTCGCGGAATCATGTGCCTTGGTGACAGGGAATCGGGAGAAATTTATAACTTAAACGATGTTGAACTCCTCGAGATACTTGCCAACCAGTCTATCATCGCCCTTGACAATGCCCGCCTTTATGAGCTGGCCATAACTGATGAATTAACGAATCTTTATATCATTCGGTTTTTTAATCAGCGCATTGTAGACGAACTGGTAAGCGCCATTCGCATGAAAAGAATGCTGTCTCTCCTGATGATTGATATCGATTTTTTCAAGGCCATTAATGATACTCATGGCCACCAGGCTGGGGATCTGGTTCTGAAAGAGGTGGCTTCTATTATCGAAACAGAGGTTCGTGCCATTGACCTTGTCGCCCGTTACGGGGGAGAAGAGTTTGCCGTTATACTTCCCGAAACAGAGAACAGTGTGGCAGAGGTCGTGGCTGAACGGATACGCAAGAAAATTGAAAACACCATTTTCAGGCAGGATATATCTTTGACTGTCTCTATCGGTATCGCTTCAATTGACGGTGCACGTCCTTCCACGGCTGTAGAAATTTCACAGGAGCTTGGTAACGCTGAGAGAAAGAAATTTTTCGGTGAACTGAAAGAGACCTTTATCTACCACGCGGACAAGGGACTTTACACGGCAAAGAACGGGGGACGCAACCGGATAATCAATAATGGTGTGTTGAAGATTTAGGGGGGCATTAGAGTATTTTCGGCCTCCTTTTCTTCACCTACCGTGCCGTGGCACCGCCATCAACACAGAGTGTCTGCCCGGTAATGTATGCAGCCTCGTCAGTAGCAAGAAAAAGAACCGGGTGAACAACCTCTTCAGGTTCGCCAATGCGCCCGGCGGGTATGTTTTTCGTTACTTCTTTCTGGATATCATCGTTTGACCAGAATGGTTTGCTGAAATCTGTCCTTATCATGGCGGGTGCCACCGCGTTAACCTGTATATTGAAGAGGGCCAGCTCTGATGCCAGTACCCGTGTCATCATCTCGATGCCTGCCTTGGCGATGCCGTAGACTCCCATGCCGGCTGAAGCCCGCCGGCCCGCGATGGATGAAATGCTGATGATTTTTCCCTGTTTCTGTTCCTTCATGAGCAGTGCGGCTTTACGGGACACCATGTAGGTACCGTTCAGGTTTGAGTCAATTATTTTCTGCCACATGGCGGGTTCGGTTTCTGCCACTGAGGGGGTAAAGAGGTTCATGCCCACGTTGTTGATGAGAACGTCAACGCGGGAAAATCGCGCCGTTACCTCTTCGAAGAGTCGGTTTACGTCCTCTTCTTTTGCGATATGCGCCTGCACGGCAAAAAGGTTATCTCCTGCGTCGAGTCCGGCTGCGGCACTGTCGAGGTTCTCCTGCTTTCTGCCGCAGATGGCCACTTTCGCGCCCGCACGGAGGAGTGTGCGGGTGATTTCAAGACCTATTCCCCGGCTGCCGCCGGTGATGAGAAATACCTTTCCTGAAAAGTCGTAGTTGAGATGACCCATGTTTTTACTCCGTTTTCTTGTTGTGTTATGTGACAGCTGTTTTTTTCTTCCCCTGCGGGGGGAAGTTTAAGCCTTATTTGCTTTTAAGGATCTCCATGAAGGCGTCGATCCTTGTCTCGATCTGACTCTCGCTGAAGTTTCTCTCATCGACCATGTCCGCCTCGATAATGAGGGTGGGAATGTCGAGTTCTTTCAATACCATTTTTTGAAGTTCATACTGCCCCTGTGAATCGGGCTTGCAGCTCCTGTTGCTGTGCATCTCCAGGCCGTCTGCGTTATATTTCTGGATCATTTCCTTTACCTTATCGAACATCATGTCAATGGAGATGTTGATGTAGGCATGAGAATAGGCGAGACCGATGGTGTTGAGGAAGTCATCTTCATCAACAAGATGCATGACACCGCTCCATGCAGAAGTATAGGTGTCAGAGACAAGGGCAGCGTTGTGTGATGCCAGTTTATCCGAAAGCCATTTTGTACGATACCAGACGGGAAGATTGTCCCAGATGAGGCGGTACTTTTCACCTGGAACCATGGCGATACCGTCTTTGACGCGCTGGAGCATCTCCTCTTTCAGTTCTGTGTAGTATTCAACGACTTTTTCAGTGCCGCGGAGGGTCACGATGAGGGCCAGGTGAAAAAAGGCGTCAAAGGCGGTCATGGGTGCGGGCCTGTTCATTGTTGTATCGAGAACATCCTGCCAGAGGCGCTGTGCCTTGAGAGAGAGACGTCCTACTTCCTTCATTTTATCTTCATCGAGTTTTTTGCCTGTGATTTTCTCAAGAAAGACAATGTAATCATCGAGCTGGCGGCGCAGGTAGCGGCGCGCCTCATCTGAAAATTCCGTGTGGATGAAGGGGGTGTCATAGATGAAAAGGGGTACATCGAAGTAGCGTGCCATTACCTCGTACCATTTGAGCACGGTGCCGCATATGTTATTGCAGCAGACGAGAAAGTCCGGGCGGGGAAGGCCGCCGATGGGGCCGCCGTTTGTTACGGCACAGGCAATGTCTGAGCGGGCGTAGCTGCAGAGGTCCCGGGGATATCCCATTTCTTCGGCCTTTTCGCAGAGTTCCACTCCCATCTTTGACGCGCCGATCATGGCGCCGTGGTTTTCCGGGTAGACGGGGATTACATCAAAGGCGATGAGGGGCTCTACAGGGCCGCCGCTGGTAATCCATGCCACCAGTTTTCCGTTTTGAGAGGCTGTTTTTGCCTCGATGTAGTAGTCTGTCATGATCTTTTTCATCTTTTTGACGGACTTGATTTTTCTTTTTTCCTTTTCGGGATCGAGGGGTTTTTCCTGTTTTGTTGCGGTTGTATCTGTCATGGTCAACTCCTGGTGTCTGCGTTTTTCCTGTCTCTACAGCATGTCGATAAATGTTTCGAAGCGTGTCTGCAGCTGTCCCGTTGAGGGAAGCTGTTCCTCGATTTCGAGGAGCATGCTGGGGATTTTTGCCTTATCAAGGTATTCTTTCATGTAGGGGTAGTCGAATCCCTGGGGATCGCAGAATTTGAGAAACATGAAAATAACTCCCTGCGCGTTGTGCTGTTTTACCATCTCAACGAGCCCCTCTCCGCGTGAGGTGTTACCCCGGTGTTTCGCGGGACAGAGACTCCGTTCGAGGTAGCGGGCCCCGATTGCCTCAACGGGATCGCCTTCCGTGTTAATGGTCCCTTCGAAGTAACGGCTTCCCGTGCAGAGATCGTCCCATACCACAACGGCGCCGAGCTCGTCAAGGAGGCTGTAAATCTCCGGGGTGTTGCAGATGCCCCCGGTGATGACAACGCGTTTTTTGCTGCTGCTGGTTTCTTTTTCAGCGCCCTCCAGTGCCACAAGGAGTGAGTTAACTTCCTGCAGAAACTCTTTCTTTTCCATTATCATCGACGCCTTTACAACGGCATTCATATCCCGACCCGCGATGAGAGAGGGATATTCACTGCGCAGGGAATAGAGACTCCGGAGGCTTCCCCTGACGTCGTTGTAGAGTGAGGCTGTCTCACGCAGGGCACTGTCAGTAATTTCTACGCCCATCTTTTCCTGGAACTCGCTGCGAAATTTTTTCAGTACGTCGATAAAATAATCCCTGGAACTCTCAGTGTCGATCTGTACCGGGAGTATCACATCGAAGTGATTTTTAATGCCGGCATTGAGACGCCAGATATCAGAAAGGCGCTGGATAGAATCACAGGTATGAGGAAATATCGTGGCATCAAGGAAATCGAGCCGGCCTCGAAGGGCATCTTCGAGGCCTCCCCTGACGAGTGAACAGGCATAGGCCTGGATGTGGGCGTCAGCCATGGAGATGTCTTCTGTACTGCCGAAGAGGCGAAAGGGAAGGGCCCCCGCGGCAGTGACGAATTCTTCAGGGGTGTAGGTGCAGAAATGCCCTATCACCTTCCCGCCTGTTTTTTCCTTCCACGCCCTGGCATAGGCGAGGGGATTGTCAGCGATTTCATGAAACCTCTGGTATAAAATCATAATAGCTTTGATCCTCCCTGTTTTTATCTGTCTCCTGTATATTCTCCCGCAGCGCGGAGTCTTTCGATTTCCTGTTCTTCAAGTTCCTTGAAGGCAATTTTGCCCACCAGGGTCTTTGGGAGTTCATCGGTAAAGGCAACTTCCCGTGGACAGCTCCACTTTATAAGACTCCCGCGGCAGTGGTCAATGATTTCCTTTGCCTTTTCTTCGCTTTCAAGGGATTTGTCCTTGAGAACAATGAATGCCTTGACGCGTTCAACCTGTTCGACATCGGGGACGCCGATAACACAGGCTTCGCTGACATCGGGATGCTGGTAGAGAACTTCTTCAACCTGCGCGGGGTAAACATTCATACCCGATGATTTAATCATTCTCTTTTGACGAAGTTTGAAATAGAAGAAACCGTCTTTGTCCATGACCCCGATGTCTCCCGTGTGCAGCCAGGTCTTTCCGTCGGGGTGTTGTTTAAGGACGGCCGCGGTTTCTTCGGGCTGGTTCAGGTATCCCAGCATCACGGCAGGGCCGTGGACACATATCTCTCCCTCTTCCTCGAGGGGGGCCTCGTCGGTGGTTCCGGTTTTTACGATTTTCATTTCCATGTCAGGAAAGGGAATGCCGATACTTCCTTCACGGTATTCACTCATGGGTGTGGCCATGATGGCGGTTACCGCCTCGGTAAGGCCGTACCCTTCAAGGAGCTGGACACTTCCCCCCTGGCGCTTAACAATTGATTCAAAGCGTTCCTTTACCACGCGGGGAAGGGTATCGGCGCCGCTGAAGGCGGCCTTGAGGCATGAGAGGTCAGTTTTGTTAAAGAGGGGGTTTTTGTTCAATGCCTCGAAAAGCGTGGGAACACCGATGACAAAGGTGGGTCGCTTTTTCTTGATGAGTTTTGCCACGTCCTCGGGAGTAAAGGTGGGGACCAGTATAGACTTCCCCCCACCCATAAACGCGGCGTTGACGCAGACACCGAGGCCGAAGCCGTGAAAAATGGGGAGAATGGCAAGAATGGCATCGTTGTCATCGAGTTCGCCCCAGGCGGCGCACATCATTCCCTCTGAAATAAAGTTATAGTTTGAGAGCATGATACCCTTTGGTTTGCCCGTGGTGCCGCCGCTGTAGAGTATAACCGCCATGTCATCGGGGCCCATGCCTGATTCAGGTGGTGCCGGGTGGTCGGCGCCCAACAGGTCATTCCACCAGAGGACATTGGGATCAGCAGGAACCTTTGGGATTTTTCTCCCTTTCGTAAGGTTAAAGGCAAAGCCCTTAATGGCGGGAAGATAGTCGGGAATTTTCGTGAGAATTATTTTTTCGAGACATGTCTTTTGCGGCATCTCTTTGAATTTACCATAAAAGGCATCGATGGTCAGGGCAAAGCGGCTTTCGCTGACGGTAATATAAAATTCGATTTCATCTTCAGTGGAGAGGGGGTGGATCATGCTCGCAACGGCACCGAGGCGATTGACGGCATAGAAACAGATGACCCCCTGCGGGGTGGTGGGCATGGAGATAGTGATGCGGTCGCCCTTGTTAAGGCCCATGTCGGCAAGGGCGGCTGCCATCTGTTCGATTTCAGTGACAAAGTTAGCATACGTTGAGGTATATCCCATGAAGTCGTAGGCAATGGCGTTGGGTTTTTTTTCAGCGGAAAGTTTTACTGCCTCGTACATGGTACACCGTGGATAATCGATAGTGTGCGGTACGTCACCGTAAAAGGCAAGCCAGGGTTTTTGTTCGTACATACTGTGTTCCCCCTTATGTAAATTTTCTTTTATTTGTATTTTTTGATGAAAAGATGTTGACTTGTGCGTAATAGACGCACATAATACTACATATGGAACCAATAAAATGATTTTGTCAATAGATTAATGATTTTTTGGGGAAGTTTTTCCGCGGCAGGCACGAAATGCCTTTGCGTCTGCCGCGGGTGCAGGTCATCTTTCAGCGGAAGGTCTCTCTCAAGTAAGGAATAGATTATGATAAAAAATGAAAATCAACCCGGTTCAGGTAAGAGGCGTATCCAGTCTGTCCGGCGCGCAGGAGAAATTCTCGCCCTTTTCGTTCATGAAAAAAGGCCCCTGGGAATAACAGAATTTTCAAAACTTCTCGGCCTGCCGAAAACAACAGTACAGGGTATAGTCCTGACCCTTCTTGAGATGGATTTTCTCGAAAGGGACCCGGTAACCTCGAAGTACCGTCTCGGGCCCATGCTCTTTCAACTGGGCATGAAATATGCCACGAACATGGACCTTGTCAACATTGCCCGTGTCTGGATGGAACGTCTCTGTTTCCAGTTTCACGAACCTGTAAACCTGGGCATGCTTGTTGGTAATCACATCGTGGTGCTTTTGCGCATCGAGCCAGAAAACAGGTTTATGGCAATGCCCCAGGCGGGATCAGTAATCCCCGCACATACCACCGCCATAGGGAAGATTATCTATGCCAGCCTTAAAGAGGAACAGAGAAACGAGCTCCTGAAAGGGTACTCCTTTGCTCCCATGACGGCAAATTCAATTACGACACGGGATGATTTTATCCGTGAACTGCAGGAAGTTCGCGAAAGGGGAATAAGCTTTGATAACCAGGAAAACGTGGTGGGCCTTGCAGGTATCGGCGCGCCGATATTTAATTATGACGGACAGGTTTTTGCCGCCATTGCCCTGACGGGTAACGCGGACAATATCATGGCCAGGAAACAGGAGATGATAGATGGTGTTCTCTATACAACGCGTATGATTTCTTCTCAGCTTGGTTACAGTAGTGAGTGATGGCGTATAACTTTATGTTATATGTTTATGTCTCCTGAATGCAGTTAAGTTTTGTCATGAAAAAGTCCCGTTTTCTCCCCGTTAGAGGTTGACTTTTTTTAAAGGTCATATATACTGAGTTCATGTTCGGGAAAAAAATAAACAATACGCGCGTTGTCCCCGTTACGATAAAAATTGTTTTTACCTTTACCCTTTTTATACTCATTTCAAATTTTACCACCAGCTATATCAATCTCGTCTATAACAGGAGTGAACATTTCAAGCTTTTAAATGAGCTCCTGACCAAGGATTTGAAAAATATCTACCAGTACTGCAACAACCAGTTCGAAATATACCAGTTTGATAACAACCTCGAAGGTTCCATAGAGAGTATCGAAAAGAGGGGGCTGCTTCCCCTGAAAAGCGAGAAGGGCGTTATCATGGGGGTAAAGCCTGACAGTGAGATACTTTTCCAGTCTTCGAAACTTGAAAAAGTTGCACAGTTTTCCGATAACGTAACACTCCTGAAGTGGAACAGGAAGCTCGGTGACGGTAAAGATGAAGGCCTGACATATTTTGATTTCAATGGTGAACAGTATTTCGGCATGTACAAGTACAATGCCAAGTGGAAGGCCTACATTATCCGTGCCGAGGAACTCTCTGAGTTCAGGGCCCCGTCGCGCCGTATATTTCTCGTGGTGGGCATCATTATCTGTTTCATTACACTCTTTGTTGCCTTTGTGGGAAACAGGATACTTCGTTTCCTCCTCCGTTACATTAATATCATGTCAACGTCTATAATGAACATGATCAAGAACCAGCAATTGGGCATTATTCCCCTTGAAGGGGCAACCAATGATGATATTACCTATCTCGGCACCGCCTTTAACTCACTTTCCAATACGGTGGGTAACCTGGTGGCGATATTTCAGAAGTTCGCAACTAAAGATGTGGTGCAAAAAGCCTACCAGGAGAGACAGGTGAAACTCGAGGGAGAACGAAGGGAACTTACCATTCTCTTTTCGGATATTAAGTCTTTTACCTTTATTACGGAGACCCTTGGCACTGATATCATCAAGCTCCTTAACCTGCATTACGACCGGGCCATACGCGAAGTGGTTAAACTCGACGGCGTTATTGGATCCATTATTGGTGACGCATTACTTGCGGTTTTCGGTGCACTGGATGAAGGAACAGGGAACAAGTCGTACAACGCGGTCCTCGCGGGGTACAAGCTTCATGAAGTGACCCGCATGCTGCGGCGAAGAATGAAAGATATCAAAGATGATCTTCAGAAACAGAAGGGGGGGCTGACCAGGGCCGAGGCTAAGGTCTACAAGGCTGTTCTTCTTGAAATTGGTGTCGGTATCGATGGGGGGGAAGTTTTCTACGGCACCCTGGGGTCCTATGTGCAGATGACCAGTACTGTTATCGGCGATAATGTCAATGCCGCATCACGTCTCGAAGGCCTTACGAGAATTTATAAGACACCGGTAATCTGTTCTGAATACGTGAAAATTGATATTGAAGAAAACGTGGAAGACCACGGCATCTATTTTCTTGAAATAGACACGGTACTGGTGAAAGGCAAAACAAAGGGCGTGAAAATTTACTGGCCCATTTTTATGACCAGTATTGATGCCCGTATGGAAAAGCAGATAGCCTACTATGAATCGGGGGTGAAACTTTTTTATTCCGGCGACTGGCAGCTTGCGCATGAAAGTTTCCAGGCCTGTAAACTTCCCCCGGCTGAAGAATTTCGCGCCCGTACCAGTGAAAAACCCCCAAAAGAATGGAATGGCATATGGGAGATGACATCAAAATAAGCAACAGCAATCCAAAGAAAGGGACTGATTTCCTTCCTGAAGAAATCAAAGATGTTGACGGTGCGGTTGAGGTATATTCTCTCGAGGACGAATTTGCTAAAACCAAAAAGACAAAAAACTTTAAACTCTACCTTGCTCTTCTTCTGTTTGTTACTGCCATTCTCGGCTTTGCCTGGCTTTTTACAAACTACATCGGTTCAAAGGGGCGCAATGTTCCCCTTGATATTCGTGAATTCGAAGACCTTCGTTTAAAGGAAGTTTTGCAGTCGACACGTTTTTTTGAAAACAGGATCGAAGTGATCAGTATACGCATTCAGGAGTTGAGGATTGCCAAACTCAATGAAATTCTCGATGAGAGAAAAAAATCCCTTGGCGCAGAACTCGATGTCATTGCAGAAAATATAAGCAATGATGAAAAAGAAAAGAAGGTCAAGCAGCTTCGTGAACAGGAGGCACGCCACCTGAGATGGATCAGGGCACGCTACAACGGAAAGATCAGGCGTCAGAAAAGCAGGATGTACACTCTCGAAGACCAGATGATTAAAGAGAAAAAGCTCATTGAAGAAAAGAAGAAGCAGGGCCTGATGACCAATGAAGACCGCCTCAATTCGATGAAGATGCGGAACCTGAGAAAATCACGTGTCAGCAGTATGAATGCCATGCAGAAATACCATGAAAGCTATTCACGTTATCTCGTATTAAAATATAACCCTGTCTTCAGGTCTGAACGTCTTAAGGCAATTCTTGAAAATAGAGCATATGCTGAAGATCCCCCTGCTGTGGATTTTCGGGAATACAGTGATCTTTTAAAGAAAAAAGATATCTTTACCCCCGAGCGTTTCAAAAAACTTAGAACCATGATCGAAGATGATCTGCTCCTGGTGGAGAGATTGAAAAATATTCCCAATGTCAATTCAGTTGCCCCCTCTCTCAAGAGAATCGATTTTCTCAATCGAAAGATCGCTGAAGAATACGAGTTTCTCTGGGGATCTCTTTATAAACAGTATGCCCTGTATCATAATGCGGTACAGAAATTTCTTGAGGGATCAAAGGTGGCGCAGGGGATACTACTCGATGTCAGTAACGAGCAAAAGATGCAGGTGCACCTGCAGAGTAGAGAAAATGTAACGCAGGGAAAAGTTGCCACGGTCATCAGGGGCAGGGAAGAAAAGTATATCGGTACCGTTGAGTTTGTCGCCCTTACGCCCCATCCCCTGGCACGGATTGTCGAAAAGAAGGAGGCCTTCGCGCCTTTTGATGTTATTGTTTTCGTTGAGGCAAAGGCGCTGGAGAAAATTAAGGCGAAGAAGTAGGGTGTTTCTGTGTAGGTGGGATATTAAGATGTACGGTTTTTTACAACCTCGTTAAAATCTCGTTTCGCATGGATTACGGCAAGCACTTCAATTAAATTTTTTATTCTGTACACAATGCGGTATGGACCATGTATAATTTCGCGGATGTTCCTATCTTGTAATTCGGGTACAATCCTGCCTATATCCGGAAAATTTTCAACTTTCTCAATTTCGTTTAATATTGTTTGGATGACTTCATGTGCATAGTACAGAGAATCTTTCGCAATGTATTCATGAATTTGTTTAAGGTCATCCTGTGCCGGTTTTGCAATTTTTACCATGTTTCGACTTCACGCTTAAGTTCTTCAAGAGTGATAGAGTCTCCTTTGTCAGCGGCTTCTATTCCGCGCTTAATTTTATCAAGAACGTAAAGACGATACATAATGTCTTCGAGAGAAGCTGAATCCGGTAGAGAGGAAATTGCGTTAATTGCTTCCTGTTTTATTGATTGTTGCATGACACAAGCCTCATGTGGCGCATAGTAATTTTTAATTGAAAGTAAATTACTCAAGAGCACCAGTAGAGTCAAGAGAAAAAGACGGTACGAAATTTTCGAGAAGTTTGAAATTAAGGGGGAGCTTTGGAGAAAATCGCCTTTGTCTCGATACAGCGTCTTAGGGCGCTAATCGAAATTCGGCTTAATGCCCTTACCCCAGGGGCCAGGTTTTTGAAAGGAAATAAAGAAAGTTTAACGAACTCGGCAGTCCGGGCCGTTTTCGGATCTGCTGTCCTTCGCGGCATTTCCCTCGTACTGAGGGGCAGACTACTCTCAGTCCCGAATAGAACCAGTTAAAAATTTACTCTGCTTTAATCAAGAAAATAGTTAAAATTCTTATATTCCTTCTCGCTGAGGATTTCGCATATCTCCGCCGCGGTTTCTGCGGCAAAGACCCGTTTCAATGTTGGTTCATCTGAGAGAATTTTTGAAATTTCACTCAAAACAGACAGGTGCATGTCCGCCTTATGGTTTTTTGGGGTCACAATAAGAATGATCAGGTGTACCGGTTTCCCGTCGATTGAATCAAAATCGATGCCTTCCGCGGATCTGCCCAGTGCCCCCCAGATAACAGGCCCCTCGTCAACCAGGCCGTGTGGGATGGCAACGCCATGACCGATTCCCGTTGAGGCAAGGGACTCACGTTCCATGACAGAGGAGAGTATCTGTTCCTTCAGTTCCTTTGAGCCGCTGTGTGATTTTATAAAGAAATCGATGAGTTCTTTTATTGCATCTTCCTTGGTGGTGGCTTTCATGTTGGGCTTGATGTATTCTTCGAGAATGAATTCGATGAGTTTCGGCCTGTCCTGACCCGCATCGCCGCTTTTCTCAAGCCCCAGCTTGGCAAAGGGAGGGCCGATGATTTCGTTAAGGGCCACCACGGCGAGAACAAGGGTGGTGATGAAATCGATGTCATTCTCCAGCGCCTTGATGCCTCCTGCCAGAATAACCAGGCCAATGGCAACACCCGCCTGGGGCAGAAGGGTCATTCCTATATTGCTGTAGACCTTTTTTGATGCTCCTGCAAAGTAGGCCCCCAGTGTGCCCCCCGTGACTTTTCCCGCGGCACGTGCGAAGAAGTAAATGAGGCCGACATATCCTGCGTCCCCGAGGCTGTTGACATCAATGTGAGCCCCTGCCAGCGCAAAAAATATTATCATGATGAGATATTCAATTTCTTCGAAGATGGAAAGAATGGCGCCGCGGTACCTGCTTGTGTTTGTAATTACAATACCTATTACCATTCAGTGGAGCATTGAATTGATGGAGAGGACCTGGCTGATGCCGGTAGCGGCAAGAACGGTAAGAAAAACGAGGGTCAGGACCTGGCCGCCGGATTCAATGTTTTTTTCAGAAAAGATTTTAAGAAGGACCCCCCCAATGAGGCCTATAATTATGGCAATACCGATTTCTTTCCCAAAGAGGATAAAGAGAGCGGTAAAGGATGCTGTGCCGCTTCCGTTGAGCCCGATAATATCAGCAATGACACCGAAGACTAAGATGCAGAGAACATTATTGATGGCCACTACAGGCATGAGGGTGTTTACCACAAGGCCTTTTGCCCGGGATTCTTTTACGATTGCTACAGTCGCTGCAGGCGCCGTGGCAATGGCAATAGAGGCAATAAGAAGTGAAATAAGGGGCTGTGTGTGGCCGAAGAGCCGAAGTGAAAAGTAGACAAGGAGAAAGCTGAGTATCGTTTCTCCAATGAGAACCCCCGTTACACGCCTGCCGGTATTTTTCAGCTTGTTGAAATTGAGGTGGGCTCCAATGGTAATGGACATCAGTCCCAGGGCGACAAGGTTGATGTTCTGCAGACTCTCAAAGTTGCGGGGGGAAATCAGGTGAAGCACGGGATTCCCAATAACAATCCCCGCGATGATGTAACCGGTAATCTGGGGAAGACGAAGGAAAACAGCAATTTTTGAGAAGACAAGCCCCAGGATGATGAGAAGGGCCAGTATGAGAATTTCATTCCCCGGGGCAATAAACTGCTCAAAGAAGTGGTTCATCAGTGGTGCTTCTTATTTTTTCGTGATCCTTGGTATTACCACTATATCGACACGCCTGTTAAGGGCCTTGTTGATGCTGGTAGTATTGGGAACAATGGGGTTGTATTCACCAAAACCGGCTGCGGAGAAACGTGATTTGTCAAGGTCCTTGTTTTTCAGGATGTATCTCAAGACTGAAAGGGCGCGTTCCGTGGATAGCTGCCAGTTGTCCCTGAATCTTCCCCCCCTGAGAACCTTGTCAGTGTCGGTATGCCCTTCAATAACAATACGGTTTTCCGGGTAGTTGTTGAGAATAACTCCAATTTTACGCAGGGCGGGGAAAACGTCTTTTTTTAATTTTGCAGAACCTGAATCAAAGGATATCCTGTTGTCGATATTGATGATCAGTTTATTGTGAAATTTTTTCAGGCGGATTTCACCCTTTTTGATTTCAGATTGCAGCTGTTTCTCCAGTTCCTTCTCCTGATTGGCCATGCGGTCAAGTTCATCTTTCTGCTTTTTTGTCAGTTTTTTCAGGGTGGAGAGTTCATTGTTGAGGTTCCTGATGATTCCTTCAAGGCGCGCAATTTTAACGCTGTATTCATTTTTTAGCTCACCGATATCCTTCAGGCATTTTTCTTTTGCGGCCTGGAGCTCATTCATTTTATCTTTGAGGGACTTCTCATAACGTTTCTCCATGGCCCTGATTCTATTAAGCAGGTCTTTTTCTTTTCTGCTGCTTCTTTTTTTGAGTATGTCGATGGTCTTTTCGAGTTCACCGATACGGGCCTTTGCCAGTTTCTTTTCTTCAGAGCGCTGGTTTTTGCAGAGTGCCAGTCTCTTTTTCAGTGAATCGACACTGTTTTCAAGGTCGGTAATCCTGCTTTTAAGGTTTGCAGCTTCGTTTTGGTACTGTTTTTTCAGTGACGCAAGTTCGTTTTCAGTGTTTACCTTGTCTTTATAGCAGTACTTCAGTTTTAGTCCCGTGGCGACTTTTTCATTCATGCACTTCTCATATTTTGACGGCCCGAAGAGCCCCGCAGAGAGCGAAGGGGCCAGGATCATTACTAAAAAGGGAGGGACCAGCGAAAGATATAATAGTTTATTTTTTCTCATAAAACTGCTCCATGTCTTTAACAGGGAAGTTTCTCCCTGTTATTTTCCAGGTGTTTCCTGTATCTTTTTCTCAGCTTTTTCCAGTTCTTTTTCTGATTCTGCCAGTTTCTTTCGGCTTCCTTCGAGATTGTTTTTTTGACTGTCGTAGTATTTCTGGTATTTTGAAAGATCGATAAGGTCTTTTTCTCCTTTTGTATCCTTTTCGCTGCCGGTACCGGAAAGCATCTTTTCCTGGTTGGCCCGGCCAATCTTTGCCTTGAGGAGATACTGTTCAGCCACCTTTACGGCAAGCTCTGCGTCTTTGACTTCGATCTGTTTTTCGAGATTATCTTCTTTTGCCTTGAGATAGGTGATACGCCCTGCCGTGGCCGCTTGTGCTGATATTGTCTCTCCAAGTTCCATTTTTGTCTTTTTCTTTGCTGTGGAGTCTTCCTTGATAATATTAAGCTTTTGTTTTTCTTTCAGGAGTTCTTCAACCGCTTCAAGACGTTTTTGCTCTTTTTGTTCTATAGTTATGGTCTGGCGGTTGATTTTCAGTGATGTATTTAATTTTTCTTTATCGTTGGTTATGGCGATGATTTCTTTTTCGATTGATTCAAGCTGTGCCGCCTGCTTTTCACTCTTGTCGCTAAGGTATACATCATTTATTTTAGGGGGCAGCGTGGCAAAGCATCCGGTAAGGATGACGCTCAGGGTAATAATAAATCCAATGAACGAGTAGTTTTTCATGGTAAACTCCTGTAATCCCGGTATTGTTAATGTTTTGTGACAGGGGCGCGTGACGCCACTGCAGTAATAATATGGTATTGCGGTCTGAAACCGGCAAAAAAGTTTTTATTGATTATCTGTATATTCACAGGGTACTTTGTAACAGGAAAGGGGTAAGTCTGCAAGCAGATAGTTAAAAAAAAAGCAAATATTTCACCTGTGTGAAATATCTGCTTTTTTAATGATCGTGATGTTTATTAAAATCGTGTTACCGCCTCGAGGGGCTTTTCAGGGTAGATCTGACCGTGTCCCGGGGGCATGGAATTGTAGACCCAGGAGACATCGACAGTGGCGGCACTGATGCCCCGGTAACGTCGGGCTGGCTGAAAGGTGCCGCGGACAAGAACACTCTCCATTGCCATGGTGAGGCCGTAGAGGGCAACACTGGTTCCGGCAGGGATTGCTGCAATCTCTTCGGCAAAGGGTCCGGGGTTAAAAATGAGCCGGCTCGTGTCTGACGCCTGGCATTGTATGACTGGAATAAGGTGGGGGAAGCCGTCACTTCCCACATATGAAAGGAATTTCATTGAATCGAGCCTGTTGAAAAGATCCAGCGCAAAGGTTTTCATCTTTTTTGCCGGGGACTTTTCTTTTGCCCCGCCCTTTGCCAGCCGGGTCTTTAATGCGGCAGTCACTATACCTGTCATGGGAAGGTTTTGCGGGCCCTCGATTGATTCAAGGTCGAGGTAGTGGACCGTGTTGATGCCGAAATAGGTATTGTACCTGAACATGGGCTGCCGGTTATAGACTTCGTATTCGGGGCCTTCATGTTTCAGGTGACGCCACCGGGCGCGTCCCCGCCAGAGTAGTTTGTCCATTGTCAGCAGCAGAAAGGCGATGGCATGGTTTTTCTGCATGTACTCCTTGCTCATCCCGCGGCAGAACTCGCCGATGGTGAGGGTTTTCTCATTCTGCGCCATCAAAGAGGTGAGGAGAGAAATGTGGGGAAGTTTATTCTCATTGACCGTTGCCACGATCCCCACCTTTTCAGCGGGGGCGAATGCTTCGATGTCTTCAGGGGTGAAATAGTTTCTCTCTGTCATGATGTCCTCCGGTTTTTTAGCATTCTGGCGGAGAGTAGCATGAACTCCCCGGTGCTGCTGGTTTATTTTTATCTTCAGTTTTTTCTGTTTCTTCGAGACGGGGTGATCCCGTCCATGCGATATTTTTTGCTTTGTTATCTTCTTCCTTTGCCATCGCAGCAAGTCGGTCGAGTTCTTCCCTGCTGAGAAGTGGGGTGTCTTCAAAGGGCCAGGCCATACCGAGGCGGTGGTACTTGTCGCGGCAGAGGTTATTGAAGGCACAGAGTTCCCAGCGCTGGAAACTTCCCTCAATATTTTTTTTTAAGAACCCGGCGATGGCCTTGATGTTCTCTTCAGTAGCTGTTGCCCCCGGTATGAGGGGGGTCCTGATCCAGAGGGCAGAGGGGAGCAGGTGGTCTTTCATGAAAGCAGCTGTTTTTAACAGGTTCTCAAGGATGAGATCATTGCCGGCCCCGGTGAATGTCCTGTGCCGCTGCGGGTCCATTTCCTTGATGTCATAGAGGATCAGGTCGCAGTGGGGGAGCAGTGTTTCCAGTACCTCCCATCGTACCTGGCCGCAGGTATCCAGGGCAGTGTGGATGCCTTCAGCCTTAAGGCGCTGCAGTATATCCAGGGAAAAGTCCATCTGCAGGGACGCCTCTCAACCGGAGAGGGTTACGCCTCCGCCTGATTTTTCGAACCAGGCACGGTCCTTGAGGAGTTCAGCCACCAGGGCGTCGGCGTCCCATTCAGTGCCGAGAAGTTCCATGGCCGTGCCGGGACATTCTTTCGCGCAGGTTCCACAGCCGGTACACCTGTCACGGTGGATGATGATACCTTCCTCTCCCCGGGAGAGGGCCCCCTCGGGGCATACCTCGAGGCAGGTTCCGCAGCCTATACAGCGGGAGGCGATCCATTGTACCTGGGGTTTCATGGAGATGCTTTCCGGGTTGTGGCACCAGGTACACTTCAGTGAACACCCCTTTAGAAAAAGGGTGGTGCGTATGCCGGGACCGTCTTCCGTTGACATGCGGATGATTTCAAGGACTGTCCCTTTTGTTTTGTTCTCTTTGTTCATTTCATTCACTTTTCGGGAAAACATTTTCGTTTTTTAAAATTTGTTATGACTCATTCTTTTGATCACCTCGTTCTGCAGTTCCCGTCCCACGGAAGTGAAATAGGCGTTATAACCGGTAATGCGTACAAGGAGATGCCGATAGTTCTGCGGGTGTTTCTGGGCGTCGATGAGCATTGCCGGGTCGAGAATGTTGATCTGAAGGGCGGTGCCTCCCTTTTCGGTGTAGCCCCGCAGAAAGGCGCGAAATTTTTCCCGGTGTTCAGGGTCCTTCATCAGGGAGGGGTTAAAGGTGATGGTATGGCTTGCCCCGTTGGGGAGCAGGTTGTTGTAGTCTTCCCAGTCTCCATTACCGTCAGGTGCGCGCCCCCCCAGGGCTGTTCCCACGGAGTTGGCATTTGCCGTGGGGCCGTTAATGTCGGCGCCGTTTGAGGGGCATATTGCATTGGAGAGAAACTGTCCCCGGGGGCGTCCGTCAGCGCTGGCTGCCATGATGAAACCGTCACCGGCCCAGTAATTCCAGGAGAGCATGCCGGGCCTGAACTGCCGGTTTGTCGATTTCGTGGTATGTTTCCAGGTCTCTTCACACCAGAGTTCCATGACGCGCAGGGCCATGGCATCCGCCTCGTCATCGTCACGTCCGTATTTTGGTGCGCGGTTTTTAGCCATTGCCTGGAGGACTTCGTGTCCTTCCCAGTTGCTGCGCAGTGCTTCTACCAGTTTTTCCATGGTACAGGCCTTTTTGTCAAAAACAAGAAACTTGATGGCCAGGAGAGAATCAACGGTAGTGGCAAAGGTGACCGCTTCCATGGTGGTGAAGTTAATTTGCGGTCCACCCTGGGTGACATCCAGTGCCTTTTCAGCGCATCCCTCTACCATGCATGAGAGGTAGGGGGTTTGAAAGAATTCAGCCCGTACTGATTCGGATCTTTCGTATGTTTCGACGCAGTGGCGTATAATGTATTCTGTCTGGCGGGCATAGGCCTCCCAGAATTGTTCGAAGTCTTTGAAATGCGTAGTGTCTCCTGTGGCAGGGCCCTCGCGCCGTATTTTTTCCACCTTTCCTGTCATGGGATCGACAAAGGGGAGGAGGTCCTTTCCCCCGGTGAGGGCAAGTTCCACCGCCTTGAGGAGGTTGATATTGTTGTCCACGGTGCCTGAACGGTCATTGCCCACCATGGTGTTTTCAAGGCATCCTACGGGGGCATAATCATGGACATTCCTTTCATTGATCAGGTCATGGCAGCTGCCTTCTTTCGCTTCGAGCATCATACCCGCCATGGAGCGTTCATCGAAATTCAGGAGAAATGGTGCCCCCTGGCTTGATGCGATCATGTCTATACAGGTATCAAGAAGTTTATCGGGGCTGCCGCGGTGGAGGCGCACGTTCGGTTTCGGTTCCAGGATGGGGCTCATCTCATCAATGACTTCAAGTATCAGGTAGGTGAGGTCATTGGTCATGTCTTTGCCATCGGGGCCTGTACCTGAAAGGGTAAGGAGCTGACCGAATCCGGCGGTGATACCCTGGTTCCCGTTGCGGATCATGGCATCATAGGCGGTGTTGGCGTGTATCCAGAAGCATTTCAGTATTTCTTTCGCGAAGTCTCGATCCATTCCCCTGTTGAGAGAGGCCTCGTACCAGGGATAGAGGTACTGGTCGATACGGCCGAAACTGATACCCGGTCCTGGATAATTTTCATCGGTCATGACCAGCATATGGTTCAGCCAGAGGGCCTGTAGTGCCTCCCAGAATGTGCGGGGGGGCTCCCAGGGCACATGTTTCAGGTTCTCTGCCATGGTTTCAAGTTCCTTCCGGCGTGAGGGGCTGGTTTCTTCCTTTATCATATCTTCACAGAGGGTTGAATATTTCAGTGCCAGGTCCCGTGCCATGGTGGCGGAAGTCATCATGGCCCTGAGCTGTGCCCCCTTCGGGCCGGATTTTTCTTTTTCAGATAATATGTTGTAGCGCTGGATGAGTTCACTGTGGATACCCTTCCACCCCAGCTTTAACACCCTCTCGTGACCCGGAATGAGGTGCCCGCTGGTGGCACCGCTGTTGCCGTAGCCGTGATCATGAAAGCGTTTCATCGCCTGGCGTGCTCCCTTTTTTCCGTAAACACGGCGGTGCCATTTCTCTGCTTCCTTTTTATTGAAGCAGAGAGATGTCTGGACATTAAACCGTGCCCCCGCGATTAGGTCACCGGGGAGCATCTCCTGCGGGACATGATTGACAATAACTTCCCTGACAAACCATGCCCGCCTTTCAACGAGGCTCCATTCCCAGAAATCAGAGGGGAGGGGTACCTCCCGTGCTCCATGAACATAAGAGGAGGCAATGGTCTGCATCAGCGTATATGTTTCGGGCACGATGTAATAGGTCAGTTCGTTGTAGACAACGTCCCAGGGAGTGCCGGTTGTCCATGCAGTAAACTCGTTGTTCCAGGCTCTTTCGTTTCCCTTGAAATAATAATCGCGAAGCCATTGAATGCGTGGTGAAAGTTTTCCCGGTTGTTTGATGGAAGGTGTAGTGGCGGCGGATGTTGTCATGGTATTCTCCCTTGTTCTATTTTTTTAACAGGCTTTTTAAATGTTGCTCACCATGTTCAAGCATGGCTTTCATTATTTTTGATGCTCCTGGAGCGTTTTTCTTTTCGATGGCCTCCACCATGTCGCGGTGAAATGAAAAGACCTGTTTCACCACTGAACTTTCCTGGAAGAACTGGCCGGAAAGGTTGGTGTAGACCTGTTTAAAGGAGTTGAGTATCATGGGGTAGATAATATTGTCGGTTGCTACGGCAATGAGAAGGTGAAAGTCAAAGTCGACATCGGTGACGTAGCAGTGGTCGGCACCGTTTTTTACAATACTGCTTTCTTTTTTTAGATGTTTTTTCATTTCAGCGAGCTGTTTCTCCGTGCGTTTCTGCGCGGCAAGGTGTGCAAATTCGGTTTCAAGGTGCAGGCGCATGTCAAGGAGGCTGCCGAAAAGTTTAGGCTCCAGTTTGCCCTGTTGATAGTTTATGAGGGAAGAAAGAAGGCTGATAGAGCCCTTCTTTCGGTAGTCGTTGACGACGGCGACGGAGCGGGGGCGCAGCGTTACAAGGCCCCGTGCAGCCAGTTCCACCAGTCCCTCGTGTACAACGGGGCGGCTGACATTGAGACGCTCCGCGAGATCCCTCTCAGAGGGAAGTTTTTCTCCGATACCTATTTCCCCTGATATGATCAGGTTTTCAAGGCGTGTGACAAAGACATCTTTCAGTGTCGGTGCCTTAATTGGTTCAAGTGAATCAAGCATCCCATTTTCCTTTTCTGGTATTACCAGTTAACAAGATAGCCAGATAAGGCAGGGAAGTCAAGTTTTTTCTCTTTCTTGACAGGGGGCCGATAGTGGAGTAATATTAAAGAGGACATAATTATGCAGAGCAAAGAAGATATTAAAGTATATATCGTGGAAGATTCCATGGTTGTCGCCCTTGAGCTGAGTGAGAATCTGAAAAAGCAGGGTTACCATGTAACGGGTTCCTCCGCCTCGGGCGAAAAGGCTGTGCAGGAAGTTCTCCGCCTGCAACCTGATGTCGTTCTCATGGACATTTACCTGCAGGAAAAAATGGATGGTATCGAGGCAGCTGATATTATCCAGAGGGAATGTGATGTCCCCGTTATTTTTACCACTGCCTATTCAGATGATGATACCATTTTTAAGGTAAAGAAAACCAATCCCTATGGCTATCTTTTAAAACCATACAACTACCGTGAGCTTTTTATGCTCCTTGAAATGGCGGTACGAAAAAGCCGTTTCAGAAAAGAACTTAAGGCATCGGAGATGAAGTTCAGGAGACTTTTTGAAGAATCCCGGGACCCTATCTACCTGTTTAACAGGGAAGGGAAAATAGTCGATGCCAATGAATCTTTTTTGTACCTTTTCCAGGTCACAAAGGATGAACTGCCCGGCATCGATTACCATGATTATTTTCTGGACAAAGAAGAGTGCCGTACCCTGGTTAATAAAATTGAAGCGGGTGAACAGGTGCGAGACATGGAATTTCGCATGAAGAAAAAAGGCGGTGATGAAATTTTCTGTCTCCTGAGTGCCAGCCAGTTTTCTGTATCTGAAAAACCTGACATTCTTTTGCAGGGAATCGTACGTGATATTACTGCATGGAAAAATACCGAGAAGAAGCTGAACCAGTCGCTGAGCAATATCCAGGAAACTCTTAAGGGTATCGTTTCTGTCGTGGCCCGCACCATTGATTTCAGGGACCCCTTTACATCAGGCCACCAGAAACGGGTGGCCCGCCTTGCTGTGGCCCTTGCAGAAAAAATGGGTTGTAATGAAAAAACCATAGAGGGGATTTATCTCGCGGGGCAGATACATGATATCGGTAAGATCGCTGTTCCCGCGGAGATACTCAGTATGCCCCGCAGGCTAACCGGCGCGGAATACCGCCTGGTGCAGCAGCATCCCAAGGTGGCGCAGGAGATTCTTGAAGGTATTAAATTCCCCTGGCCCCTGGCTGAAATAATTTACCGGCACCATGAGCGACTTGACGGATCGGGGTATCCCGAAGGCCTCAAGGGGGATGAAATAATAATGGAGGCGAGAATTATTGCAGTGGCAGATGTTGTCGAGGCCATGCTTTCACACCGCCCCTACCGCGGGTCCCTGACTATTGAAGATGCCCTGGAGGAAATATCCAGTAAAAGTGGTGTTCTCTATGATCCTCCCGTGGTGGAACACTGCGTGTCCCTCCTTAAAGAAAAAGGATTTGATGTTTTCAGTTCATAGTAAGCCTGATGCGGGAGATGTTTTATACTTCCGTCATACGCTGTGCCGTTGTTTCAAGGTCTGCGGAAAGTTTCGCCAGAACTGCATGTGATTCGTCTACCTGGCGGACAATTTCAACCATCTCCTGGGCTGAACCGGTAATGAGCAGAATGGTCTTGCTTGACTCTTCTGTGGCGATTTTTTGTTCCTGGGTCGATGATTCTATCGATCTGCTCGACTGATGTATGCGTTCGTTGAGACTCTTGATAGTTTTGATGGTAAGGCCGATGTCTCCAATGAGATTGCCAACATCAACAATTTCCCTGCTGACATTGTTAATTGCTTCTTTGAGTATTTTCATGATTTCATTAGAACGGTTTATAATTGAACTGCTGTCATCGATGAGGGTATGGTTTTCGCGGATGATCCTTTCTATCTGTCCCGCATTGGTCGTTGTTGCTTCGGCAAGTTTTGAAATTTCGTCGGCAACAACGGCAAAACCCCTGCCGCTTTCTCCAGCCCGGGCGGCTTCGATAGAAGCGTTGAGGGAGAGAAGGTTTACCTGGTCGGCAATGTCATTAATCAGTTGTATGAAGTTGGCCATTTCCATACTTTTCTGGCGGACTGTCTCGAACCGTTCTTTCATGTGGTTTACCTGTTCCGCTGATTCAGTGGAGTAGTCTGTCACCTTTATCAGTGTCTGCTGAATCATTGTTGAACTGTCCTGTACCTTGTCGTTTACCAGTTTCAGGTCGCCTACAGATTCTGCAGCGATGTTCATTTCTTCAAAAAGATCTGCGGCAATACCACTGATAGATTCAGAATTCGCTGAAAGTTCTTCCAGTCCAGATGAAATCTCTTCCATTGAAGCAGCCTGTTTCTGGGCAATGTCACGCAGGTCTTCATTCACGTTCTGTTGCTTGTTATTATGACTGTTGATGATGCCGATGGAATGCAGTACCTCTGAAGCGATGTGACTGAGACTGTCAAAGTTTTTTTCTGATTCTTCTGAACTGGAGATGGCCATTTCCAGGAGCTCGCGGGTAGCCCCGGCTCCAAAGGTGGCTGCAATACCCACCCAGAAAAAGATCAGGTACCGTACAATCATGTTGCTGGCAGGCCCCGAAGGGGCAAGTTCAGGCCGAAATATTAATAGTGTCGATTCAGCAAAAATAACGAGAATGAGGGAGAAAATGACTGTCTTACGGTCAAAATAAAAAATACTGAGGGCAAGGACAATGTAAAAGGCCGCAAAGAGTTCCGAGGACCCGTACATTACATAGTTGAATATCCAGAGGGAGAGACAGACAGCGATGATACAAATATAACTTGAAATTTTCCGTCCGCGGATGTTTTTTAGTCTTATAAGGCAATAGGCAAGGGAGAGTATCAGTGTCGCAGCGAGTGCCTCGAGAATGATATCACCGTAGGTGAGGTATTCCGAAGATTTCCCCGTTGCCTTGATGGCAATGGTGGCAATATTTGCCAGAACTGTTATACTTATAAAGGCAAGAAGAAGTCTTTTGTTATTTTTTTCGATGATTTGATTGAAAATGGCAGAATGTTCCATTGTGCCTTTGTTGCGGTTTGTCCCAATATTTTTCATAGCAGTACCTGATGGTTTAAAAATAGTTAACATTGTTAACGTTTTTATATATTTTTATTTGTAATAATGCAACTACTCTATAAATATGTCAACTGACTATCGTAAAAAACTCAGAGAAATGGCTGCACACCGACTTCGCTATCGTGAAGCCCTGGAAAAAATTCTCGCCCTTCATAATGAGATGAAGGGAACGAAAAAGGTGCGCAATATCATTGATGAACCGCTGCTGCCTCTTCTTCTCGAGCTTATCGACCTGGCCTATCTCAACAGTGATGCCTTTACTGTTGAAAAAACTTTTGGCAGCATTGACGCTGTTTATTATAATGGTATGTTTCCTTTAACCGAAGAGGGGCGGGCTCTTTTCAGTGAGCTGGAGGAAGCCAGGAAAAAAAAGGGAAGAAAAAAAGAACTCTTTGCTCTTATCCTGGTCATTCTTATGGTAATTTTAGTATATTTGCTGGTGAAATGACAATATGCATATACCGGTACAAGAATAAGCTGGATAACTCTTATGGCGGGATTATTTTTTTTAAAGAAAGGACCAAAAAATAAAGAAGAGGAAACAGAAGAAACAAACGAAGACACTGTTTCTGAAGAAGATTGCTTTATCAAATTCGGTGAAGAGGTTGACCTGCACCATTTTCACCCCCGTGATACGAAACTTGTTGTCATGGAGTTTCTCGAACAGGCAGTTGAAGAGGGCCTTTCTCCCCTGCGAATTGTTCATGGTAAGGGGAAGTCACAGAAGAAAATGGTGGTCCACAAAATTCTTACTACGGATAACCGGGTAGAAAGTTTCAAGGATGATGGCGCGAACTGGGGAGCAACAATTGTTTTTTTAAAAAGTGAATTATTTTCAGGGAAGGGTGATGTTTAAAAAAAAGAAAAATCAAACAGAAGGTGTCTATCATAAGAAAACGAGAGAAGAAAAATATGACCTGGTGATAAACCACGGTCTCGAGGAAGGTTATGAACACCTGTCACTGGAAAAGAAGGAGTTTCTCAATGAAACATCCCGTCTTTTCAATAAACCGAAAAAGATTTTTCTCGGCATGGGAGATTTTCTCGAGGTGGGAGATTACAGTAAACTCCTCGATTCTATTTTTTATGATGAGGGAAGTGTCCATTTCGAAAAAATTCTCGATAAAAATAACCGTAAAATTGCAGAAATGGGAAATATTCCTTTTTCCTTCTTTAAGCTTGCCGTCTACTACCCCGAGTTTCTATTAAAGGAAGTTCCAACCTACTGCACGTCTGTTATCGGCAAAAAGTCCCGCCTCTTTCCCGGCGCCGAAATGTTTATCAGGTATGTCAAGGAATATGACCCAATGATACTGAGCGCCATGCCCTACGAGATCGCCATTGAACTTGTTAAGAGGCTTGATCTTGATGATGAGCATCTCATCTCTACTGAATATAAATTGAAACAGAATGAAATGAAGAAAGACGTCTATGCAGGTGACGTGGTGCGTTTCATTTCCGGTGACAGGAAAAGCCTGGAAATCGAAAAGCACCTGGGCGGCCTTGAGCTTACTGACAGGGATATCGTCTATATTGGAAGGGGAGAGGCTGGGGCAAAAACCTTTTCCCATGTTAATTCAATTGCCTTTAATCCCTCGCGGAGCATTGTGACAGAATCAAGTATTACCCTTTACGGTTCTTCTCTTGAATCACTTCTTGTTCTCTTTAATTTTGAGGGAGAAATTGACCGTGTTCTCTCCAGTGCCGACTTTGAACCATTTCTTCCTTCTCTTGTTGTTTTTTCAGAAAAAAAGGAGAAGTCAGAGGAACTGATTAATCTTGAAATGGAGCATCTCCTCTGGCAGAGCAATATAATCGGTCAGCGCATTGAACGTGCCGGTGAAAGTTATACTTCCGTAGAGAGAGAAATAGAAGTGACCTTTGGTGGATCGTTCATTGACATGAAGCAGGTGCGGAACATGATCAGCAGGCGCATGAGCCAGTACCGGGAAAATCCCCAGGAGCTTGTAAAGGAAATTTACCACCTCGCGCTTCAGCGGTATAAGAATTTCTGTACTGTTTAAACTTCCCCCTGTGCAAACATCAGGGTATTGTGCCTTGTAATAAAAAAAGGACCTGATATACGGGTCCTTTTTTTATTTAGAAAACTGCGGTTATATCAGCAGCAACCGTTGCATCCACCATCGCCGCAGCCCTGGGTGTCTCTGCATGAATCGCATGCGCCGCTGTATTTCGGCATGTCATTGATCTCAAGAATCTCGATATTGAAATTGAGGGCTTTTCCAGCAAGGGGATGGTTCAGGTCGATAAAAACCTCGGTGTCGGTCACTTCGCTGACGGTGGCAGGTATCTGCTGTCCGTTTTCGAGCTGTACGGCAATGTTCATGCCAACTTCGGGTTCGAAGCTCTGCTTTACGTCTGCCAGGGGATAGGCCTGCTTTCTGTTTTCGTCGTAGGGGCCGTAAGCATCTTCGACATCTATATGTATATCTTTTTTGTCACCGGTATCCAGTCCGACAACAGCTTTGTCGAGGCCGGGGATGACCATGCCGGCGCCAACCTTGAATTCAAGGGGGGTACGGTCAATACTTGAGTCAAAGACTTCTCCGTTGTCAAAGCTGCCTGTGTAATGTATTACGATAAATTTACCTTCTTCAACCATTTATATGCCTCCAGGTGTTTTTCGGTGAATAATCGACTGTTTATAAACAGTGGAGAGATGTATCCGGAAAGATATGATTGGTTCACCAGAATAGTGATTGAGTGTTTGGAACACACGATCTGACAGCTGGCTATCTGTAAAGTACTTTATCAAAAAAACCGGTATTGCGTATACGAAAGTAAAAAACATAATATTTAACAGTTATCCGCCCCCTATAGGGGGAAATATGGCCAGTTGATCGGTCTCATACAGCAGGGAATCAAGATCTGCATGTATGCCGTTGATGAAAATAACTGCCGCGTCATTTTCCGCTATATCAAGTTCCTTGATAATATCACCAACAGTGCTTCCGGTTTTACAGCTTCTGTTTTCAATGACAAAACGTTCTTTCTGTAAACTGGCAAAGAGTTTGACAGTTATTGTAATACGGTCAGGCATATCAATTCACTTTTGAATGCAGGTTTTTTGCCATCTCCGGGGATAAATTCCCCGTTATTGATAGTTACACCGGTGCACTGGCGCATTATCTTTGCCAGTTCCCCCACAACATCATCACTGTTTTCAAGGTAAATCCCTTTTTCAAGAAAACAGTGGCGGCAGTCTCTCAGTATTGTATTGAAAAGTTTGACTTCAACAAAGCCGACAGACCGTGGGGGGGAAGTTTTGTCTACGGAAAATGTGATGGTGCTCCGAAAAGATGCAAGTATGCTGCCGGCACGGAGTGAGGCTCCCACAAGTCCCGGCATCGCCCCGGAGAGTGCCAGCAGAGAACCCTCGGTAACATGGTCTTTTTTCAGGTTATCTACAGGAGAATTATTTAAAAAGACAGTCCTGATCTTTTCATTGATATATGGTCCAGGTATCCCCCTGGAACGCAGGAAGTCAAAGACCGTTGCCTTACCTGTAAAGGGAACAAGAAACCCCCGCTGCAGGAACCATGTTACCTCTTCGGGACAGTTTTTCCCATGCTCCAGTACAATTCTGTCTACCGTGCATTTTTTGCTATCAAATGAAGTCATAAAAAATTTTTAGCATACAGACCGTGGTGATGATTGATACCTGGTGTTTTCATTTACATCACCACGGCCTGTAGATGGATAAATAATCATCCTTTTTTTTACCAGTTGAAGACCTGATCCAGTTCTGAGTCCTTGACTGAGAAGGTCACATTATGAGGAGGAAGTTTTTCCCTGTAGAAAAAACGGGGGAGCCGGTCCTTCTCTTTTGTAAAACCCGCAGCAGTATTAAAATTTCGCTCCATCGTAAGAACCTTTTTACCCAGTTCGGTCACATCATCGGCAGTGAGTTGTAACCCGTAAAAGGCATTGAGCATGTCGATGAGGGCCTGAAATGTTTCAGGCTGGTCCATGATGGCAAAGGCGATAAAGAGACACATCCCCGTTGAATCAATGGCTGCCGTGGCGATCTGGAGGTTCCGTGAAAGTTCCACCTGGCCATCAGGTTTCAGGGGATCAACGAATCCGCCTACCTTGAGAATGTTTGTTGCAATGGCATATCCCGCTGTATGGTCTGCCCCCATGGGACTCGTTGCATAGGTGACACCAATTCCGTTTATGGCCCTGGGGTCATAGGCCGGCAGGGCCTGACCTTTGACGACAGGGACCCGTTCCACGCCAAAGGCTTTTCCCGTGAAAGCGGCACCATTACCGATTATCCGTCCCAGGTGAGTACCTTTCCCGACTTCCCTGAGAAGGTTTATTGCCCCTTCCTTATCTCCAAATTCAAGGAGTCCCGCTTCCATGGCTACACCGATGGTAGCGCCCATCTCAATGGTATCAAGGCCGTAATTGTCATCGAGAAAGTCCAGCATGGCAATTGTATCGAGGTCATTGATCCCGCAGTTGGCACCATGGGCCCAGACTGTTTCATACTCGGGCTGTTTGGTTAAAAAATTTCCGTCTTTATCGTTAAATATCCCGGAACATTTTATAACACACCCCCGATGGCAGCCGTGGGTGGCAAGACCGCCCCTTTTTGTTTCCAGTTCAGCCTCGGCTTCACCGCTTATTTTGGCAGCATCTTTAAACTGGCCCTCTTTAAAGTTGTTGGTGGGGAATCCTCCCGATTCATTGATAATGTTCGTGAGGACATTTGTTCCGAATGCGGGCAGCCCCTCGCCGGTTACCGGGTGTGTCTGAAGCCCCTTTGTGAATATCTTATTGGCCTCCTTGAATTTTTCAGGATTTTTTGGCTGCCGCATTTTCATGCCGCTGTCATCAAGAATAATAACCTTCAGCCTCTTTGATCCCATGACAGCACCAACTCCGCCACGTCCGGCATGGCGTGTGGGCCTCAATTCCATGTCCGTGCTGGCAATAGAAGCGGCGCACATCTTCATCTCTCCTGCGGGACCTATGGAAAGGCATGTGATTTTGTCTCCATACTTTTCCTTCATTTTTTCAACAAGGTCGTAGTTGGGAAGCATCTTAAGGCTGTTGTCCACCTCGATGGTAACGCCATCTCCGTTGATTATCATCTTGTAGAGGTCATCGCCTTTTGGCCTGCCTTCAATGATAATTGCCGCGTACCCGAGGCGCGCCAGGACCTGGGCGACCTGTCCTCCCGCATTTGATTCTTTAATTCCTCCTGTAAGAGGGCTTTTGCAGCCCACAGATAACCGGCCTGAGATGGCCGCTGCGGTACCGCTGAGCATTCCCGGGGCGATGATGAGCTTGTTTTCCTCTCCCAGGGGGTGGCAGAGTGGGTTTACTTCTTTCGATATAATGGTGCTGGTGAGGGCCCGTCCGCCGAGACCGGCATAGTCGCCCGGCTCTGTTTGTGAAAAGCGGGGACCGCCTTCAGCACCCATATCAACTCTCAATATGGTATCCATAGTACCTCCAGGTAACAGTAGTAAAAATAATCCCCGTCGGGTAGTACTATCCAGACATACCACCATCTTTTTTTATTGGCAGCAGTGCAAAATCCCGGAAAATGTACCGGACAGGGTACTCTAATATTATAGTTTTATTAGATTCTGGTTTCAGGTTACTTATGGATCTTCTATAGTATAGTAGATGATAGCAGAGGAAGTCAAAAGAAAAATGACATTATTTTAATAATGTCATTTCTGGCGAATATATACGAGTTTTGTTCAGGATTGTTCTACCTGTTGATATTTTCTTTTTTCTTTCTTCGCCCGTCATTTTTTCTATGATGATACGTGGGAGTTTTGCCCCTTCTTTCAAAGAGGACAAATAACTCGTCGTTTTTGCGTCTTTCACCCTGTCTCCTGTCAGTGGCTCTTCGCTTTCTGTAATCATTACGTTTTCTCTCAAAGTAGAGTCTTTGCAGAAGAGACTGGTAAATCAGAAGCACCAGGGCGGCACAGAGGGTTAATAATATTCCTGCTGTTTCCATGGTGATTCTCCTGTTTCTGCACATTCTTTCCCTTAAAAGATATGAAACAAGAGGGGGGAAAACAAAAAATAATGCGGCTGTAGTTACCTGTAGAGGCTGTCCGTTTTTCTTCTGAACTCCTGACGTCGGTCATCGACTCCCCTGGGGCGGTTGCGACGGTCAGTAATGGTTCTTCTTTCCGGTACACTCCTGCGGTCAAAAACCGGTATGGTTCTGAATGAATTTACCAGGGCCTGTATCGGTTCATTGAAAACATAGGAGAGGGCAAAGGCTACCATTATTCCCAGAAGAAAAATTACAGCCATTTCATAAAATTCCATCATGTGCCTCCCGATAATGCAGCTGAATAATATACTGTTTTTTTAAGGAAAAAACTAAAAAACCGGTTGAAAATACATTTCCCGCAGTTAAGGCCGCAGGCTCCGAGATTTTTTTT
>CAZHNW010000044.1:0-31967 GCA_964534225.1 uncultured Leptospirales bacterium | reverse complement strand
AAAATTGAAGTCAGGGATACCGGCGTGGGCATGGACGAAGAAACACGCAGACAGATATTCGACCCCTTCTTTACCACCAAAAAAAATCACCTGGGAACAGGACTGGGGCTGGCCATGGTCTATGGTATCATTTCCCAGCACAGTGGTTTCATCGATGTCTGTTCAGAGCCGGGAGAGGGATCATGTTTCAAGATATATCTCCCCGTTGCTGAAGAGAAACCAGCCACCCGTGTAAATAAAATAAAAAACCTCGATATCGTTGCCGGTTCCGGCACAATACTTGTCATTGATGATGAAAAATCAATCCTCCATATTGCATCCGGCATCCTCAGGGAATGCGGTTACACGGTCCTGACAGCAGAAGGGGGCGCAGAGGGGCTGGAAGTTTATGCCCGCCATAAGGAGGAAATCGACGGTATAATCCTTGACCTTTCCATGCCCGGCATGTCGGGACTCGATGCTCTGGCACAGCTGAAAAAAACCAGTCCCGGGATAAGGGTCCTTATGGCATCAGGACTTATGGAAGACGAGGAAAAAGAAAAGGCCGCAGAACTGGGGGTCAGCCTGTTTCTTCAAAAACCCTACACAGCGCGGGAAATTTCAGAAAAAACATGGGAAATGCTTGCAGCAAAAACGAGCTGACAGGGCCCCTTCAAGGTGCTGCAGTTGTATGCAACAGACTGCCCCGAAAAAACCATAAAGCGCGCTGCTGTCAAATTACAGGTTTTCCTTATCCCACACCTCACGGGAAAGCCTGAAACAAAAAAATCCCACCAGGCACGGAAGAACCGCCATGAGAAAGATTGTCAGCAAAAACATGACAGACCCCCACTGGAGGGAAACAGGCAGTATGGCCGTCATAAGACCGGAGACACTGACCCCGCCACCCTGTATCGAGGCAAACTGGCGGGACATCTCGAGAAAAAGCCTTTCTCCCGCGGGACGCATCACCAGGAAATAAAGGACAACATCCACTGAAAGATAAAGCAGGGCACCCCCCGCCCAGACAAGGCCCATGCGGCGGCCCCACTCTTTATACTGCATCATCCCGGCGCCGGCAATGATCCCCATGATGGAGACGATCCCGGCGGCAAGCTTTTCCGCTCCCTGTACCAGGTAAAGGGGCTTCATCATTGCCACGACCTTAAAGGGGTCCACCTCTCCCGCTACGGTAAAAGAAGAGGGGAAAAAATCCATAAAGGTGGAAAAAAACATCAGGTAAAGCCCCGTCCCCATACCGTATAAGGTGTAGAGAGATCCGCCGATGACAAGGGCCAGGCCCAGTCCCCAGGGGAGGCGGGATCGGTTCTTCTCAGTGGTATTGTTTACCGGGGCTTTCTCTTCTGTCATTTGTCTATCTCCGCAGACGGGGAAGGCGATATGTTTTCAGCCACCGGTGAAAATCATTGACCAGCAGCTCATTTTGTCCCGGTGAGAAAACAATTCTCAGTACCTGGCTTCCCCGCACGGTCATAAGTTTTCTGCTGAGGCGGTTTCTCTGCAGGTCATATCGGTAGATCTCGTTGCGGCACCCGCCGCGGCAGACCTCTGATGCGAAGAGGATAGACTTCCCCCCCTTATCAATCGAAAAGTCACCGGAGGGCCTGTGCCCACCAAGAGAGGAAATGGTTTTCTCCAGGCGCAGCCCCCGGCCGTCATACCGGTATATTTTGTAGCGGCGGTTGCGGCCGTCAAAGAGAATGGCCCTGTTGCGGCCGAAAAAACGAAACTGCGGCTGCGGGTTCGATGAATAGGGAATGGTAAAATTGCGCAGGTAAACCGGCCGCCGCGCCTTCAGGTCTTCGAGGATATAGTTTTTGCCGGTTTTTACCAGCAGCAGCCGGGCACCGGGGGAAATCCCGTAAAAGTTCAGGGTGCCTGTTCTTCCCCCTGATCCGCGGATGGCCTCTGCCGGGAGGCGATAGATCATTTCCACGTGCCGTGTTTTCACATCAATGGCCTTGACCACGATGGCGGGCTTTTTCCGTGATCCGAAACTACCCAGGGCTGATTTATCGAGAAAGGCGATACTGTGGTTGTCGATCCATGTAATCTCCGCCACGGAGTCACTGGAAAGTTTTTTGAACCTTCCGTACCGCGCCGATCCAACCCAGATAGTGGCAATACGTTTATAGTAACCGGCACGATCCCGTGCCTGGAGGGCAACCTTTGTTCCATCAGGTGAATAGACCATTTTTTCGATAAACATTGCCTTGCGTGGCCACGTGGCAATGACACGGGCATCAGCCTGCAGTGAAAACCCGCACATAAGAATAAGGGTCACGAAAAAGAAACCTGTTTTTTTCATCTGTATATCTCCTGGAAATATTTCTACATAAACAATCCCGCCATTATTGATTGGTGTCAATTTACTTTTTCAGCATTTTCTTCATATTATTCCGAAACTTCGTTTTGCTCATGGGATGGTCCCCCACGATCTCCCCCCTGTCAAGTTTGGCCGCCATCACCCTATTCTGCCGAAAAAGTAAAATTCTGCAATTCTTTTGTGGATACAGCAGCCAATAGATTTATCGATTGACATGTCAGTCATTTATTGCTGAAATGTTTTACATCAACGGTTGATTCTGGTATCATAAAAACAAAATAAAAAAAACACCGGTTTTTAGAAGAGCCCAAACATCACATTTTCAAAAAGGTTGCAAAATGAATGAGAAGGAAGTCATACCCGCCCCGGCAGCAACAAATACCAGGCATGAACTTTTCAGAGACAGGGAACCCCGCCAGGGGCATCCCTTCGACAGTTTTAACAGGGCCGGTAAGGATGCGGCCCTGAAAAATATCCTTGCCCGTGAGGGAAGAAACCGGCGCATCATACGCACCGCGGCAGGAATTGTTCTTTCAGCCGCCATGGCCATGACAGCAGCAGCCCCGCAGGCAAAAGCCGAGAGTAGAGACAGTAAACCCTCCATTATCTATATTCTCGCCGACGATGCAGGCTACGGAGATGTGGGCTGTTACGGACAGAAAGAAATCGCCACCCCCAATATCGATGCCATGGCCCGAAAGGGTATGCTCTTTACCGACCACTACGCGGGGGCACCGGTCTGTGCCCCTTCCCGCTGCTGTTTTCTCACAGGCAAATCACCGGGACACGCGGACATCCGGGGCAACCGGGAAATTTTACCCGAGGGACAGGCCTCCCTTTCCACCTCGGAAGTAACCGTGGCTGAAGTCCTGAAAAAGGCGGGATACCGTACCGGCATCATCGGCAAGTGGGGCCTTGGCGCCCCGGGAACTCAGGGGGAGCCCCGCTATCACGGCTTTGATTATTTCTTCGGCTACCTCTGCCAGCGCCAGGCCCACAGCTACTACCCGGACCACCTCTGGCGCAATGGCCTGCGCAAAGACCTTGACGGGAAAACATACAGCCACGATCTCTTCACTGAAGACGCCCTTCGCTTTATCACCGACAACCGCGATAAAGCCTTTTTTCTCTACCTGGCCTACACGATTCCCCATGCAGAGCTCCAGATTCCTGACCTTGGTCGCTACCGGGACAAACCCTGGCCCATGGCAAAGAAAAAATTCGCTGCCATGATGACACGCCTCGACCGTGATATCGGGCGTATCATGGCGCACCTGAAAAAACTGAAAAAAAATAAAAACACCCTCATCATATTTACCAGCGACAACGGTCCCCATGCCGAGGGCGGCGCAGACCCCGCCTTTTTCAACAGCGCCGGCCCCTTTCGCGGCAAAAAACGTGACCTCTACGAGGGGGGCATCCGCATACCCATGGTGGCTTACTGGCCCGGTACCGTGCCGGCAGGACGCACAAGCCCCCATGTCTCCGCCTTCTGGGACATGCTCCCTACCTTTGCGGAACTGGCCGGGGCCCCTCTCCCTGAAAAAATCGATGGTATTTCAATGGTGCCGGCACTGCGCGGCAGAAAAAAACAGCAGAAAAAACACGGCTCCCTCTACTGGGAATTTCATGAACAGGGGGGCAAACAGGCACTGCGCATGAACCGCTACAAGGCCCTGCGCCTGGGAGTACGCATGAATCATGATGCGCCCCTTGAACTCTATGACCTTATCAGTGACCCCGGCGAAAACAACAACATTGCCGGGCAAAACCCGGAAATCACCGCAAAGATGGCCCGCCTCATGGCATCATCCCGCAGCGTTTCTGAGCGCTTCCCCCTCCTGGGAAAAATGGGATACCGGCCGGGTCTTTTTCACGCCTGGCTCTTTGCCCTGCCCTTTTTCGCGGCGGTAATGCTCACATCACTTATCGGGCGGGGCATCCACCGGTGGGAAAATCTCCGTGTATTCAAAAAAAGCGGGCCCCGGGGACGCATCTTCCTGGCGGCCTCTTCTCTGCTTCACGGGGTTCTCTTCGCCTTTACCGTCTGGCAGCCCCTCTGGTTCGGCACCTGGCGTGAAGACGCGGGACTGGTCCTCTGCATCATCGGCCTGGCGGGATATCTCATGGCGCGCCTGCACTTTCTTTTCAGCAATCCTTCCGCCTTCCCCGGTGGAGGCGTTTTTCGTCTCTCCCGCAATCCCGCTTTTCTTTTCACGGTCATCTTCTGGATCGGCATCGCCGTATCCGCCGCTTCTGTCCACGGCCTTATAATTTTATTGGCCCTGATACTAATTAATCATGGACGAATACTGGCACTTGAGGCATACTATCAGAAAGTTTACGGTATCCCCTTTGAAGAATACCGTCAAAAAACACCACGATACCTTATACTGAAAGAATAGGATGCCCGTCAAATATACCATAGGAGACGAACACATTACAGTCATAGGCCACGGTACCATTACCGTTGCTGAGCTGGAAAAACTCTTCACGCAGATTGACAATGACCCGGGATTCGTACAGGGCATGTCCATCCTCGTATTGAGCCGCGGTGCAAGTTTTGACATTCCCACCACCGAGGCTTTTCATGTGACACAGATAATGCGCTCCCTCCGCCACCGTTTCATAAAATTTGCCGTTGTGGTAGAAAAAAATCTCCACTACGGATTCGGACGCATGCTGCAGGCCTACTATGAAAACAGGGATGTCACCTTTAAGATATTCAAAGAGAAACAGGAGGCGGAGAAATGGCTGAAGGAGACATCCCCTGAAGAAGCAGAGACAAAATCAGAGGGTACTTAAAGAGACCTGTAACATTTCAATCCTGCATCTCTCAAAAAATGGTACAGGAAACAGCAGCAAAAACGAGCCCCCCCATTGACAATCATCAGCCCGGGGAAAAGGCAGGTATTTCATGAAACAGGGACATCTTCATAAAAAAAAGATCGCAGGGGGAAGTAGAAGCAGGCTGACCTGCATCCTTTCAGCTGTCGCCTTTCTCCTGTTTCTGGCCGCGGGCTGTTCCCCCTCTCCACAAAAAAATAACGTTACCGTAACGGTTTCCATACTTCCCCAGAAATACATCGTTGATCGCATCACCACAAAGAGTATCGGCGTGACAGTCATGGTGCCCCCGGGACACAGCCCCGCCACCTACGCGCCCACGTCACGTCAGCTCCAGTCACTCAGCGCCAGTCCCCTCTACCTGCGCATCGGCCATATCGCCTTTGAAAAAACAGAAATAAAAAAAATATTATCGGTGAACCCGAAAATGAAAATTGTCAACACCTCCCGTAATATTGACCTGATCAGGCCTGCTAAAAAGGGCATGAATGATCACCACCACCGCGGTGTCGACCCCCATGTCTGGCTCAGCCCCCGTGCCATGAAAAAAATTGCACGTGCCACAGCCCTGGCCCTTGGAGAGACCTTCCCTGAAAAGAAAAAACTCTTTGATAAAAACCTTTCTGTTCTTCTCCGCGACATTGAAAAGCTCGACAGGGAAATAACGGCAAATCTGAAAAAGACCAGGGAACGCCGTTTCCTGGTCTTTCACCCCGCCTGGGGATACTTTGCCCGTGACTACAACCTTACCCAGGTACCGATAGAAACAGAGGGGAAAGAACCCTCACCACGGCAGATTCAAAACATCATCCGCCGGGCACAAAGCCTTGGTATTTCCACAGTTTTTATCCAGAAGCAGTTTCCCACACGGTGGGCAGCTGCCATCGCCCGCGACCTGAAGGGCAGGGTGGTACGACTTGACCCCCTCGCTCCCGACTGGCTGGAAAACATGAAAACAATATCTGCAACCTTTAAAAGAGAACTGCAATGACACCGAAAAAAATACTGGAACTGACTGCCATCAATGCCGGCTATGACACTTCCCTCATACTGGAGGAGATCAACCTCCCCGTCTATGAAAATGATTTTCTCGGCATCATCGGCCCCAACGGAAGCGGCAAGACAACACTGCTGCGCATCATTCTTGGTCTCGTCCCTCCCCAGAAGGGGTCGGTCACCTTCTATGACAAGCACCTCCAGGGAAACCGCAAGGCCATTGGTTATCTTCCCCAGTTCAAGATAGTTGACAGGACCTTCCCCATCACGGTCCGGGACGTCATTCTTTCCGGCTGCATGGGGGAACGTTCATTCATGCGATCCTTTTCCCGTGACTGCCATGAACGGGCTGAATCCCTCATGGATCGTTTCGGTATCAGTCATCTCGCTGAAAGAACCGTGGGTGATCTCTCCGGGGGAGAGATGCAGCGCGTCTTTCTCTGCCGCGCCCTTATATCCTCGCCACGGCTGCTCATCCTGGATGAACCCGACACCTTTGTTGATTCATCATTCGCAGAAAACCTCAATGAAATCCTCGTCGAACTGAACAAAGACATGGCCATCATCCTTGTATCTCATGACATCGGTTCCATCATCTCCGCGGTCAAAAACATCGCCTGTGTCAACGGGACCCTTCACTACCATGGAGCCAGCGAGATATCCCAGGAACTCCTTGAAACGTACAACTGTCCCGTGCGCCTTCTCGGGCATGGTGACATTCCCCATACCATATTAAAAACACATGGTGATCATAAATGATTGAACTCTTATCCTATCCCTTCTTTCAGAGAGCCCTGGCGGCGGCCTTTCTCGTCAGTATCGCCTGCGGCCTTGTAGGCACCTATATCGTTTCACGAAAAATTGTTTTTTTAGGGGGAAGTATAAGCCATGCCTCCTTTGGTGGCATCGGCATCGGCTACTACCTGGGAATCAATCCCCTGGCGGGGGCAACCATCTTTGCCATGCTTTCTGCCTTCTCCATTGAATACCTTACACGGCGGACAAAAATGCGGACCGACACCCTCATAGGCATTCTCTGGTCCTTTGGCATGGCCGTAGGCATCATCTTCATCTATATCACACCGGGCTATGCTCCCAATCTCATGGGCTATCTTTTCGGAAGCATTCTCACCGTCTCCCTTTCAGACCTTGCCGTTACAGGCACCGTCACCCTTCTCATCAGCGCCACCTTTATCTTTCTCTACAGGGATATCCTCTACGTTGCCTTCGATGAAGAGTTTGCCATGACACGGGGGATCCCCGTAAGATTCATCAACTATCTCATGTTCGGGTTTATCGCCCTGACCATTGTCATCAACATCCGTGTCGTAGGGATCATCCTGGTAATCTCTCTTTTAACGATTCCCCAGGCCACAGCAGGACTCTTTACCAATAATTTCAAAAAGCTGCTCTGGCTTTCCACGTTTTTCGCCTTTCTCTCTTCCCTGAGCGGCCTTGTCATTTCGCACTACCTCGAAATACCCTCGGGTGCGTCCATTATCTTTACCTCTGTTCTGATTTTTACCGGGGCACTGATTTTCCAAAAAGCGAAAATGGCCCACAGGCGAGACAGTTCAGACAGAATAAGAGCCCGTCCTTAAAGGAAACGGGCTCTTATCTTATCCTGTTAAGAATGCAGAAAAATCAACCGGTGTAAATAATCCGGTAGGCAGCTTCCGCCCCGGGGGGGACGAAATCAATTTTTTCAAAGGATACCCCGGGTACTGTTTTTTCCACCTTTTTTCTAACCTCTTCGGTGACCAGGATCTCCCAGGCATCAGCAGTATCCTCTCCCAGTTTACTGGCAGCATTGACTTCGGCACCAAAGACATCACTGTCGCCAATTTTAAGCACATGCCCGTGCCCCAGGCCGACACAGAGAAGTACCTTTTCTTCGTCACTTTTATCGATATTATAATTTTTCAAAACCGTCTGCATTTCGATAGCGGCACGCAGTGCCTTGACGGGTTTCTTGAAAATAACAAGAAAACTATCCCCCTCAACCTTAAGAAGAATACCGTCATACTCATCGATAACAGGCGTCAGCAGTCGTTCCGATTCATGAATTGTCTGGAGAAAATGTATAATGCCGAACTTTTCCACTCCCCGGGAAAAACCTGAGAGATCGGTAAACATAATGCACCATTCTTCTCCGAAAAGGTCCCATATCCTTTCATCGATCTTTTCCTTGTCAGAGCCCGGCTGGAGCCTCTCCATGATCAGTTTTTGAAACCTGTCTTCGGATGCGCCTGAAAGAATAGTTTTTTTATATACCATAACGTATTGACCAGTCCTCTCTTTTATTCAGAATTCCTCTTCGTTGTGAAAATCCACGTACCTGCCGGCAATTTTCAGAACCTCATCAATATCAAAATTCAGGTCGCGGTCCTTGATTTCATTGACGAATTCCTTCACCTTCTCCGCGTTTCCCGCTTCTTTCAGGGTGGAGATAGTCAGGCCTATAAGATGAGATGCCTGGGGAATGTCCGGTAATTTACATCGTGGTTTTTTCATACCATTTTGTCTCCATCTTTACTCTCATTATACATACAGGCAAAATAAAATGCAAGCGATTTAGCAGGGACTCCAGGTGCTCTTTTAACGAATAATATCCGGCACAATGAAACAGACTGAGAGCATACAACAAACGTTAACCGCTGAAAAACAGCATTTTTTCCTGCAGGAAAAAAAATACTTTATTCAGGAATACATTTCTACTAAAATTGTACAAAATATACAGAAAAACATATAAAGATGAGACGACCATGTATAATAAAACCTTTACCTGTGTGTTATTTGCGCTTCTCACCCTGATGTCATGCTCTGATACCAGGCAAATCGATCTAAGCAGAGACTGGAAAATCCTGATCACACGCTACCCTGAAAACGTCAACCGCGCCGAACGCTATCCCCTTCCTGAATTCGATGACAGCACCTGGCAAAAACTTGATTCCCTCCCCGCGGCACTATCCATGGAAAGAAAAAAAAGTATTATCTGGCTGAGAAAAAATGTTGTTATACCAGAAAAATATCGCGGCAGGGACCTGGGCATTTTCATCGGACGTGTCTGGGACCAGGCAACCACCTACCTGAACGGCTCCCGTATCGGCACAACGGGAAGGGAATACCCTGACTTTCACTCCGACTGGAATGCCGCGGCATGGCACTTCATGCCTGGCAGCCTGATCCGCTACGGTGAAAAAAATGTCATCACTATCAGGCAGTTCACCAACCAGCAGGCAAATTTTAACAGTGCCCCCTTTATCGGATACGCCTTTGATGTGCGCAACCATCACTTCTATGAAAAATTTCTCGGGGAACACCTCTCCATGTCCTTCGGTATTTTATGTCTCCTCATCGGTGTCTCCGCTTTCATCGCCTTTCTCGCAGGAAAAAGAGAAAACCGTCTTCTCGGTCATTTCAGCGGCATGTCAATCCTCTGGTTCATACTGACCACTCATTTCTGGGCCCCCACCTTCGGCCCCCTCCCATGGAACATGCAGGACCAGATATTTTATATTCTATCGGGTATCATGGTGTCGTGGATATACTTCTTTCTTGAAATGGCCCTGGAAGTAAAACTGAAGGCGGGACGCATTGCAATAGTCATCCTGTTTCTGCTGATTACATTGCTGGCAGTAACCGCCTCCACGGAAAATCCAATTACGGGATGGCGCTTTGACATTATCGGGCTCATCGGTTTTACCGCGGAAATTTTCTGGGGCGTCATTCTTTTTCTCGCTCATCGAAAAGGTAACAGGGAAGCGAAAATCATTTTTTTCGGGTATATCTTTTTCATCGGCGCCATCTTTCATGATGCCCTGATGATGAACCGCATCTTCATGTCTAAAATATTCATGGTTAATATTGGCTACCCCGCCCTTCTCGGTTCATTCGGGGTCCTCATGGGGCAGCGGGTCATGAAACTGGCAAGAGACCTTTCCGAATCAACAAAGGAAATCGAAGAAAAAAACAGGAACCTCAACGCTGTTTTTCAATCCGTCATGGAATCAACGGATGAGCTTATCATGATTGCCACAAAGGTTAATGATACCACCGAAACCCTCAGCAGTGGGATGGATCGACAGAAAAAAAGCCTCGAAGAAACGACCCACGAAGTGGAAACTATTTCCGGCAGTATCGAAACCGTTGCGGCCAATGCCCTGCAGCAAGATGAGGCCGTTCACGGAAGTGATGACCTTCTCAACAGCTACAGCGATTCCCTCAGCAGAATCACTTCCGCCGCCGAGTCCATGGTGACTCTTGGCGATAAAAGCAAACAGGTCACCGAATCGATCACGGGACGCCTCGACCATGTTCAGGAGGGAATGCTGAAACTGAAAAATTCATCTACAAGTATTGAAGAAATAGCCACAATGATAAACGATGTTGCCGAACAGACAAACCTTCTTTCCCTGAATGCCGCTATTGAGGCTGCCAGGGCAGGTGACCACGGCAGGGGCTTTGCCGTTGTCGCCGACGAGATCGGTAAACTCGCAGACAATTCAGTTCAGCAGGCAAAAACCATTCAAAATATTGTAAAAGAAATCGTACAGGATATCGAAGGTGAAAGTGACCTGATCCTTAAATCAGGTTCTGCCCTGGAGAGTATCAACTCCTCTGTGGCGGATGTCAACGAAGCCAGCAGGGATATCCTGCAGCGATGCATGGAACAGGAAAAAATGATGGCCAACCTTCATAATCACATGAAAGGAATCATGGAAGGCTCCCGGGAAATTACCGTTTCTACGGGTCAGCAGAAAGGTGCCATTGTTAACGTGGTTAATACTGTAAACCTTCTCGATGAAATAGCGGGCAATATCGAAAAAAGCACAGAACAGATGGTAGAGATATCAAAATCTCTTTCACACCGGATAGCGATACTCAACAAAATAATAATTGAGCATTAAACTGTTTTCTACTTTTCCATCTTTGCCCTGTAGAGGCAATCGATGGCAGCATCGGAGTCACCACTGAAGAGATGGCAGAGGCTGAGAGATATCAGGCTCTGACGGTCTTTTTTTTCACGAAGGGTATCAATCTTCGTCTCCAGGCTCCCATACCTGTCAGTAAGGAGTTCCACGGGAACGGCCTGAATGTATTCATTGAAAAAACGGTACCGCTCCCCGTCCCGGGCAAGCCTTTTCTTTTCTTCCGCTGAGGCGGTAAAATCACCGGATTGATAAAGAATTGTCGACTTTAATTCCCGGATACGATGATTATTTTCATCAAGTTTCAAAAGGCTGTTCAGGAAACTGATGGACTCGTCATTTCTTCCCTGGTTGTAGTACATGATAGCCAGTGCAGTCAGGGCCACCCTGTTGTCAGGCCAGACGCCAAGTATCTCGTTGAAGTTCTTTTCCGCTGCCCGGTAATTGTTCATTCTACTGTAGCAGAGCCCCATAACAAGAACAGCTATGGGAAACTCGCGATTTAACTTCCTGCATTTTTCAAGATTAATAACCGCCTGCTTGTAGCTGCCCATACGATAGTAGATACTTCCCATGTTAAAATACGTCAGGTGGTCTTTTTCGACTGTCAGGGCGCGTTCATAACAGGCAAGGGCTTCACGGTAATGCCCCTTCTGAAAAAGAATAAACCCAAGGTTCAAACAGGCGGGACGAAAATGGGGGTCAATGGAAAGCACCTCACGGTAGGCCCTGGCTGCCTCCTTCAGGTCTCCTGCTTTTTCGAATCGCTGCGCCTTCTGAAAGGCGCTCTGAAATTTATTCTGCTCCATATCCCCTCTCAAGACCTATTTGCCCCTGTGGGCGACAACCCGGTTTCTTCCCGACTCCTTTGCCCGGTAAAGTGCCGCATCAGCCCTGCCGACAAGGTCCTTTTTATCCATGTCAATGTCAGGATCAAACTGAGCAACACCGAGACTGATAGTTACATGGAGGGGGTCTTCCTGTCCAGAAAATTCATGGTTTTCTACAGCCTTCCTCAGGCGCGTGGCAATGGCAATGGCATCTTTCATTTCCGTTTCAGGGAGAATTACGGCAAATTCTTCTCCACCATACCGGGCGGGGATATCCACACTGCGTACCAGGGCCTTTAGAAGGCCCGCCGCCTCTTTGAGGACAATATCTCCCTGCTGATGACCGTAAGTATCATTAAACTTTTTGAAATGGTCTATATCTGACATTATAAGGCAAAGAGGCGTGTTGTTGCGCCGTGATCGTTTCAATTCCTCGAGGAGCCTTTCCTGAAAATAGTGGTGGATATAAAGCCGTGTCATCCTGTCAAGGGTCGCCATGAGATAAAGACGCGAGTTATCTACAGCGATAGCGGCAAATTTCCCCAGCTCTTCAAGGAAATCAATTTCATTGTCCGCGAAATCCTCACCTGTCAGACGCGGCCCCAGAACAATAATTCCATTAATAGAATCCTTTGATTTAAGGGGTATCAGGAGGCGGGGTGAAAGCATTGAAATTCGGTCAAGCTCATTACGCAGTTCCTCGATTTCATAGAGCTTTTCAAAGGCCACCGGCGAGGGGTTTATCCCAAGATAATTTATAAGAAGTGATTCCTCTTCCAGTATTGTTTCTGTCTTGAAATAGTCTTCGTCAAGACCTTTGCTCATGTGAATATAGAAACTTTCCGCGTCAATATCCTCCTGGAGAAGAATGGCCACCTTTTCAACAAGCATCTGCCCGATACAGCTGTAGAGAATAGATTCCACCAGGCTTTCAAAATTCAGATTTGATGAAAGGCTGATGCCGAGTCCAATGAGATTACGGAGATCATAGATTGTACGCTCCTGCTGTTGTATCTTTTTTTCGTACATCTGCAGGTTGCCGGCACTATTTTTTTCTGATTCGTTATTATGTCGGGAAGTATCACTCATACACTTTTCTACTTTACCATTATTATCGGTATAAAGTCATTTTTAATATACAGAGACTTTTCATTAACCGGCACCATCCACAATTTTCTCTATACCGCCTGGCGGATTTTTCTGAAAAACAAGAATTTTCCAGTCGGACACTTCAGCATACCCTGATTGTCTTCCCTGTTCAATGAAAAAAGTTTTTTTCCCTATCCCGGCCCTGAATTGAAAATTATTGTATATGCAAAAAAAAATTACAAAAAAATATCTTTACACAGAAAATTGATTAAAATAATGTACTTTTTTTATTGCCGGTTATATATTGTACAGGGCAAAACTGGCAGCTTCATGCATCTCTCAAGGGACTGTTTCTTCGCTTTTTGATGAATCCCTGGCCATCTTTTGCCCGCCGGGCCCTTTTTCCGATAACCGGACAATAAAAACTTCAGGCAAAGCAAAACCACCCCTTCGGGGATAAGTATGAATAAAATATTACAGGTATAGGAGTATACAAATGGCTAAACGAGTTTACGTCTTTGGAGGCGGAAAAGCAGAGGGTAAAGCTGACATGAAAAATCTCCTGGGCGGGAAAGGAGCCAACCTGGCGGAAATGTCTAATCTCGGCATTCCCGTTCCCGCTGGTTTTACCATTACAGCAGATGTATGTAATGAGTATTATGACAACGACAAAAATTTCCCAAAGGAACTTGAAGATGAAGTCAACAAGGCCCTGAAGAAAGTGGAAAAAATTATGGGAGCGGAATTCAACAATCCCGACAACCCCCTTCTTCTTTCTGTCCGTTCCGGTGCGCGGGTTTCCATGCCCGGTATGATGGACACGGTTCTCAACCTTGGCCTCAACGATACAACCGTCAAGGGTATCATTGCCAAATCAGGCAACGACAGGTTCGGCTGGGACTCATACCGCCGTTTCATCCAGATGTATGGTGACGTTGTTCTCGACATGAAACCGGTCAACAAGGAAGACATTGATCCCTTCGAAGAGGTTATGGACAAACTTAAAGAAGAAAAGGGAATAAAAGAAGACCTGGATCTTTCCGTCGAAGACCTGAAGGAACTGGTCAGCCGATTCAAAAAACTGATCAAGGACCGCCTGGGCGTAGACTTCCCCACCGATCCGAAGGAACAGCTCTGGGGAGCCATTGGTGCCGTTTTCGGCTCATGGGACAATGAACGCGCTGTTCTCTATCGCAAGATGAACGGCATCGATGATAGCTGGGGCACTGCCGTTAACGTGCAGGCCATGGTCTTCGGCAACATGGGAGAAGACTGCGCCACCGGTGTAGCCTTTACCCGTGACCCCGCCACAGGGGAACATGTTTTCTACGGTGAATATCTCATCAACGCCCAGGGAGAAGACGTTGTTGCCGGTATCCGAACCCCCCAGCAGGTGACACTCGATGGTTCCCAGAGGTGGGCAAGAGACAATGATGTTTCCGAGGAAACACGAAAAAAGGATTTCCCCTCTCTCGAAGAGGCAATGCCCACGGTCTACAAAACACTGGTAGACACCTACAAAAAACTTGAAAACCACTACAAGGACATGCAGGACATCGAGTTCACCATTCAGAATGAGAACCTCTGGATGCTGCAGACCCGAACCGGAAAGAGAACTGCCGCAGCAGCCGTAAACATTGCCGTGGACATGGTTAACGAAGGTTTCATCGACAAGAAAACGGCTCTCAACCGCATTGAGCCGAACTCCCTGGACCAGCTTCTTCACCCCACCTTTGATCCCGGTGCTGAAAAGAAAAAAATAGCCAAGGGACTCCCCGCATCACCAGGCGCTGCAACAGGTAAAGTGGTCTTTCACGCCGACGAGGCTGATGAATGGAATAAAAGGGGAGAAAAGGTCATACTCGTGCGTATCGAAACTTCCCCCGAAGACCTCAAGGGTATGAGCGCCGCACAGGGTATCCTGACACAGAGAGGCGGCCAGACATCACACGCCGCCGTTGTTGCCCGCGGCATGGGCAAGTGCTGTGTTTCCGGTGTCGGTTCTCTTGAAATCAACTATGGCGCCAAGACCCTTAAAGTCGGCGACAATGTTATCAAAGAAGGAGATTTCATTTCTCTTGACGGCTCCACCGGTGATGTCATGCTTGGAGAAGTTCCCACCATCGATGCAGAACTCTCCGGCAATTTCGGCACCATCATGGAATGGTCTGACGAGGTAAAACGCCTCCTCATACGAACCAACGCTGACTCACCCCATGATGCCGAGGTGGCACGCAATTTCGGCGCCCAGGGTATAGGTCTCTGCCGGACAGAGCATATGTTCTTTGAAGGCGACCGCATCAAGGCGGTCCGCGAAATGATCCTTGCTGAAAATGTTGAAGGAAGAAAAAAGGCCCTCGAAAAACTTCTTCCCATGCAGCGCGGTGACTTCTACGGCATCCTCAAGGCAATGGAAGGATACGGTGTTACCATCCGTCTTCTTGACCCGCCCCTTCACGAGTTCGTGCCCCACGAGGCACCCCAGCAGGAAGAAATGGCAAGCGAGCTCGGCATCTCCGCCGAAGAAGTCAAGGCCAAGGTCGAATCACTCCACGAATTCAACCCCATGCTGGGACACCGCGGCTGCCGTCTCGGAATGACCTATCCTGAAATCACTGAAATGCAGGCACGCGCTATATTTGAAGCGGCATGTGACCTCAAGAAAGAGGGTGTCGATGCGAAACCTGAAGTCATGGTACCCCTTGTAGGAACAGTCAAGGAGCTGGCAGTACAGAAAAGCATCATCGTAGCCACCGCTGAAAAGGTAATGAAAGAGAAGGGAATTAAAGTCGACTACATGGTGGGAACCATGATCGAAATTCCACGCGCCGCGGTAACCGCTGACGAAATCGCACAGGAAGCCGAGTTCTTCTCTTTTGGAACCAATGACCTGACACAGATGACCTTCGGCTACAGCCGTGATGACGCGGGCAAATTCCTCCCCGAGTACATCGACAAGAAAATCCTTGCGGCAGATCCCTTCGCAGTCCTTGATCGGGGCGGTGTGGGACAACTGGTAAAAATGGGTGTCGAGAAGGGACGCTCAACCAAGAAAAACCTGAAGATTGGTATCTGCGGTGAACATGGCGGAGAACCCAGCTCAATTGAGTTCTGTCACATGACAGGCCTTGATTATGTAAGCTGTTCTCCCTTCAGGGTGCCCATTGCCCGCCTTGCCGCGGCACAGGCAGCCATCAACAACAAGTAAGATTGAAAAAAATTATTCACGGATGTGCTGAAGGTGAGATAGCGCTTTTTCGCCTTCAGCCATCCGGGGGTTTACACAAAAAAATACCGGGGACAGATCATGAAAAATCTTTCAGCAATACTCTCACTTTTCTTTCTCATTTATTCTGCATCGGCCCTGCATGCCAGTTACAGCGAAGCATTGAAACTCTTTCAACAGGGGCAGTACACGGCGTCGCTGAAAAAAGTGGCGGACCAGCTGGAAGTAGACAAAGACATGGAGCCGAACTCTCCCAATTACAAACTCCGTTTCCTGGCGGCGCATCTTCACTGGAAACTGGGCAATGAGAAATCAGTGATCGCCCACTTTAAACGATGCATGGACATAAAACAGGATAGCGTTGCCCCCTGCATAGATCTCGCCCTCTACCTGACGGAACAGAAAAGATATGGAGACGCCACTGTTTATATTAAAAAAGGCCTGAAAATCAAAAAGGCCCCCATGCTCTTTTATCTTCTCGGCCGCATCTCCCTGGAACAGGGTAATTACTGGCGGGCAAAAAAGCTTTTCGAAAAAACCAACGCACTTGATCCTGAACTCTATTTTTCGTACAACGCCCTGGGTATTACCCTGGTAAAACTGAAAAAATACGGCGAGGCAAACGCTGCCTTTTCCGTTGCCCAGGCAATCAGGCCGAAATCCCCTGAAATCCTCAACAACATGGGCATCAGCCTTGAATACTCGGGCAAATATAAAAAGGCCTATGAATACTACCGCAGGGCCAACAGCATTGACATGGAAAGCAGGGAAATACTGGGAAACCTCACGCGGGTGAAAAAAAAGCTGAAGTAAACCTTCATGCAGGTCGCCCGCCGGGACAAAGGTCTTCTTTTCTTCATCTCTTTCTGCCTGCTGCTTTCCTACAGCGGTTCTGCCCGCAGTAACCATACCCTGCGCATACACATCCTTTCTCGTCACGCACCCCGGAAAGTGACCATCACCGCACCGGGAGGTTATTTCTTTGCAGGGAGTAAAACATTAATGCCGGGACATGATTCCGTTACTGTTTCAACAAAAGAAGGCCTTATCTCTCTTCGCAGCGGGAACATGTTTTTTCACTCAAAATCTCCCGTTGAAATCTCCTCCCCGAAAATATTTTCCATTGAATTCATAACCGGAAAAACCATAAAAAAACGCCACTACCGGGGAGGGCTCACCCTTTACCCCGGCAAAACCTCGCTCCTCATTGTCAACAGGGTTAAACTCGAGGGCTATGTCCATGACGCGTCGCGGGCTGAACTGGGAGAACTTGTCTCCCGCTCATCAAAGAACTGCCAACCCGGCTGGCGGCGAGAACTGATCAGTGCCATGGAAATTGCCATCAGGTCATATATCCTTCACATGAAAAACCGGCACACTGATTCACGCTACCAGTTCTGCGACCTGACACACTGCCTGCACTATCCCGGCACCACGCCCCCACCGGAAAGGCCCGAACAAATGCCCGGCATGTCACTGAGCCCCGGCCAGGTCATTCTCAACGACCAGGGAAAGCCACATGCCGCATACTTTCATTCAAGCAGCGGGGGTCGCCTCTCAGGCCCCGAGGTCCTCTGGCACGGCCACTGCCGCGACAGCCATTACCGGCGCGGCAACGATTCACTACCCGGCGAAGCCCCTCTCTCCCGCCGCTCCCCCCATGAAAAATGGCAGGTCACAATTGCAAAAAAGAGACTGTCAAAAATATTCGGCCTTTCCCGTATTCGCAGCATTACCCTTGAACAGAAACAGAAACGGGTCTCCGCCATCATTTTCAAAACAGAGAAGGGGACTAAACGCATCTCCGCTGCCGTCTTTCTCTCCCGCGCCGGCAGGGCCCTTGGATGGGGGGAAGTTAAAAGCAATGACTTCACCGTAACCCCTGCCGGTGAAAAATTTATCTTCACCGGCAGGGGACTGGGCCACGGCATCGGAATGTCCCAGTGGTCCGCCCGTGCCCTTGCATGCCGCGGCTGGAAGGCACACCGGATACTCTCCTTCTTTTACAATGAACCGGAGATCGTCGTATGGCACCGTTAAAAAAATGTATATATTTCCTGTCACTGCTCATTTGCTGCGCCCTCTTTCTCCCCGCCGGGAACTATGCTGCACACTACCGGCAAAGCCGAATGGGGAAGGTCCACTACCGAATCTTCAGCGACAATTTCAACCGCCTTGCCCCCGGTGACCTGAGGGTTCTTCACCGCATGTTTTCCCAGGCACACCTGCACCTCTATCAGCGGTACGGCATAACACCCCCGGCGGGCATAGAGGTTGCCATTACCCTGACCCCGGCACTCTTTCGTGACATTACCGGCAGGGACCACCGCCATGGCGCAGTCTACATGCCCCGCAGAAAGGGCTTCTGTTTTTTCTCCCCCGCGGCACTGCGCGCTTCCCGCAGGCTGGAGATCCTCACCTACCGGGCAGTCCTGCACAGCCTGATACACCGGGCCCGGCGGGGTAAATATATCCCCGGAAGTATCTGGATGGACCAGGCCTTCTGCGAGGCCCGTTTTCCCCTCTTTAAAAAAGATAAACGTCCCCCTTTACCCGCCTTTAAATCATGCAGGGATTTCAGGGCCTACCTGCGCCGCGTCCTCTCTTCAAAAAATTTTAAAGAGAAAAAAACGGCCATTATTGCCGCGGGGCTCTGGGGGAACCACATGATTAAAAAATACGGTGAAAAATTTCTCCTGGAACGAATCATCCGCGGAAAGATGACCTCATGGATGGGTGATGCCTGCGATGCCTTTGCACAAAACCTGAAATAGGCCGCACGATTTGTATTTGACAACAATCGTCAAATCTGCATTTCTTTGTACACCCCGGAGATAGTACGAAACACCAGGGCAGCACACCCTGATGAAACAATCTTTATAACCCCATTGGGGAATGGGGGGGGGCGGGAATTAAAGAGTATTCCCACAAAACCGTAAAGTACCAGCACAATATATAGGAGAAAACCATGACAATCGCAGAAGGTGTCCGGCAATCAATGGAAAAATCATCCTGGATAAGAAAAATGTTCGAGGAGGGAGCCCGGCTCAAAGAAGAATTCGGCGCGGAAAACGTCTATGACTTCAGCCTGGGAAATCCTGATGTTGATCCACCGGAAAAGTTCTTTGCGGTTCTCTCCCGCCTCGCCTCGGAAAAACAGAAAGGCGTCCATGGATACATGCCCAACGCCGGATACCCTGAAGTACGCCAGGCAATCGCCGAAAAGGTTGCCCGTGAACACGGGGTAAGCCAAAAAGCAGAAGGCATCATCATGACCTGTGGTGCCGCCGGGGCGATGAACACCGTCCTCAAGGCCATTCTCAATCCCGGAGACGAGGTGGTGGTATCAAAACCCTACTTTGTTGAATATAACTTCTACATTTCAAATCATGGCGGCGTTCTGAAACTTGCGGAATCAAAAGAAGACTTCTCCCTCGATATCGCTTCAATCGAAAAGGCCATTACTGAAAAAACCAGGGCGGTCATTGTCAACTCCCCCAACAACCCCACGGGACGCATCTACCGCGAAGAGGAACTCAAAGCCCTGGGAGACCTTCTGAAAAAAAAACAGGGGAAAAACCCCATCTACCTGATATCTGACGAGCCCTACCGTGAAATTGTCTACGACAACACGCCGGTTCCCAGTATCCTGAAATGTCATGATCAGGCAATTGTCATGACCTCCTATTCAAAATCTTTGTCTCTTCCCGGAGAAAGGATCGGCTACATTGCCGTTTCAGACAACTGTGCCGGCTATGACGAACTGATGGCGGCGCTGATCATGTGCAACCGCATTCTCGGCTATGTCAACGCCCCTGCCCTGATGCAGCGCATCGTGTCTCAACTCACGAATGTTTCCGTTGATACGGATGTCTACCTCAGGCGGCGCAACCTTCTCTGTGACGGCCTCAGGGATGCTGGCTACGAATTCCCCCTCCCTGAAGGGGCCTTTTATGTTTTCTGCAAGGCCCCTGGCGGCGATGATGTCGCATGGGTACAGCACCTGCAGAAATACAATGTTCTTGCTGTCCCCGGTGTCGGGTTCGGCGGCCCCGGGTATTTTCGTCTCTCCTACTGTATATCAGAGGAAACAATAAAAAATTCACTTCCCTTTTTTGCCGAGGCGATCAATTCCTTCAAGGGATAGACCAGGGCAATGGGGGAAGTTTAAACAGGTGCGACAGGGAAATGAAAAAAATAACCTCAACACATGACATCCCCGAAGGGGCTTCCCTGAGGACGTACCTCCCCGGTTTCGGTTACTCAATCCTCCGGGTCATCGACATTACGGACCAGTTCATCGGCGCCCTGGCGGAAGATGATTTTTACCAGGCAGCATCCGACGGCGCCACACTCCAGTGCTACTATGGTACCGAGTATGAAAAGAGCTACGAGTTTTCTCTGAAAATTATCGGCCGCCTCACACGGGGAAAAAAAATTCTCTTTCTCCAACACAGCAAAGAAATCCTCCGTAATAACATGAGAAAATGTCTCAGCGCAGAGGTTTCCCTTCCCTTTCGCCACTTTCTCTTTAACTCAGACGATGATAAAAAAAACGAAAACCTTCTCTTTCACGAGGGAGTGATTACTTCCCTCAGCGACAGGGACATCACCTTTACCAGTACGGCACCGGCGAAAAACATGACCTTTGTCTTCGGGCATCTTGATATTCCGGGGCACCGTCTTGAGCTGGTGGGGAAGATAACTTCCACCGCCCCCGGCCCCTCACTGCGGGCATCACTTAAGGGTATGAACGAAAAGGAACGGGAACTTCTCCTCGACTACATCTTTTCCATCTACAGGGAGTAAACTTCCCCCTGAAAAACCTCTGCCGCCTCTTTTCAATACGCCAGAGCCCTGCCTCTTTAGCGGCGGCAACCGTTTTATCGAACTCTTCCAGGATAACCCGTCGGCGCAGGGGAAAACAACACGCCACAATGAAATATGAATTTATAAAATTAATCTTGCGTCATTTTCCATGGCTGTGACATTATTGTAATCAAATGATACTGAAAAAAATAGAAAATCCTGATTATTTTATATGCCGACACGGCATCGGGGCTGCGGCAAAAAAATGTTCTGTCTCCGTTCACAGCCTTCGCCTCTACGAGGCGGAAGGATTAATCATCACGGAAAAGACACCCACGGGACGGCGCCTTTTCGCTGATCTGGAAATTGATAAAATCCTGGCCATACGGGACATGGTCCAGGAGGGTCTTAACTTTGAAGGGATACGACGCCTCATTTCACTTGTTCCCTGCTGGAAAATACGACACTGCAGGCGCCAGGGCAGTGAATGTGAGGCCTACCAGGACAGGACAAAACCATGCTGGGCAACAGAGGTAAAATGCATGCATCCCCTTCCCTCATGCAGAGACTGTCCCGTCTACCGGGAAATCATCAGTTACGATGATATACTCAACTACATCAAGTCGGGGTACCGCCAGGGATCTTCTTAATCCTTTTCCCGGTTCAGGTTCTCAGACCTGCTCATCTGGGTTTCGACAATTCCTTCACGGATCATGCGACAGCCCTTTATAAATTTCTCGTTAGCAATGCGGTAGTAGACCTGCTGCCCCTCCTTACGTTCAATGACAGCGCCCTGGCTTCTCAGGACACGAAGGTGCTGTGACACATTGGGCACGGAAATACCGATCTCCGCCGCCATTTCACTGACGGTATGCTCACCATCCTGAAGGATCCAGAGAATACGCAGGCGCTTTTCACTGGCAAGGGCACTGCAGAAATCAGCGTGTATCTTAAAAATTCCCGGGTCTTCTTTTTTTTTCTTTTTCATCTGTCAATCCCTGTAGGCTCTCAGGTCTTTGCTCTTTAAATCCTGTTGGTGGCATCATACAAAAACTACCCTGTTTTGTCCCGTCATTAATGCAATTACCACACATTTTCTTCCTTTTCATGTTTTTCTTCATTTATCTCATTCCTTTTGCATACAGAAGTAAATAAAACGAATTCTTTTGAACAAAAACAGGGAAAAAATTGACCTTGACTTATATCCGGTGTATATAAGGATTTGAGACCATTCAAACAGACCATATGAGGTAGTAATGAGAATTGTCCTTACAGGGCCAAAGGGGTCAGGGAAAACGACCGTGGGCGAGAAAACCGCCCGCCTGCTGGGAATCCCCTTCATTGAAACAGACCAGCAGATAGAGGCCCTCCATGAAAAGGAAACAGGAAAAAAACTGACCTGCCGTGAAATCTACCGCAGCAGGGGAGCGGATTACTTCCGCGCACTGGAGATACGGGCCATCGAGACCCTTGAAAACCGGCACTGGTGTCTCATCAGCACAGGGGGAAGTTCACTACTTGATTCCCGGTCATTTGCCTGTCTCCGCCGGGAGTCCCTTCTTATTCTCCTGAAAGCACCTGATGATCTCCTCTGGGAAAGAATACAGGACGGAGGACTTCCCCCCTTTCTCGAAGGCCCCGACGGGTTTGCGGTCATGGGGGAACGCAACCGGCGCCTCTATGAATCTCTGGAACACCGCGCCGACATTATATTCGATATCTCCTCTGCACCGGAGGAAGAACTGCACCGCAACCTTGCCGGGCAAATCAGCGGCTGGCTTGCACTCGGTTCTTCTTCACCCAACACCTTTGGCGATATTCTCAGGGTCACCACCTTCGGGGAGAGCCACGGCGAGGGCCTCGGTGCCATCCTCGACGGCATCCCCGCCGGGGTCGAGCTCTCTGCCGAAGACATTCAGAAAGACCTGGACCGTCGCCGGCCCGGCCAGAGCAGTGTCACCACCCCGCGCAACGAAAAGGACAGGGTAAAAATACTCTCAGGTATCTTCGAAGGGAAGACAACTGGCACCCCCCTCTGTATGGTCGTTTTCAACGAAGATCAGGACTCGAGCAAATATGAAAATCTCCGCAGACTCTTTCGCCCCGGGCACGCGGATTTTACTTTCTGGAAAAAATACGGCATCCGTGACCACCGCGGCGGGGGCCGCTCATCAGGAAGAGAAACCATCGGCCGCGTCTCCGCCGGCGCCGTGGCAAAAAAAATACTCGCCGCAGAAGGAGTAAGCATCACCGCCTTCAGCGAAGAGATTGCCGGCATCCGCGGCAGCAGTGAAAATTTTGATGAAATCGAAAAAAATCCCGTGCGTGCCGCTGATCCCGTGGCAGCGAAAAAAATGGAAAATGCCATCATTGCAGCACGAAAAGAGAACGACTCCGTGGGGGGCATTGTCAGGCTTGTAGTGAAAGGACTTCCCCCGGGACTGGGCGACCCCGTCTTTGGCAAACTCGACGCCAAACTTGCCTCTGCCATCTTTTCCCTCGGTGCTGTCAAGGGACTTGAATTCGGGACCGGCTTTGCTGCAGCAGCAATGAAGGGGAGCGGCCACAATGACCCGATGAAAAACGGTTCCTTTCTTTCCAATAATGCCGGGGGCATTCTGGGAGGCATCAGCACAGGCCAGGACCTTGTGGCACGCATCGCCATTAAGCCAACACCCTCGATTTTTCGCAACCAGGAGACCATCACCACTGAGGGAAAAAACACAACGGTAGCCATAGAAGGACGCCATGACCCCTGCATCGTCCCCCGCATCATTCCCGTCATCGAGTCCATGGCGGCTCTGGTTATCCTTGATCTGCTGCGCATGCAGAAATCTTCGGGCAATCCCTGCACCACGGGCCCGAAAGGGGAGGACTGAAACCATGGCACCCTTCAGCAGCCTTCCTGAAAAGGGATCCCTTGTACGCCCCATTGTCACCATCGGAAATTTCGACGGCATACATATCGGGCACCAGAAGATTCTCCAGGCACTGAAGGAAAAGGCTGAATCAGTCCAGGGAACACCCGTGGTGGTCACCTTTCTTCAACACCCCCGCAAGGTCCTTTCCCCGGAGAATCCCCCGCTGATAATAACCACCGCAGCGGAGAAAGAAAAAATCCTGACAGAAATGGGTTTTAACAATGTCATACTTCTCAACTTTACCCGTGAAATGGCAAAGATGAACGCCCTTGATTTCTATAACCGTCTTCTTATCGAACGCCTGGGGGCAACGGGCATTGTCATCGGCTATGACCATGCCTTTGGCAAAAACCGCGAGGGCAACTTCACGTTTCTGCAGGGCCTTACCGCCACAACAGGTATCAGTGTTACCCAGGTAACAGAAGAGCTCATGGGGACACGTCCTGTTTCAAGTACCTGGCTGCGGGATGAAATCGAAGCGGGAAACATGGAGATGACATCCCACCTCCTGGGACGACGCTATTCCCTTACCGGCAATGTCTCCACCGGGCATGGCAGAGGCAGAAACCTCGGGTTTCCCACTGCCAATATCGCTATAGATGACCCCGACAAGCTCCTCCCTGCTGATGGTGTTTATGCCGTCATGGTCTATTTAAAAAAAGGGAAAATTCACCGCGGCATGCTCAACATCGGGTTCAACCCCACCTTCAGTGACACACGCCGTTCCATCGAGGTCAACATCTTTGACTTTTCTGATGATATTTATGGATCTGAACTGACCGTGGAATTCTACAGCAGGATCCGCAGCGAGGTCCGCTTCAGCAGCGTGGAGGAACTCCGCAGACAGCTCGCGGCAGACAGGGAGGCCTCTCTCAGGATCCTTACCGAAGCCCATGCCGACTGATACCCTGTCAGAAGACCTCTACACTTTTGATTCCCCCGCGGGGACCCTCTTTATCTTTTCATGCAGAAAGTTTCTGCGGCGCATTTCCTTCTCCCCCCCTGGGGGGCAAAAAAAAGATAATCCCGGCAAAAGGCCACCTCCCCCTCCGGTAAAGGCCCTCTACCGCTACCTGCATCTCTATTTCACGGCACCGTCACGTCCCGTCCCGTGCGAACTTCACCTCTACCGAGAAAACCGCCTGGCCAAAAAAATCATACATGGCCACCTCCCTTCCTCTCCTGTTCTTCCCCTGGATTTTACCGGCATCAGCCAGAAACAGGAGGAGATATACCTGGCTCTGCTGGAGGTTCCCCCGGGATGGACCGTTTCTTACGGTGATCTGGCCCTGCGCGCAGGTATTTCCGGCGGGGCACGTTTCGCAGGGACAGCCATGCGGTGTAATCCCTTTTCCCTTGTCATTCCCTGCCACCGCGTCATCAAAAGTGACGGCACCACCGGCGGCTTTACCCCTGACCCTGAGATAAAGCTGCTTCTTCTCCGCTCAGAGGGCTCCTTAAAAAAATAATCTTTTTTATCGATTTGCCATAAAAGAGGCCGCCCCGGGATACAGAAAAACAGCTGAGATGTCGAAAAGAAGAACATGACTCCGGGACTTGATATACTTATTGTTGATGACGAGCCGATTATCTGTACCGCGCTGAAAAAAATACTGCAGAAAAAAAATCACCGCGTCACTACCGCCCTCAATGGCAGGGAAGCCCTGCGCCTTACCGAAGGAAAGGCCTTTCACTGTGCTCTCATTGACCTCTGTCTCCCTGACATGGAAGGAAGGGATCTCCCCGTGCGGATGCTCAGCCATAATCCTGAAATGTGTTTTATCATGATAAGCGGAGACTCCTTTACCGATTCACCAGACATCTTCAGGGCCATTCCCTCGGTCCTCTCCTGTGAAGACAAGCCCCTCAATTTTCCCGATATAGTACAGCTTCTCAGCCTTTTTGAAAAAACCCTCAGCAATCCCCCATCCCCTTCATAAAAAACGCTTGTGTAATAAAAATATCCGCAGCAGGCTGACTATGCTTATGCAGGAGTAATCATGAACCGCATTCTCATAATCGACGATGACAGAGACATGAGAACCATTATCAATGAGATTCTCTCTCTCCAGGGATATGTTACCAGTCTCGCCTCAGACGGCAGTGAAGGAGTGCGTCTCTTTAAGGCCGGCTCCTTTGACCTCGTTATCACCGATATTATCATGCCCGGGCAGGAAGGCATCGAAACAATTATCGAAATCAAAAATTTTAAGAGTAAAATAAAGATAATCGCCATTTCAGGAGGGGGACGGATAAACGCAGAAGACCACCTCAGCGTAGCCTCCCGGGTCGGTGCCGACGCAACCCTTACCAAACCCTTTCGCAGTCATGAGCTCATCGAAATTGTTGAAAAACTTATCGGCTCACCCGGTTGAAAACCCCGTCGCCTTCTCAAGGCGCTGTCTCTCTTCAGAGGAAAGGGACAAATTCAAGGCACCAAGGTTTCCCCGCACCTGTTCGGCAGAACGCGCCCCCACGATAAGAGAGGTCACCCCCGGCACGGCAAGAGCCCAGGCAAGGGCAACATTACCCGGAACAGTATTGTGAACTTCAGCGATCTCTTTCAAAACAGAAAGCAGCCCTGCCACACCGGGCCATTCACTGTCCCTGAAGTGTCGATAAAAATATGACCGCACATCCTTCTTTCCGAACGAGGGAGGAGCCGTATACTTACCCGTAAGAAGCCCCCCTTCGAGAACACCGTAGACAAAGCCCCGCAGGCCCCTCTCTGATGCCAGCAAAAGGGCATCCCTGCGGCGGTCCTGTTCCAGCAGGGAAAGACGTTCCTGTATGGCATATATTTCACCGCATGCCAGGGCCTCTTCGATTTTTTCAGGGGGGAAGTTACACAGGCCGATGTGCCGTATCTTCCCCTCCCGCCGGAAGCGGGTGAGGGCCTCCATGGTTTCGGCAACAGGGGTCTTCTCATCGGGCCAGTGACACTGGTAGAGATCAATGTAATCTGTCCCGAGGCGGCGCAGGGAACCGTGGAGTTCTTTTTCAAGAAAGGAAGGAGAAAGATCTTTGGCGAAAAACGCCTCCCGGTTGAGACCTCCCTTTGTGGCGATGAAAAGAGACTTTCGACTTCCCCCCAAAACTGCCCTGATAAGCTCTTCGGCATGGCCGTATCCATAAACAGGAGAAGTATCGATGCCACGAACCCCTGCGTCAAAGGCCGCTTTCAGTGCCTCAACAGCATCCGGGAGAGAATAACTGCCCCAGTTCCTTCCCCCCAGTGCCCATGTCCCAAGGATCATTTTCCCGGCGAAATCCCCGATGTCGCTGCTCATAGTACCCTCCACGGGGGACCCTGCATCAGGAACAACTGAATTGGTTGACGAAAACCGGGAAAATATTGCATACTGGCCATAATAATTGAGGAGATTTGAAGTTCAATGAAAATTCTTTTAACCAATGATGACGGAATAGACGCCCGCGGCCTTGCCATTCTCCACCGGGTACTCTCGGCAAAACACCGCGTCTCTGTTATTGCACCCTCCCATGAAAAAAGCGGCTGTTCCAACGCCTTTACCATACGCAGGGATATGACACTGCACAGACACGATGAGAACCGTTTTTCCCTGGCCGGCTTTCCCGCGGATTGTGTGAATACCGGTATCCACAGCGGCATCATTGATGACTTCGCCCTGGTCGTATCCGGCATCAACCACGGACCCAACCTGGGAGATGATACCTTTTTTTCCGGTACCGTGGCAGGGGCCCGCACCGCACGGATATTCGGAAAACCGGGTATTGCTATCTCCCTGGACAACCATGATCCCGATGACCGGCGCCTCGAAGAGGCCGCCGGCTTTCTCCTCAGCTTCATTGAATCCCTGGCCATCAATGAATCAGCCCCCTTTCTCCTTAACATAAACTATCCCGACATCCCTGAAAATGAAATCAAGGGTATATGCATGGCCCCCCTCTCAAAACGAATCTATGATGACTACTATAAAATATCCTCTGAAAAAAACAATACCATGACAATTCGCCTCGAGGGGAATATTTCCGCCCACTACCGCGAGGGTTCAGACCACGACATGCTGAGCAGGGGATACATCGCAGTGACCCCCCTCACCATTGATAATACTGACTACCAGGGCATGGAACTGCCTGAAGAGGTCCAATGGCGTCGGAAGATATCAACCTGAAAATCAACTCACACCTCGGCATTGCCCTGGAAAATTTTCTCGTTCAGGACTATAACGAGGCAATCCGCCAGCTTAAAGCCGCCGAGGTGCTGGACCGCAATAACCCGGAAATTCTCTATAACCTGGGCATCAACTATGCACGCCTGGGCCTGTCTAAGACAGCAATCAGCTATTTCCGCCGCATCCTTGAACTTCCCGTTACCTTTGTGGAGATGCAGGAAATACGAAAAATTACTGCCTATCTTTCCATTCACCTTGAAGATTATGACGAAGCCGAGGATATCCTTAACAGGGCAATCCGGCAACACCCCTCTGATACAGCGGCCCATAACATGAAAGGCTACTGCCTGGAAAAAAAAGGTAACATGAACGAGGCCATTCTCGCCTACGAGACGGCCCTTGACCTGGACAGGGAGAACTCCACCGCCTGCAATTCCCTTGCCTATCTCCTGGCCCTGAAGGGCGAAAAAACAGATCAAGCTCTCTCTCTGGCCCGGCGCGCCTGCAAGGCGTCACCGGACAATCCCGCCTACTGCGATACACTGGGATATATTCTCATGCAGAAAAAAGACTATAAAAATGCCGCCCGCTTTCTCAAAAAAGCGGCCCGTCTCGCCCCCCTTTCAGAGGAAATTAAGGACCATCTCACTGAATTGAAAAAACGCTCACCCCACCATAAGAAATAATTATTTTTGTTTTACACCTTTTGTAAACTGTGCTATTATTATCAGATTGACACATCGATTTATCGATGAACTATTAATTCGAATTAATTTCTTGACATATGCCCGTTAAACAGAATAGTAATTATTCAGAAGTGGCATAACACACGCCGTATCAGGGAAGATGCATGAAATACACACACAAAATATCTTCTGATGAAGTCGATTCCATTCCGGTAATCCTTATCGAGGGTGATATGACCTCCGATGCCGATACAGATGTAAAGCGCGTCTATTCTCAACTCCTTGATAAATACGAAATGGATAAAATCATCATCAATTTCGAAAAAACAAAATATATTAATTCATCAGGAATTGCCACTCTCATTAACATTATTCAGAATATTAATGAAAAAAACGGAAAAATTGCATTTGTCGGAATGTCTGAACACTTTCAAAAAGTTATGGATATCGTCGGCATCACTGATTTTGTTCAGATACTCGACACAAACCCTGAAGCAGTCAAAGCAATTTCCGATTAGAATTCTCCTCTCCTTCTCTTTCTTCACTCACTTCCGTCAGGGTCTGCCTGTAAACCCACGGGAGTAATACAACATGTCCTGAAAGGACTGCCTCTCCCGGTTATTTTCTTGCCACCTGCTTCATATGGGATATACTGTTTTGACGGAGACAGCCGTCAAAGAGACTCCCCGCTGTTGAACTAAGATATTCGGAGGAATCCATGACAAAGAAGACAAACAAAAAGACCGAAGACTGTATCCTCACCATTGATGCAGGCACACAGTCGATCCGTGCAGCACTGATTGACCTGAAGGGAGAAATCCATGAAATTGTAAAAACGCCCATTGAACCCTACTTTTCCGCAAAACCAGGCTGGGCAGAACAGGACCCGGAGTACTACTGGAAAATACTCTGCCAGACCTGTAAAAAACTGATGAAAGAGACATCTTTAAAAAAAGACGCTATCAAGGGTGTAACCCTGACCACTCAGAGGGCTACCTTCATCAATGTTGACAAAAACGGAAAGCCACTTCGCCCCGCCATTGTCTGGCTCGACCAGAGAAAGGCAGAACTGGAAAGCTGGCCTTCCCTGCCCATGAAGGGGGTGCTGAAAGCCATCGGCATGTACGATTCTGCCGTCCATGCCATTCGCGAGAGCGAGATAAACTGGATTCGACAAAACCAGCCTGATATATGGGAAAAGACCCATAAATTCTTGATTATATCAGGCTTTTTTACCTATCGACTCACAGGCGAATTCAACGACTCCATCGGCAGCACCGTTGCCTACCTCCCCTTCGATTACAGGAACCATACATGGCTGAAAAAATCAGACATGAAATGGAAGATGTTCCCCATCGAAGAAGAAAAGCTCCACGGCCTCGTCAAACCCTCCGGTATTCTCGGATATATCACCCCTGAAGCAGCGCGGGCAACGGGAATACCAAAAGGACTTCCCCTCATTGCTGCCGCTGCTGACAAGGCCTGTGAAGTCCTCGGTTCAGGATGTCTCACCCCCGATATCGGATGCCTCAGTTACGGCACTACTGCCACGATTGAAACAACCAACACCAACTATGTCGAAACGGTCCCTATGTTTCCACCCTACCCCAGCGCGGTTCCCGGTTCCTATAACACAGAGGTTATGATCTACCGGGGATACTGGATGGTAAGCTGGTTCAAACAGGAATTCGGCCTCAGGGAAGAACAGCTGGCAAAAAAAATGAATATTCCCCCTGAATCCCTCTTTGATGATCTCATTCGGGACATCCCACCGGGATCGATGGGATTGACCCTTCAACCCTTCTGGTCACCCGGGGTAAAGATACCCGGCCCCGAGGCAAAAGGGGCCATTATCGGTTTCGGCGATGTTCATACCCGAGCGCATATCTACCGTGCCATACTGGAAGGGCTTGCCTACGCCCTCAAGGAAGGGGCCCTGCGGACAGAAAAAAGAAACAAGGTAAAAATCCAGAAGCTGAAGGTTTCCGGCGGCGGGTCCCAGAGTGATGTTGCCATGCAGCTCACGGCGGACATTTTCGACCTTCCCGCAGAAAGGCCCCACACCTATGAAACCTCAGCCCTGGGTGCCGCCATTGATGCAGCCGTGGGGCTGGGACTGCATCCTGATTTTGAAACCGCCGTCAAGGAAATGACCCGTGTCAGGGACTGCTTTGATCCCATACCCCGTAACAGGGACATCTACCAGGACCTTTTTGAAAACGTCTATATGAAGATGTATGACAGACTGAAAACCCTTTATGATGATATCCGGGACATTACCGGCTATCCGGAAAAAATAGGCTGACATAGATAAGAGAAGAGGTGTCCTTAAATGTACAGGGTATCCGGCTGGAGTGCCACGATTGTGCACCCCAGCCGGTCCCGCTTATGGCCGCAACCACCATCGATGAGGGCTGCATGCCCCTTAGAGACAACCAGGTAAATGGCAACATCACAGGAACGGGTATCCGTCACCGCCCACCTGGAAGATACCAGGTACTACGGGCATGGTTTATCGTTTCAAATTCATCCGGCCATCGCCATGGCTTATTTTTCCATTTTTGATGGTGAGGGCATTGTAGACTTTTAAATGGTTGGGAGACTGGTAAAGAGCCTTTAGTTTAAAACCTCTGCCTTCATTATACATTCTCAATGTTCTTCTCGCGAACCGTTTTTTATCCCGACTGAGGAAATACAATGCAAGGTAAACTCTTCCTCGTGAGGCTGTTTTTACCTGCCATTTGAATATTTTTACTGGTTCGATGCCATCAATGGATAGTATCCCCTTGTGATTCTCTTTCAGTTCAATGGTAATATTCTTAGACTGACAGGTTGCTTTCCATGTACCTGTCACAGAAAAATCCGATGGGATTTCGGCACTGAACAGGTTACCTGCAGGTATGGCCAGAATTATTAATGAAATAATCACCAATCGTACAAGAGCGTTAGTTGTACCCTTTTTTATAAATTGCATGCATGACTCCTTTATTGGTTTAAATTTGATACTCTGGTATACTCTTCCGAGTTTATGTTAAACGTATAATGTTTACATTGTTAGTCAATTATGAATTTATACCTTAACTATAATTTTGATGTAGAGATCAGATTAATATATGTCGATTATATTTTATCATTTTCATTCGCTGCTTCGC
>CAZHNW010000043.1:0-32375 GCA_964534225.1 uncultured Leptospirales bacterium | reverse complement strand
ACAATGTAGCTGTGTCCGGTTACCCAGCCGATGTCAGCTGTACACCAGTAGACGTCGCCATCATGATAATCGAAAATCATTTTGTGGGTGAAAGCTACATATGTCAGGTATCCACCTGTTGTGTGCATAACACCTTTAGGTTTGCCGGTTGAACCGGAAGTGTAAAGAATGAAGAGGGGATCTTCTGCATCCATTTTTTCAGGCTCACAGTTAGCATCAACTTTACCCATTTCGTCTTCGTACCATTTGTCAACTTTGTCATTCCAGTCGACTTTAATCTTGTCGCCGACACGCTTGACAACGATGTGTGAGTGAACATTGGGGCATTCTGTGAGACACTTGTCTGCATTGGCTTTCTGGGGAACGGCTTTTGCTCCACGGAAAGTTCCATCACATGAAACAAGAACTTTTGAGTCACAGTCGAGAATTCTGTCTCTAAGAGCTTCAGCAGAAAAACCACCGAAGACTACAGAGTGAATTGCGCCAATTCGTGTACAGGCAAGAATACCGAATGCGAGCTCGGGAATCATGGGGAGGTAGAAAGTAACAACATCGCCCTTTTTAACGCCACTGGCCTTAAGAACGTTTGCGAATTTACATACCTGCTCATGAACCTGCTTGTAGGTGAATTTAAGGTCTTCGTTGGGGTCGTTGCCTTCCCAGATAATCGCGACCTGGTCGCCGCGTTTGTCCAGGTGACGGTCAAGACAGTTGTAGGATACGTTTACTTTAGCGTTGGTGAACCATCGGACATAAAGGTCCTTGGCACTTTCGCCATAGTTACAGTCCATTACCTTGTCCCATTTTTCGAACCAGTCGATGTATTCATCGGCTATTTTGGCCCAAAAAGTATCGGGATCTTCAACGGACTCCTTCCACATTTTGTCATACTGTTCACGGCTGTTAACGAAAGCCTTTTTTCTAAATGAATCTGGAACGGGATAAATCTCTTTAAGCTTAACTTCTCCCATCTGAAACCTCCGAAAAGATTTTAATTACTATATACATGGTAATTGCCGGCTTGTAGAAAGTAGCCTGGTTGCAACCCGGTCAATTCCTGTAATTGCAATTTTTTATTTTGTTTCAAATAATTACGTAACTACCGAAAGGCATTTAAATCAGAGCTGGGCCTTCAGGTAATCGGTAATTGCACGGTCATAGTCAGAGGTTGTTTCGAAAACCTTGACCGCCAGCTTGAAATTTGTATCTCTGCTGACTTCACCGTTTTTATTTTTCATATCATTGAGAACCGTCTGGTAGTCAGAGGGATCAATGATGACTGATACGCTTTCAAAATTTTTGGCAGCAGAACGAAGCATAGTGGGACCGCCAATATCGATATTTTCTATAGCGTCTTCGAAGGTGCAGTCTGATTTCGCTATAGTCTGCTTGAAGGGGTAGAGATTAACAACAATCATATCGATGGGATCGATATTGTGTTCGCGCATTGTTTTGACATGTTCAGGGTTGGAACGCAGGCCCAGAAGGCCTCCATGAATTTTGGGGTGAAGGGTTTTTACTCTGCCGTCGAGCATTTCAGGGAAACCGGTGTGCTCAGAGACGTCCATGATATCAAGACCGGCTTCTCGCAGGATTCTGGCAGTGCCGCCTGTAGAGAGAATTTTGACCCCAAAAGAGGCAAGTTCCCTGGCAAATTCAACGATGCCTGATTTATCGGAAACACTAATGAGAACCCTGTTAATTTTTGCCATGCGCTTTACCCTATTTAAAATTTAATAGATGCTGGTTCCAAAAACTGTATATTTTCAGCAGTCTACACCGTGACAATCTTATTTAATTTCAGAATAATACAAGCATTTTTTAAAAGATGACTTTATTAATACTTAATTAATTGTTCGAAATTTCTTTTATTGAGACATAATGCATCAAAAATAGAACAAAAAGAGAAAAATGGGTGAAAATATACGTACAAACACAGGCCAGCAAGAAAATAGAAGTATCATTTAATATGATTTCTGCCCTGTTTCTCCAGGCTGGTGAGGATGGGGTGGATTATACGTTCATGAATCGACTGAGTATCTTAATAATGCGGTCCTTGTTGACAAAACTGAGGTGTGAACCGGCAAAAATGGCGGCATAAATACTCATGGCGGTACCGAGAACAAGTGCCACGGGAACTTCAAGATTCCCCCCGAAGTATTCATTGAGCCATGTAAGATTGTTGTTAAAAGGAATACAGAGGATTCCGCCGAAGAGAAATATACCGGCAACAATCCACTTCAGGTTTGAGATATTTCGCTCATAGACCTTTTCGTAATCCTCGATTCGGGTCATAATAGAGGCTGTCAAGTCACAGTTTACCTCAGGCGCGGCAATTTCAGATACCATAATAAATGATTTCTGAATTTTTTTGATCTCATCCCTGCATTGGGGGCAGAAGTAAAGATGCATCCTCATCGTTAAGGGGAGATGAGTGTAGTCTTCCTGTTCGATAAAACGGAAAATAGTTTTTTCACAATTCATGATATTCCTCTGCTATGGTGCCTTCGAGCTTGTCTTTTAATATTCTCTTGGCTCTCAGAACATGTGATTTTACCGTATTTACGGGAAAATCTGTTATTCTGCTTATTTCTTTATGAGAAAGTCCCATGAAGAAATAGAAATCTATACATATCCTGTATTTCTCAGGAAGTTTTCGTACCGCTTCCTGCACTATTGTTCTTAACTCATCATTAACATGGTCCCTCTCCGGTGTTTCTGTCCTGGCGGGGAGGGACACGGGCAGGTCTCCATCTGTCTTCAGGCTTTTTTTGCGATTGATTCCATAATTATAACCAATTTTAAAGAGCCAGAAGCGGAACGGCGCAAGGCCTCTGAAACTTTTCAGATTGCGATATGCCTGTATGAAAACCTCCTGGGTAAAGTCACTGGCGTCGTCTTCATTATTGAAAAAGCGGCGCCCGATTATAAAGATCTGGTTCTGGTATCGTTCTACGATTAACCTGAAGTCATCCTGGTTGCCTTTAAGAATGCTTCGTATAATTTGTTCATCGGATTTCGCTTCTCCCGTCATTATCTATCTTTCATGAATCTCAGTCTCAGGATAAAGAAAATAATGAGGCTGATACCCAGACCAAGGGGGATCAGACCGCTCAGGAGACTGTAACTGAATCCTTCTTTTATTATAAAGAACAGTACCAGAGTGATTCCTATACCGGTCAGAATCAGGCCGGAAAAAATGCTGAAGGAATCGATATCAAACTCTGTCCGTTTCCATAATCCCTTTTCTATCATAAGTATTCTCTGACGATGGCTCCAGAGAAGGTAGAAAAAAAGAACAACACTACCCATGACTATACCAACTATGGGAATTATACTTACTATGACCTGTGCTGCTGCTGATGGAACCGATTGCATAGATTTTTTTTCTCCTTTTTTGTCTATTAATTAGTCAGATAATTAATAGATGCGACTAAAGCCTTTCTGTCAATGAGAAAACCTCTCTTCATTATACACAGCCGTGGTTTCGAAAAGAGAGGTTTAAAGGCTTTCAATAACCTGGAGACCGAAGACCCCACTTGCAAGAAAAAGGATGATAATCGCAATAGTTATCAGCATGAAAAAACTCCTGTTAATACGGTATATATTTCATTATCCATTTCCAGCCATAAAGACGTGAAATTCCGGCAGGGGTTGCAAAAAAATTATATTTATACATATTTTTCAGAATATGGCATAAAAATTTAGTAATTGACAATGAAGCTTTCTCTGTTGTTGTATCATTTATCACAACAGGGAAGAGGATGGTATCTGGTGGTATCCGCGGTCTTCAAAACCGTTGGCTGTAATTTATTGCAGCGGCAGGTTCGATTCCTGCCCCTTCCGCATAAAAATTATCATAACCGGGCAGCCACGTCATGGCGGAAAAACAGGAAATTCTCAGACAGATACCCCAGGTGGAAAAGGTGCTTCAGGATGAAGGCCTGCAGCGTTTTTTTCCCCTTTTAGGACAGGGGATCGTTGCTGATGTCGTTCGAAATGAAACAGGGCGTTTCAGGGAGCGCCTCCTTGCCGGAGAGGCCCTGAGCCGGACTGATTTAATGGCCGCCATTGAAGAAAGCTGTAATGAGAAGACCCTGGGACGCCTGCAGCAGGTAATCAACGGCTCGGGGGTTATCATTCATACCAATCTCGGGCGCGCCCCCCTGGGAAAGGATCTTCTTTTTCATGCCGCGGAGAAGATGGGCAGTTACTGCAATCTTGAATACCATATTCCCTCTGAAAAAAGGGGGAAACGGGGCGGTTTTGCCGAGGAGCTCCTCTGCCATCTTACCGGTGCCGAGGATGCGCTGATTGTTAATAACAACGCTGCCAGTGTCTTCCTGTTTCTCAGTGAGTTTGCCCGGGGCAAAGAAGTTATTGTATCCCGGGGAGAACTGATCCAGATCGGGGGGGGCTTTCGCATTCCCGATATCATGAATCAGAGCGGCGCCTTCCTCGTCGAGGTGGGCACTACCAATATTACCACCATTGATGACATGCGCCGTGCCATTACCGATGAGACCGCCATGATCCTTTCGGCGCACCAGTCAAATTACCGCATCGAAGGTTTTACTGAAAGCCCCACCCTGCAGGAGATGGCCTCGTTAAAGAGACCCGGCCTGGTGTTTGCACGGGACCTGGGGAGCGGGAACCTGGTCAGTGACAGTCGACTTCCTGCACCCTTTGAACCGACGGTGAGACGTGAACTGGCCCAGGGGTGTGATCTCATCTGCTTCAGCGGGGACAAGCTCCTGGGGGCATGTCAGGCGGGTATTATTCTCGGTAAAAGGGATCTGGTGGCAAAACTGCGGAAAAATCCCCTCATGCGCATGATGAGGGTGGATAAGCTGACCTATTTTCTTCTCCAGGAGACCCTGGTGGCCTACGAAAACAGCCGTGCCGAAGATACCGGTCTCTGGAAGATGATTTTTCAAAGCGAAAAGGATATTAAAAGGAAGATTACCCGCTGCCTCCGCAGGCTCGGTTCTGTTGCAGGGAAGGAGTTTCTGAAGCGGGTGGAGACCCGCGCCCCCTTTGGCGGAGGTTCCATGCCGGGTTCTGCCCTTACCAGTTACGGCCTGCAGCTGAATATTCCCGGAATGAAGCCTGATGAGATATCCCGTGCCATGATACGGGGAGATGTTCCCCTTCTCGGCACCATCATTGATGACCATTTTACCATTGATTTTTTTACCATCATGGATGATGAAATCGACACGGTGGCCTGCCGCATTGCCGGTCTTCTGCAGAAAGGGGTGAGCTGATGTATATTGTCGGGACATCGGGGCATATCGACCATGGCAAGACTTCCCTGATTATGGCCCTTACCGGCACTGACTGTGACCGCCTCCCCGAAGAGAAAGAGCGGGCCATGACCATTGATATCGGTTTTGCCCATATGGATTATCCCCGTTTCGGGACCGTCAGTATCATTGATGTGCCGGGACATGAGCGTTTTATTCGCAACATGGTTGCCGGGGCCTGGGGGATCGACCTGGCCCTCCTGGTGGTGGCGGTGGATGACGGATGGATGCCTCAGACTGAAGACCATTTCAGGGTACTTGAGCTGCTCGGGGTGGAGCGGATCATCGCGGTTTTGAACAAGATCGATCTTGCCGACGATGAAATGATTTCTTTTGTCGAAGAGGAAGTAAAAGAGCGGCTGTCAGAAACACGTTTCGCCGGTTCAGACCTGGTCAAGGTCTCTTCAAAGGACCTCACGGGAATCGATGAATTAAAGGAAGTCATTGTTGCCAACCTGCGTCAGCTCTCCCGGGTGACGGATGCGCAGAAGCCCTATCTCTTTATCGACCGTGTCTTCGGGGCAAAGGGACATGGAACGGTTATTACCGGTACATTGAAAAACGGGCAGTTCCACGAAGACGAGACGGTGACCATACTTCCTACCCATGACAGCGCCCGCATCAAGCGTATTGAAAGCCATTATCATATACGACACGAGGGGACCCCCTCTCAGAGGACCGCTTTGAACCTTGCATCTCTTTCGATGGAGAAACTCAAGAGAGGGTATCTTGTGTGCCGCGAGAATTTTTTTACCGCGTCCGATGATATCATCGTACGGGTACAGCTTCTTGATGAAAAGTACCGGCTCCGGAATAACCAGGGTATTGAAATCCTTATCGGCACCACTGCCCTGAAGGGGAAGGTCATTCTCTATGAGGATCAGGCGGGGCATTATCTCAATGCGCGTATTCGTCTCGAAAAGGGCTGGTTTTCTTATCCCGGGGAACCCTTTGTTCTCACCACCCCGGGGGGGTACCGTATTATTGGCGGGGGACAGGTGCTTCTTCCTGATTATTCTCCTGACAGCCAGAAGGCCTCTGTTCGACATGCCCTTTCTCTCCTGGAACGGGTTACCCTTGATGAAATTTTTTCCTTCATTGTCGCGGTTCATCACTGTATTCCCCGGCAACGGCTGTTTTCCATGTTTCCTGAAAGTGAAAAGACCATGACACGTCTTCTCGGTGAACAGGTTGAGAGTGGGTTCGCCCGGGAGGAGGGTGAATATGTTATGGAGAGTTCATTTTATCACCAGGCCTCTGATACAATAAAAGAAGCTGTCAGGGGACAGGTGGGGCTGAATCTCAAGGAGATTGCTGATATGGCGGGAGTATCCCTGGATGTGGCGCGCATCCTTATGGGGGAAGTTCTCGAGAAGGAACCTGTTATTGAAAAGGAAGGGCGCTATTTTTACGGCAGTGATATTTCTGAAGAGGCCCTTTCGGATCATAAAAAGAGGCTCCTGGAATCACTCCTCCAGAAGGGAGGCCAGGGCATTGAACTCGACAAAATGCCCAATGACAGGGACCGGAAAGACCTGAAGGACATGGTCAAGATCGGTTTTATTGTCAGCCTTGATGGTAATATTCTCTACCACAAAGAGGTTTACGAGGATCTTCGTGACAGGATTATGGCCCTTTTTAATGAAAAGGAGAAGCTTATGGTCCCTGAAGCGAAGGATGCTGCGGGGGGGCTCAGCAGGAAGTATATTATACCCCTCCTTAACAGGATGGAGAGTGACGGGCTTATCAAGCGTCTCGGCGATTTCAGGATCAGGGCATAGAAGAGCCCCTTCCCTTCTAACCATTTTCGATCAGGAGGAAACGTGTCATGTTTCTCGGATTTGACGTGGGAAATACCAGTACCGTGATGGGCCTTTATCATGATGATGAGTCTCTCCCCTTTCATACCTTTCGCTATCCTACAGATAAAAAGACATCATCAAAGTCACTTCTTGAAACCATCGATCCCCTGGTGGGTGCATACAGCAGGGAGATTTCTGCCGTGGCCCTTTCCAGCGTGGTGCCTGAAATAAACAACCACTATTCTGAAGCGATGAAGGACCGGTTCGGGGTCAGAGCCCATGTTATCAGTCACCAGAGTATTCTAAATATACGTATCTCCTATCCTGACCCGACACAGCTGGGGGTAGACCGCATTGTCAATGCAGAGGCCGCTTTTGTTGAGTACGGGGGAAACAACCTCATTATCGACATCGGAACTGCTGCCACCTTCTGTGTTGTCCTGGAAAACGGTCTTTTTGACGGAGGCATTATTGCTCCTGGAATAGGCACCACTATTCGCGCCCTTGCCGAGGGGGCATCAAATTTGCCTGAGGTCCCTTTTGAGGCCCCTGACCGTCTTGTGGCACGTGATACGATCAATGCCCTGAAATCCGGTTTCTATTTCGGGTGGATATCTCTCGTGGAGGGCCTTATCTGGCGTATTCGCCGGAATTATGATGCTCCTTTCAGGGTTATACTGACAGGGGGATTTGCATCGGTTATGGGAGAAGCCCTTGAAGGGGACTTTGTTGTGGACAGGGAACTGACCATGAAGGGAATCCATATTATCGGGAAACAGAACTGCTTTTAACGGGATGTCGGGGTCTGTAATGTTAAAAATGAACACTCATATAGAGAATGTATATCTGTTTTTGACTCTCTCAACGTTGTTTTTTGGGCATTTATTTTTTACTGCACAGTTGTCAAGATAAAAAATTGGCACTTATCCACAAAGTTATCCACACTATCAACAGTTTGTTGATTACTGGCAATTAATTGACTCAATTAATTTCCCTTTTACAATCAGTAATAAATCGTTTCTGACACATGTGTCAGAAATAATGTGACATAAAATCGTAAATCCTGAGAATTTCAGGACTTAGCCTCGGGTATTTTTTATGAAAAAGTCGATTTTGTTTTCTGGTGAGAAAAATATTTCATAATAACATGGAATTACAAAAAAATATTTCTGTTAAGTCGAAATTATTGTGAATAAGTTCTAATGTGACATAATGTCAAGTGAATTTTTTTTAATTTTTTTCTCTGTCTCAGTATGTATCAAGACGGAAGAGAAATATTAATTGACGCTCAAATATCCCTCTGGTAGGGGATGCTATCCCCTGTGAAAAATATGCTCCAGGGAGCGATATAAAGAGGCAAAGGAGAAGATAATGAAAATTGCCATCGGTTCTGACCATGCGGGAGTTGAATTAAAAGCAGCGATTATAGAAAAATTTGCCGATATTAATTTTGAGGATGTCGGTACCAACAGTACAGAATCCTGTGATTATCCTGATTACGCCTCCCAGGTGGCCTTTCTTGTACGTGACGGGAAGGCTGATGCAGGAATTGTTATCTGTGGTACCGGGATTGGCGCATCCATTACCGCAAACAAGGTAAAAGGAATTCGTGCCGCTCTCTGTTTCAACGGCTTTATGGCGGAAATGACCAAACGGCATAATGATGCCAATATCCTTGCCATGGGAGCCAGGGTGATCGGATTTGATCTTGCCTTTGAAATTGTCGAGAGATGGCTCAGCGCTCCCTTTGAAGGGGGACGTCACCAGAGAAGAATTGATAAAGTTGCCGCCCTGGAAAAATAATATTATCCGGGCGGACCATTCAGGAGAAATGAATTGCCCAAAGGGACCGTAAAAGCTATACTTTTTGTGAGCCTGGTTTTTCTGATGGCGCCGGCGCGGGAGAAATCGGGGTACCGGGTCTTTAATGTCCTGCCGGCGGAAAATCTGAATAATGTCCGAGTTGTATCACATCCTTCCGGTAAGAGGCTTTACCAGCTTACGGATACAACCCTTGAGGGTAGGGGAAACAGCCTTCATCATGACCTTGTCCTTTCTTTGAATGACAGTGCTGAATCCCTCAGGAAAGATGATTCGGGGAAGTATAAGATAAAGTCAGCCGGGTATCTTTCCGCGCGGGTGCCGGGGACTTTCGGTGATGGATGCGCGAAATTTTTTAGAACGTCACACCGTATCGTTATCGATACGGAAGAAACTCTCTGGCTCGGGCGGTGTGGAGACCTTGGTTCCTTTACCATGGAGTTTCGTTTTCGCCCCATTACGTTAACGGACAGGATGGAGATATTCTCTCGCAGGGGTTACCTTTCAGGAAGTTTACGGGGAATGGAGGCCGTTATTGTCAACAGGCATCTCTCCTTTCGTTTTTACCAGGTATTCGAAGACAGCAAAGGCAATCGCCACGATATCATTATTTCCAGCAGGCAGAAGCTTTTTCCCGGCAGGTGGTATCATGCCGCCCTTTCCTTTAATCGTCTTACGGGAAAACTGGCCCTCTATCTCAATGGCAGTGAGAATAATACACGCTACGTCACTGAAGACGGCCGTCCCGGCGGGCAGGTTCTCGTACCGAGCTTCGGGAAGCGTAACCGGGAGGGGAACCTTGCCTGTATCGAGTCACCCCCGGCTGTTATCGGGAATCATTTTTCTGGCTATCTCGACGAATTTCGTATTACCTTCGGTGATATTTCACTTCTCAGAAAAAAGAGCCATCTTCTTGACAGGCCCTATCATCCGGTTTACCTGAAGGGGCGTCAACCCTTCAACAGGGAGGGAATTATTACCAGTCCTGTTTATCCTTTTCCTGATACGGGTACCCGCGTTCTTCTCTTTACATGGAAGGAAAAAATTCCGAAGGATACTTTTATCTGGATGGAATTTCGTATGGCTGATCATCTTTTTTATGCCGAAGATGAACATCTTCCCTGGTACAGGGTTAAAAGAAACCAGAGAAACATACATATGAAAAAAGTAGCAAAGGGACGATATCTGCGTGGAAAATACTACCAGTGGCGGGCCCATCTTATCGCCTCACCCGGTGGAAGATGCAGTCCCCTCCTTCACGATGTGGCCCTTCGCTACCAGGTTGACCCGCCCCCGGCGGTTCCTCTTTTCCCTGAAATAATTCGTGCAGGTGATAAAAAAGTTGTTCTCCGCTGGAGGAAAAACAGCGATGCTGACCTGAAGGGCTACCGTGTCCATTACGGTATCGTACCGGGGCGATTTGACGGTATTATAAGTTACCTGAAGGGAAAGGCCATTACCAATACCCTCTCCAGTGGTGACTACGTGGAAATAACCATCGACAACAGTATTATCGAGGAAAACAGGAAAAGGGATCCCCGCAGGATCCTTGACTTCCCCCGCCTGAAAAATACCGTTCTCTATTATTTTGGTGTCACCGCCTATGACCGGTACCGGCCGGGGACACCATATAGCCATGAGTCGGGGATATCAAAGATCGTTACCGCGCGGCCCTTTGCCGGGTCCGAAATCGATTAATTATTAAAACTCCTTGACTGTTTTGCACACTGATAGAATGAGGTACGCTTACAGGGTATTTTCTTCTTCTGTGTATTATTGTGCAGACCCCGCACGATCTGCATGAGATGAATAAAAAGAGAATGATGACGCAGGAACTGCCGGCAGCGAATGGAAACATTAAAGATATCAATTCCAGAAAATGAAAGAAAGACAATTCTTTCCCTTGTGAAGCGTTTCAGGGACAATGGATTCGAATGCTATCTCGTGGGGGGATCAGTGCGCGATCTGATCCTCGATCATGAACTCTACGACTACGATTTTGCCACTAATGCAAAACCTGAGGAGGTAATGAAACTTTTCAGGCGTGTCATTCCCACGGGAATCAAGCATGGCACTGTATCTGTTATAAAGAATAACCGAACCTTTGAAGTGACCACCTACCGGGCAGACGGCAAGTACGTTGACGGGCGCAGGCCTGAATCGGTCTCTTTTTCTCTCTCCCTTGAAGAAGATGTCTGCCGCAGGGATTTTACTATTAATGGCCTTGCCTGTGATATTGATCGGGGGGAAGTTATTGACTATGTTGGGGGCCTGGATGATCTGAAGCGGGGAATCATTCGCACCATCGGTGATCCCATGGAACGCTTCAGTGAAGACGGCCTGCGTACCTTCAGGGCCTGTCGTTTCGCAGCAAAACTTAATTTTGAAATCGAGGAAGGAACCTTTCAGGCCATCAGCAAATGCCTCGACGTGGCGGGGAAGGTTTCCGTGGAGAGAATCCGCGACGAGCTCAATAAACTTTTTGAAGCGGAGAAACCCTCTATCGGTATCGAGAACCTGAGAAAAACCGGCCTTTTGCGTCTTTTTCTGCCTGAACTGGCAGACTGTTACAAGGTGATGCAGAATAAGTACCACCAGTATGATGTCTATTACCACAGTGTCTATTCCTGTGACGCGGCGCCGCGGCAGGAGCCCCTGATCAGGCTTGCCGCCCTTCTGCATGATATCGGTAAGGTCGCCGCAAAGGAAGGAGGCGATGATGGTGAAGCCACTTTCTATAACCATGAAGTTATCGGAGCGCGGATGGTGCGCCGTATTATGAAACGCCTGAAGTATTCCAACGAAGAAATTGCCCGGGTCAACAATCTTGTCATCAACCACATGTTTCACTATACCAGCGACTGGACCGACGGCGCGGTGCGTCGTTTCATGCGCAAGGTGGGAGTGGAAAATATTGATGACCTCTTTACACTTCGTCTCGCTGATAGAAAGGGAAACGGTTCCCGCGATGGTCTGCCGGCGCCAATACGTGTTCTTCAGTCCCGTATTGAGCGGGTGATTGAGGAAGAAAACGCTATTACCGTCAGGGACCTTCAGATTAACGGCCATGACCTGATGAAACGTTTCGACCTTCACCCGGGACCTGTTATCGGGAGTGTTTTAAACGGCCTCCTGGAGATTGTCCTTGATGATCCCGGGGCCAATACCAACGAACAGCTCATGGAACATGCTGAGTCCATTCTCGCCACCATCCCCGATGAGGAGAAGACCAGGCCTGTAAGGAAAAGGCCGGAACGAAAGGATGAGGTGTGACAGAAAGCCTCCTGCCGGGAATGTTTCTGTTACCGGAGAATATCCTTTATCCATGAGAGTGTTTCTCCTTCAAGGGTAATAAGGTCGAAGCGGCATATGAGGCCGGCACCGGCCGTGGAGGTGAGAAAGTGCAGCGCTCCGCGGTGGATTCTTTTAAGCTGTTTTGGCGTGAGGGCGTAAAGGGGCCCGCCAAAGGTGCTGCTGCCGCGGGCCTTTACTTCCACGAAAAGCAGATATTTATGATTTCTGGCAATGATATCGATTTCACCCCCTGCGGGTGAACGGTAGTTGCGGCGCAGAATGGTAAAACCCTGTTCCCGCAAAAAGGCCGTTGCCCGTGCTTCTCCCCTTGTTCCCCTTTCACTGCCCTTTATTTCATGTGATTGTTTTTCATATGTCATTGCATGCCTCCCTGCAGAGTATACGAATGGGGAGGGACAAAAAGGTGAATTTTTTGCTGAAATTTTCGGGTTTACTGATTTTTTTACGTGCCCTGACTTTTTTTCAGAGGACGTCGAAGATGTTGATGCCCGCTTCTTCTTCGTCGATGGCCTTGACAATATAGAGATTCGACCGGTCAAGTAGATTGACAATGCTGGTTCCCTCGACACGTTTTTTTTCTTCGTCGAAGATGAGTTTTATGATGGGGCGCAGGGGTTTTTCTGGTATGGAACCTATGATAATCCCGATGGATCCATCGTTGAGTTCTACAATGGAACCGATGGGATAGACTGACATGCGTGAAAGAAAAACGCGCAGAATGACCGGGTCAAAACGGTTCACCCCGCTGGAGAGAAGGTTGCGCATAGCGTGGTAGAAGTAGACTTTCTGGCGATAGCTGCGTTTTGATATCTGTGCCTCGTATGAATCGGCAATGGCGGTGATGCGGGCAAATTCACTGATTTCGTTGCCCTTGAGGCCGCGGGGGTATCCCTTGCCGTCGAACTGTTCATGGTGCTGGAGTGAGACATTGGCAATTCTTTCGTTCAGGTCTCCCAGCTGCCGCAGTACCTTGTACCCGTGTAGGGGGTGGGTCTTTATCTGCTGGTATTCCTGGTCGGTAAGGTTTGACTGTTTGTGAATAATATAAACGGGCATTTTCAGCATTCCCGCATCGAGAAGCATTGTTCCGATACCGAGTTCTTTCAGTGATGTCATCGGGTATTTCAGGGCAAGTCCCATGATAATGGCATAAAAAGTGACATTGACCGAGTGGGTTACCAGGTAATCCTTACCCTCGTCGAGGCCGTAGAGAAAGAGAAATATATTGCTGTTTTCCCTGAGGAGGGAAATAATCTCTGTTACAGATGTTTCAATCTCTTTCAGGTCGAAGGGCTCATCCTTTCTGATGGCATTATAGGCGTTTTCAACGGATTTACGGGCCTTCTGGTATATGGAGATGAGGTCTTTTCGTTTTTTAAGGAGATTGTTGTAATCGTTGATGATGCGGGCCTGGTTATCTTCGGGGGTGCTGCCGCCGTTTTTATCACCGATGAGGGTTCCCCGTGTTTCAATCTCTGAGACCCCCCAGGTCATCAGTTTTTTGATATCATTTTCAGATATAGCGGTATTGGCAGCCACCAGAACATTGCTCTGATCAACATACAGGGGCTGGTCATAAATCATACCGGGTTTCAGCTCTTCAACCGGTACTTTTCGCATCTCACTCATCTGATTATTGCCTCATCCTGTCGATTTTATCCTGTAAACGTTTATTCGAATGATAACAGGCAGCGAGCACTTCGGCAATTGCCTGGTATAGTTTTGGTGGTATTTCAGTGCCCGGCGACAGTTTTTCAAGGACCTCCACCAGGTCCCTGTCCCTGTGGACCGGTATATCATGACTGCGGGCAATTTCCAGTAATTTTCTTACAAGTATTCCCCGTGCAGTAGCAGTTATTACCGGAATATCTCCATTATAGGAGAGAGCCGCTCCTTTTTCCATATACCTCTCTGTTTTTTAGTAAGGGTAGAATATTTTTTTATTTTTTATTTTTATTACATCATACAGTGCAGTCATACGAAACCGGTCTGGCGGGGTGTTTCCCCCGGGTTGCGAAAGACTTTTACACTTTTATATCAAGCTGACTATTCAATGAATAAAATGAATTAATTGCAACCAATTTATCCCTTACCTCCCCCTCTGTGATAAAATTAATACTTCTTTCAGAAAAATTAAAGTCCCTTTTCTGCAATTCCCTTATTATTTCATCAGAAATTTCACGGGAACGGGTCGTAACTGTCAGGGGGCCTTCTTCCCGTGCCATAATTGTTATGGGACCGAGACTGCTCAGTTCAAGGGAAATGATCCATGTTCCCCTGTCATGGAAAACCTTCAGGGGAAGGTATTCATCATTGATTACGAGGGGAATTTCAGTGATGTCCCCCTCTTTTTTCCCGGCAATGATTTCCAGGGACTTCAATGCCAGTTCAATTTTAATGTTTTCCTTTCTATTATCGGATTTTTCTCCTTCATTGTTGAGCAAATCGAGGAGGTCTTCAACTGAGGGGGGCATATAAGTGCCGGTATCTTTCCCGGGGCCCCGGAGCATCATCAACAGGTGGTGGAGTATTTCAGGCCCCATGACGTTCTCTGCCAGGAAACGAGAATAGAGGGCAAGGGATGGGGCGGGCAAACCGAGGCCCATGAGGCGGTGAAGTATCTGCGTGATCCCTTCCCCCCGTGTCTTGTTCTTGTGACGGGAGCCTGCCAGCATTGCCAGCAGCTCAAAGATACCCGGTGCATCCTGGAGGGCCCGGGCAAGGAGGGAAGGGGTAACCTCTCCCGCTGTTTCCGCCGGAAGGGAGAAGAGGGCGGCAATTTTTTCTGACAGGGAGGCTGTTTCAGTAGCCTGGGCCAGCCTGAAGAGAAAAGCGTCGCCATCCTGGCGGAGGAGCTGGAGGGTGAGGTGATTGCTTCCGGGAAGTCCCGCGGGGAATTCCGCTTTCAGCTGGTGTTTCCCTATCTGGAGGGTGGCGAAGTAACGTCCCTGGCGGTCAAGGATACGGGCAGAGACCTTTTCGCCCGGTTTCAGAGTGGCCATAATTTTCTGGACCGCCTCCCTGCGGGCGATTCTTATCATGTCATTGTTTTTGATTTTCATGGCTCAAAGAGGCCCTTGTTGTTTTCCATGAGGCTTCGTAACGGTTCGTAACTCCGGCGGTGAATGGCGCAGGGGCCATTTTTTTCGATTGCATGGCGGTGTTCTGCCGTGCCGTAGCCCTTGTTGCGGGCAAAGCCGAAACCGGGATGGCGCAGGTCAAAGCGGTCCATGACAAGGTCCCTTCTTACTTTTGCCTCGATGGATGCAGAGGCAATGCTGAAGGAGCGGTTATCACCCTTTTTTACCGGAATCATGGGGATGCCTACGTCAAAGATAATGGTTCCGTCCATGAGGATTATATCGGGGCGGAGGGGAGAGGTGTTGACCAGTTTTTTCAGTGCCATGTTGATGGCCTGTATGATATTATTTTCATCGATGGCGCGGTGAGATACCATTTCGGCATGTGAAAAGAGGCTGTAGCGGGCGATGGTTTCCAGGGCTCTGAGCCTCCTGGTGGGTGAGAGCTTTTTTGAGTCACGGATACGGGTAATAATGTCTTCAGGGGGGGAAGTAAAGAGAGACACATCGTAGATGGTCATTCCCACAGCCAGGGGGCCCGCCAGGGCGCCGCGCCCCGCCTCGTCGACACCGGCAATGAGGCGATACCCTTCGCCGGAGAGTGCAGATTCAATGGAAAAATCAGGCATAATAAAAGAGGCGGATTGTTCGTCCGCCCCCTGTATCATCTGCAGAATGTCTGATTTCATTGCACTGATTTATTCTGCCGCTTCCGGCTCCTTTGCCTCTGATGCTTCAGTGGCGGGCGCCTCTGCAGCGGGTTCTTCGGCAACAGGTGCTTCTTCTGCTTTAACTGCCGGTTTTGCAACAGGTGTTGCAACGGCACCGAATTTGGCGCGACGCTCTTTCAGTTTTGCTGCTTTACCCCTTCTTTCTCGGAGAAAATAGAGTTTTGCCCTTCTTGTTTTGCCTTTTCGTACGACTTCGATTTTCGCGATGCGTGTGCTGTAAAGGGGGAAGATACGTTCCACACCGATATCAAAGGATATTTTTCGTACCGTAAAGGTTTTGCTTATACCTTTGTTATCAATGGCAATGACAATACCTTCAAAAACCTGGATCCTCTCCCGGTTTCCTTCCACGATGCGGTAATGTACTTTGACGGTATCACCTATTTCGAAGTCAAGCTGTCGGTCTACGGGCTTGATGTCCTTTTCAACGGCCTGGATAATGTCCATTTTGATTACTCTCCTGTTAATTTGTTCAATAGATATCTTTGGTAGAGGTCAGGTCGTACCTTTTTCGTTTTTTCAATACTTTTATTCAAACGCCATTGGCGTATGTTTTCATGATGTCCGCTGAGAAGAATCTCCGGTACACGCATGCCATCTATTTCTTCAGGCCGGGTATACTGGGGATATTCCAGCAGGTTTTCCTCGAAACTCTCGTCACGCAGGGATTCTTTATTTGACATGAATCCCGGAATATAGCGGACGACAGCATCGATTATGATAAGGCTGGCAAATTCGCCGCCTGATAATATATAATCGCCTATGGAGACTTCTTTGTCAACATGGCGTTCTACAACACGCTGGTCTACGCCTTCGTAATGGCCGCAGATGATGTTGATTTTCTCGTGCTGCGAGAATTTCTTTACCATCTCCTGGTCAAGCAGACTGCCCCCGGGTGAGGTGAGAAGGGTAATGGCTTTCGCATCCTTCTGCTCGTCAAGGGCCTTCATCAAAGGCTCCGGTTTCAATACCATCCCTGAGCCACCGCCGTAGGGATAGTCGTCACAACGGTGAAACCTGTCCTCTGAATAGTCTCGTATATCAACGGTATGAACCGTTACAATTCCCGTCTCACAGGCTTTTCCCATGAGCCCCGTTTTCAGTGGGCTCTCGAAGAAACCCGGGAAAAGGGTGAAAATATTAAAGATCAAGTATCCCCTCGACAGGTGTAATATCGATTCGGTTATTTTTAATCTGACCTGTGTTAACCATTGACTCAACAAAGGGAAGCATCTGTTTCTTTCCTTTGTTGTCGGTGATTAACAGAACCTCCCCGGCACCTGCTTCCATGATGTCCGTTACCTTCCCGTACAGGGTATTGTCAAGATAGACATCACAGCCGACAATGTCATAGTAATAGTACTCATCATCACCGAGAAGTTCATTACGGGTTCTTTCCGCTTCCTCTCTGGTGATAAAAATTTCAGCGCCTTTCAGGTTTTCTGCCGCTGTTCTGTCGGTTATGCCTTCGATCTGTACCAGGCATGTTTTTTCTTTAAAGGGCGCGAAATCAGTAATTTTACAGTTTTTAAAATTCAGGCCGTTTTTTTCCCGAAGGAGAACATCAATGCCGGCACTGAAACGATTTAGTATATCTGAAACAACCAGTATTTTCAAACGCCCATGCAGCGCATGGGCGCCGGTTACTACTGCAATACGAAGATGCTCACTTTCAGGTATCAATCAAGTATTTCCAGAACGACCCTTTTGCCGGTTTTAGTGGCAGATGCATTAATAATAGTTCGTATTGCCCTGGCAATGCGGCCGTGTTTGCCAATTACTTTTCCGATATCTTCTTTGGTTACCTTCAGTTCAAGAATGGTAGATTTTTCGCCTTCAATTTCGTTAATTTCAACCTGGTCGGGATTATCCACGAGAGACTTTACCATGTAAGTCACGAGTTCCTTGTAATCCATCTCCGCCTCCTGAGGGAAATTTCACTTATTCCGCTGTATTGAATTTCTGCCAGAGTCCTGATTTCTTGAGAAGGCTCAACATGGTGTCTGTCGGCTGGGCACCCTTTTTCAGCCAGCCTATAACCTTGTCTTCGTTTACGTCGAACTGGACGCCATCAATAATGGGCTGGTATCTTCCGAGCTGATCGATGACACCTCCGTCCCGTTTTTTTCTGCTGTCCACTGCAACTACTCGATAGAAGGGTCGCTTTTTTGTGCCAACTCTCTGCAAGCGTATCTTTACCGCCACTTTCGTACCTCCTGATATAGATAGAGAGATAATTATTTTTATGCCCTGTTTTTTGTCAATATAAAAGCAGAATTTTGGCAAATTAATGAGTTTGTGCAGTGAATCAGGCTGACAGGGGAAATCACCCCTTGTGGGCAGCTTCTTTGAGAGCGGCAACATTAGTATTTACATCGCCTCCTTTGAAGGCGGCGCCGCCGGCGACAAGAATGTCTGCCCCTGCCGAGACCAGGCTCTGAATGTTGTCCCGGTTGACTCCTCCATCTACCTGGATGAGAAGGTCATCACACCCGAGATCCCCGGCGTAGCGGCGGAGTTTCTCGATGCGGGGGATTGCTTCAGGCATGAATTTTTGCCCGTAGAAGCCGGGGTCAACAGACATGATAAGTACCATGTCCGCATAGGGAAGGATATCCCTGATAGATTCAACGGGTGTTGCGGGATTGATGGAAAGGCCCGCCTTTGTTCCTGATTCCCGTATAAGGGACAGGAGCCTTGCGGGGAAACGTGTTGCCTCATAGTGGATGGTCACACACCAGGGTGACATGGCCATGTACTCGTTTATCGAATTTTCAGGTTTTTCAATCATCAGGTGAATATCAAGGGGGATATTTGAATTTTTCCCCAGGGCTTCGATAAAGGCGGGCCCGAAGGTAATATTGGGAACAAAATGACCGTCCATGACGTCCATGTGAAGAAGGTCCACAAGGGCAGGGTCAAAGTCTTTTACCATTTCGCCGATACGTGTCAGGTCAGTGGCAATAATAGAGGGTGATATCATAACATTTTCTTTTTTCATGATCTATTCCATGGAAATAGACATGGCATGGACGGCCTTTTTGTCAGCGGTAATGGTAATTTTCGCGTTACCGGTACGGCTGAAAATAAACTGAATGGTCTGCCCCGCCTTCATGGGCCTGCTGAAGCGTATCCTTTTTGCCGCATCATCCTCAACCAGGGCCTCGTAGAGGCCAGCGGGCTTGCCTGCGGGTATCGTAAAGCTTACCTTTTCATATGCCCTGTAGGGATGTTCTTTCAGGGGATGCCAGGCAACGCGGAGACGAACTATACTTTTTTCTTTCAACAGGGCCCTCTGGCCTGGGGTGTGGGAGAGAACAGTTCCCGCCTTTGATTTATCCCAGGTTTTTACGATTTCTTCAACGATATAGACGCCCCTGGCAGCAAGAAGGTCATAGCAGAGGTCAATGGACTGGCCCTTAATTGCAGGCATCCGTTTGTCAGTCTTTGTCTTCCCCGAAGAAACAAGAAGGTTGACTTTGCGGTCGGGAGTAATGCGTTCGCCTGCCGTGGGACTGTGGGCGATGATAATATTGTCACTGGTTTTTTCAGAGGGTATATAGGATATGACCCCCGGTGATACCTGGAATGACCGGTCATGGTAATGGAGATTTTTTAATGAATTGATGGCAATGGGAAGACTTTTGCCCACCATGTTGGGAACTTCGATACTGTAGCCACTGCGGCTTATTTCGAGGCGTATGGTACTGTCCCCGGCAACAATGGAGCTGCTTTCCGGATACTGCTTCAGGATTATACCATTGTCGAGATCATAGACGTCTCTGAAGGAAATTTCCGGCTTGAGCCCTTTTCTGACAAGGCTGTTGTAGACGTCGCTGAATTTTTTTCCCGTGACTTCCGGCACCTTGATTTCCCCGGAAGGGCGTGTGAGAATAATCATCATGATGGTGGAAATGAAGAGAAAAAGGGAAAATCCTGCAAAATAGAGGAGAAATACCCTTCCGTAGCCGTTGAGAAAGGAGAAACGTTTGGAAGATTTTTCCGTGTCTTTCATAAAGTACCCGTTTTCTGATCTTTTTTCTGCCTGTCGCAGCAGTTCCTTAAAGAAGAGTTGAGGCCATCTTTTTGTCAATAAAAATCGAAATTTGCAAAAAAAAAGAGATTATAATTAATCTTCCATGTATTTAACCTTAAAAGAGTAATAAGGCAATAAAAAAAACAGTAATTATTCTTTAAAAATATTTGTTGCATGTATGCGATAATAAGGAGCAGCTCCTCCCGCCTCTGGCGGGGAAGGGTCATTACTAATGAATGGTTGCACTTAATTTTATGTTTAGGAATAATTACTGATAAAAAAAGGAATTGGGCTGCAAAAACAATTGATTTAAGATAATGTGCATGGATTTCGACAATTAAAGTGACAACCGATTCTGTGGGTGCAGTATAGACTTGACGAATTACCGCACTACAATATTGTTATATAAAATTATTTCAGGAATGCCAGTGATGACCGATGGTTTGAAAATTCTTCTTACCGCTGATATCCATCTCGGGAATGAGACACCTCTTCTGCCCGCAGCAGTGCGCAAGAATACCTTTAAAAAAATTTCTTCCCTGGCACGGGAACATGATCTTCTTCTCATTGCCGGTGACCTGGTTGATAATCCCGGTGTTTCAGAAGAGATGCTGGATTTGATCAGGAAGGAATTTCAGGCCATCAGGGCAGCGGGTACAGAGATCGTGCTTTCTCCGGGGGGGGGCGAGGTGCTGGATAATGGTGTTGTTGCCGATATCGTGTCAGACCTTGGCTGTTCAGCGGTTTTTGAAAATTCTGTCTATTCTGAGCCTTTTAGAATAAAAAGGCATGGGCAGGAAGTTTATATTTACGGCAGGCCAACACCAGTTTCCCTGGAGGGCCTGAAGGTGCACCGTGAAAGTGAGGAGGGCTTCCATATCGGGCTCTACTACCTGGACTTTTCCCTTGAGAAGAACAGGTCACTTCTTGCAGGTTCCGCCATTGATTTTTTCGCACTGGGAAGTATGCACAGTTTTCGCATGTTCAAGATGCACGGCAGGATTATCGGTGTCTACCCGGGAAGCCCCGAGGCCCTTGATCTTACGGAGACGGGGGAAAGGTACGTGGTTTCCATGAAGATACTGGACAACAGTATTGAGTCGATAAAGCGCCTTTCAGTCAATAGCGTGCGTGTCAGAAACGAAACTGTTGACTGCAGTGCCTATGGAGAAGTGGAGACCCTGATCGAAGACCTGACACGGAATGCATCGAAAAGAGAATTTTTGAATCTGCAGCTCAAGGGAGATCGGGGGTTTCCCCTTTCTGAGCAGGCACTGGAGAGAATACGAAAGGTTTTACATGACCTTCATGTCGAAGACAAAACCCTGCCTACCCTGAATTCGTACTGCGAGGAATACGGCGCCGAAGAATCAATCAGGGGAGAGGCATTCAGAATTTTAAGGGAGCGTCTTGAAGGAAAGGAAGGGGATGAAGAATTTCCCCTGTATGAAATACGAATGATTTTAAAAAATATGCTGGAAAGCGGTATTGAGGCGGTGGAGGACTGGTTGTGCGATATGTCAAATGTGTGACAACGAAACCGGGACTCTTTGAAAACAGCAGCCTCGATTTCAATGCCCCCGTAACAGTAGTGAACGGTAAAAACGGGTCAGGAAAAAGTTTCATGGCCCGCTGTCTTATCGAATCACTCTGGAAACCTGTGGAGGCACCCCGCCTTCTCTGGAAATCGGCGTGGGACGCGATTTTTTTTGATCTCTCCGTGGATATCCCCGGTGAGAATGGCGACCCATGCCGCTACCGGTTTACTCATAACGGGCAGCAGCTTTCCATTGCCTGTGAAAATGGAGAGATCAGGGAACTCATTTCCCATGAAGGGGAGAGCACCCGGGGCATTATTGATGAAGTGGAAAAAAGAGACGAGGGCAGGCCCCTTTCCGGTTTTTGGAGGGGTATCAATCTCGAGGCCTATATCAACAGTTCCTTTGTCCCATCGCCGTCTGATCTCGAGACAGAAGAGGTTATCAATTTTGATACGATAAAGGAGATGATTCTCAATGACAGGAGCGGTTTCTATGTTCTTTCCCATGAGTTAAAGTCACGGTTTTCTTTGCGGGGAGAAGGGGGAAGGCTGCTGCACCTTACCGAAAAACTGGAGCAGGAACAGAAGGATATCCAGAAGCAGATTGAGCTCATTGAGATACGGGGCATGCGTTCCGCAAAACTGGAAAAAGAACTCGCCCTTATAAAAGATGAACAGGAAAACCTGAGAGTTGACCAGGCGAAATATGCAGAGGATATTGCACGCCTTTCTTCGGTTATTTCATCACTGAAAGAGGTAGAGACCCTGAACGGCCGTCTCGAGGAAATTCGTTCAGAGGTTGAGACAGAACAGGCACATAACAGGTCGGTTAAGAGTATATCTGACGAAATAAAGAACAACTATCCCCAGTTCCAGAACCTGAAAATTCCAGATGACAGCAACCTTGATCGTCTCCAGGAGCTTTTCAGGGACATTCGAAACCTGAATGAGGCGATTGACACCTTTTTTACCCGCCGTGATGAAAAAAGGGGGAAGATGCGCCGTATTGCCACGGGTGTCAATATCGCCGTACTTATCGCCGTGGGTACCATATTTTATAAAAATAATTTTTCCCTTAAAGAGGACCACCTTCTCATCGGGTCACTTCTCGGTGTTGCCCTTGTTTTTTCTCCCGTTTCTTCTATTTATTCATTTTTTTCAACACGTAACAGGAAACTTCAGAAGCTGAAAATGGAACGCCAGGAACTCGAGGAGAGGCTGAAGTCTTTTCTCAGGGAGAGCAACCTTATTCTCGAGGATTACCGCCTCAGTGAACTTTTTGAGTTTCTGCTTCAGTACTTCGAGGAATATATCGAGTACATTGAAAAGATCAGGGAGAGAGATGAGATTAAAGAGAAATGCCTCAGTGCCGGTGATCTGAAGGTCCTGAAAGAAGACCTGAAGGAATTGAAAAGTAAACAGAAGGAAATAAAAGCGGCAATTGCCCGCGAACTACAGTCACTCGAAACGGCTGATCCTGTCGAAGAGGATGCCGAAATCGTTGAGCAGGCAATGACGCGTCTTGGAAAGGCGGTGGAACGTCTGGAAGGGGATATTGCCGCAAAGGAACGTGTCGCGGAAAGAATCGCCCGGGAGATATCCCTTGAGTCTGATGAAGGGGGAAACCTTGTACAGTTGAAGAAAAAGGCGGCGGCAGTAACGGAGAGACTGAAGGTTTTGCGTCGAAGGAGAAAGGCGGCGGAGATCCTGACGGATACGGTAACAGAAGGAGTCTTACGCCGGGAGCAGCATCTCCTTACCGGGCTTGTCTGCTCTGCCCTTGAAAGGTTTCACGATATTACTGATGGGCATTACAGGGAAAATGTTAAAGAGCAGGATGTGCGGGAGCTTCTTTCCGGTAATGGTATGCGGGGAGAAATTAATCCCGCTGTGGTCCATGCCCTCATTCTTTCGGTAAAACTTTCACTTTCTGAATTCATACCGGAAACACTTGCAGCCCTTCCAATAATTATTGACGACCCCTTTCTCTTTATGGATGATGACCGGACGAAAAAACTGAAAAAGCAGATCGATGATATTGCCCGCAGTCGCCAGGTTATCATTTTCACCCACAAGAGCGATATTTCTGAATGGGGCAATGCGGTAAAATTATAAGAGGAAGATGGATAATTCAGGGCAGCTGACATTTTCAGATGATCCCCTACTTAATGGTATCAATAATGTCAACGCATTGATACGTGAGGGAAGTTTTGTCGATGCGGTAGACCGCATCGACGAGCTGATGGATGCTGATCCTGATTACCCAGGCCTTATCGAGGCGTACCGGACCGCCCGTTTCTGGAGCAACAGGATAAATGAGCTGAACGCCCTTCCCGAAGGAAGAAAGACTGCGGATTTTCTCATGTCACACTGGAACGAGTATGACGAGTATGCAGCGGATAAAGAGATGAAGAACGCAGCCGCCTATCGATCAGCTATGATGTATATTTTTTACCGTGCTGCTGAGCAGTACCGCCTCGCGTTTATGAGGGAAGAAAACCCTGCCATTAACTTTGACCTTCTTTTGAACCTGGGTGACTGTTTTCTCCGCCTGGGAGAGTACCGCAAGACCGTTGAAACTCTTGAATATGCCAGCCGTTCATATAACAGTAATGCCAGGCTCCTTGCCATCCTGGGTGAAGCCACCTATCATACCGGGGACATTCCCCGGAGCCTCTGGTATTTTCGCGAGGCCTTTTTTCTCGACCCCTCGGAAATAGACCTTGAACAGATTACTTCAGAACCGGTAAAGGAACTTGCCGATTTTATCAAAGAAGAGAGAAAGGATATTCCGGATGTTCGTGAGTGGATTCCCGTGTATGGTTTTTTGCGGGATATTTTTTATGTGCGGCGCAATATCCAGGAGAGGCAGGTTGAAAACCTTAAGGAAGAAGTCTACAGCCTCGAGGTAAACTTTCAGCAGATGAACCGTGACCAGATTGCAGAATCGAATGTTCTGCCCCGCCTGATGACCCGCTACCTCTGGCTCTATGACTACTACGAGTTTCAGCAGTATGATTTTGACCGGCTTTCACAGATACGTGACCGTCTTCTCTCTATCGACAAGGACCTTTTTATGGAGTATTTTAAAAAGCAGCGCCGGCGCTGACGAGACAGTCAGAACTGGTATTTCAGTTTCATGATCAGGCCCGGGTTGCTCTCTAAAAAGGTTCTGAAAGCATCCCCCTCGATACAAAAAAATGAAACGGCATCCTCGTTGGAGAAGGAATAGTCAGAAGGCTCCTGACGGTAAAGGTTTATCACCGAGCCGAGCAGGTCACCCCTGCCCAGGACCGTTATAACTTCCCCCCCCCTTGTCATTACCATGTGCCCCTGGCGGATGATGTAGATGTTTTTCAGGGTGTCTCCCTCTTTGATGAAAATGCCTTTCTTTTTTCTGTCGCAGGGATCGAGAAGCGATTCAAGGTAGGTGCGCTGGGTCTCTGTCATGTAGGAGACGAAATGGCTGTCGGAGAGGGTCTCCCATGTCTCGCTGTTGCGGTTTTCAGCGAGGCGCCTGAGGACATTTTCATATTCGGTGCCCTCGATGAAATGCTTGAAACGGTCCTTGGAAATAGCATAGACCGTTACGTCAGTTTCGGCAATGACATCCGCTGAACGTACATCCTCGCGTAAAAGGGCGCCTTCGCCAAAGTAGTCATAGGCCCCCAGTATCTTGCTGTAGTTTCCTTCACTGCTTTTGACGGTGACATTCCCCGCGGCGATGATAAAGAAGGTGTCACCCGTGGTGCCTGCCTTGATGATGGTATCACCCCGCCGGTAGGTGCGGTAGCGGCCGATGTTGAGAAATTCCTGCACGTTGGCGATGGTGAGCTGACCGAGAAAATCGATGTGCTTCAGCATGGAGAGAAGGCGGTACGCCTTTTCGAAGGGGGGGCTCTCAGTGTCGAAATAGTGGGTATGCTCCATGCCGAAGCGGGCAAGGGTCAGGTCGGTTTTCTCCGGCATGTTCGATGCGGGTATATGGTAGACCACGGTTTTTTTCTGAATCTCTTTCGGCAGGCTGTTAAGGAAGTCAACCGGGGTGTGCAGGGGCGGTACCCCTGACTCATGAAAGATAATGTCAGAATCCCAGTGAAAGGATGAAAACTGGTCGTAGCGTTCTTTTGATATGATTTTTTCGTTGTAAAGTTTTTTGTGCAGCTCGGGGTCTGCGTTGTGGTCAGATGAATAGGTCAGGGACTGATTTTGAAAGGTGAGGCGAAACCCGATTGTCGGTATCGAGTGGAGTGTGTAGAACATTTCGAAGAGGCCGTCATTGATGTAGAGGGGCTTGCCGATTTTTACGGGGTGGAAGTTAAAGAGCCCCATGAGGTAATCCTCAGTGACATCAGTGAGGGCAGCGTATTTTCTCAGGAAACTCATCATCACGGTTCTGGTTGTGTAGATGCTTATCTTGCCCTCTTCGAGAATTTTTTGAAAGGTTCCCGCGTCATGGTCGGCGTGGCAGTGGGTGAGAATAATACTGTCGATGAACTTGGGACTGACGTTGGAGTCAAGAAGCCATTCCGTTGAGTTCACCGGGGGGTCCACCATGATCCCCTGGTGGTTGAGCCAGATGATAAACCCGGAGGTGTTTTCATAGGGGTCGAAACCGGAGCTGGGGCCGAGACAGGTGATGCCGAAAAGGGGGGGCACAAAGGGTTCGGAGAGTCTTTCGCCGATGAGGTACTTCGGCTTGTAGGCGATGCGTCCCGGCACGCTGGCAAGGAGTTCGCTCTTTTCAAATATTGCAAAGTGTTCTTCGTGATCGATTTTTACGGTAACATCTCCAAGGGTGTAGCTGTTGCGCTTGAAGAAACCGAATTCAACGACATCATCCAAGTTCATTGTGCGGAAATAATCCATCTCTGCCTTTATGTCAGGGAGGGGTATGCCGTTTTGTTTAAAGTCTTCGGAGAAATCCGGTTTTTCAGGGCCGAAGAGTGATTCGTGGAGTACCTTTTTCAGCCGTGCTGCCTGTTTTTTCTGGCAGATAATAAGGGTCTTTTTTTTACGGATAAAAAAATTATAGTAGAGGGGAAACTCGAGCTCAGCCACGCTGATTCCCTTGATCCAGTTGAAAAAATCGGTGGGGAGAACGAATATAAGGGGGCTTCCGCCGGGAAGTTTCATCGTGTCCTTGATGGTCTCCGGGGGAGATCCGAACTGGATGTATCCCTCTGAGGTGTCGATGAGGTATCCCCCGCGGGGAAGTGCTGTTACTGTATCTTTCAGCTCATGTAAAGGTTCCATAGTTTTCACCCTGAAGAATGCATATTCTATGAATACTGCTTCAAAAGAGCAAGAAGGAAATGATTTTTCCTGTGAGAAAATTGTTTTACGGGGGCGTTACTGAAGGCGTGAAAGCGCTTTCGCGCCTTCAGTAACGGCTGGCCGTTTTTTCATAATTCTCATTGCACTTTTTTTAATTAATTTTTAATCTGTCAAAAAAATGGCAAATAATCAAAACAGCACCTGTCTGCGGTGTGGAAAATGCTGCCTTGCCAATGTCTTTTCCTTTTTTACTGATGAGGACATGCAGCGCTGGGAAAAAGAAGGAAGGGATGATATCCTTCACGTGGTTGAACACTGGCAGCCGGTATGGGCGGGAGATCATCTTATCTCCGGTGTAACGGGCATGTATCTCCATGGATGCCCTTTTTTGAAGTACGAGGGCGACTATACGACCTGTTCAATATATGAGACGCGGCCCAGGGTGTGCAGGGAATACCGGCCGGGGTCTTCGCGTATCTGTCCCCTCTGGAAAGGTTGAGGAAGGCATCACGGAAGATATCATTCATCCCCGTAGATCAGGCGGTAAACCTTTTGCGTCATTTCCACCATGGAGAATGGTTTTTGAACAAAATCATTTACTCCCAGCCTTATGGTGTCCTGTACCCGCGGGTCCTCTTTGAATCCCGAGGCAAGGAGTACTGTGCATTCAGGGTCAATTTTTTTCATTTCCATGAAGGCCTCTTTTCCTGACATGCGCGGCATGGACATGTCGAGAATGACGAGACTGATTTCAGGAAATTTTTCCCTGAAGAGTTCTACTCCCTCCTCACCGTTTTCTGCCATGATAACGGAGTAGCCGCTTTCTTCAAGGATTGCCCGGGCGATTTCCCTGACAATAATCTCATCATCGACAACGAGAATCAGTCCTTCGCCACGGGGGATCATTTCGTTCATGGAGGCGGCCTCATCATCGATTTCAGCTTCTTCAGCAGTGGGAAGAAATACATTAAAGACAGACCCGGCCCCCGGCTCGGAATAAACCGTGATAAAACCGTGATGCTGCTGGATGATATTGTAGACCATGGAAAGGCCAAGGCCTGTTCCATGTTCTTTATTTTTGGTAGTAAAAAAGGGGTCGAATATCCTGTCCACTACTTCCCCGTTCATGCCCACCCCTGTATCGCTGATAGATATTTTCCAGTATTCTTTATCCCTGCGGGCGTCGGGGTGTGAAGTGCAGAAAAAGCTGTCAGCTGTTATTTTTTTTATTGATAGGGAGAGTATCCCTCCCGGGGGAGTCTCCTTTCCTCTCATTATAGTCATTGCGTGACTGGCATTGAGGCAGAGGTTGAGGATGGCCTGTTCTATCTGTACAGGAGAGGCTTCAGCATAGGCCTCGCTTTGGAAATAGGCCGGTCTCAGTTCGATGCTTTTATCAAAGGTGTTGCGGCAGATGGTGACGACGTGTTTCAGCGAAAGGTTCAGGTCCACGGTAACAAAGGTCGTCTCATAGCGTCGTGAGAGGGCAAGGAGCTGTGCCACCATGTCTGCAGCCCGTCCTGCTGAAATGTCAATTATGTCAACATACCGGGACATCTTTTGAGGATCGAATTTTTTTTTCATCATTCTCCTCATCAGTGAAACGGTGCCTACCACTCCCTCAAGGACATTGTTGAAATCATGGGCAAGGCCGCCGGCAAGATTGCCTACTGTTTCCATCTTTTGTGCCTGGACGAGTTGTTCTTCATTTTTTACGAGTTCTGTTACTTCATCAAGACGAATTACTGCTGACTCAGCATCAGCCTTTATGAAGGGGATTATGGATATATTGAAAAAACGCTTTTTGTCATCAATGTTTACCGGTTCACGGAGGTGTTCAGTGAATTTTTTTGACTCTATGGTTTCTTTCAGCTGGTTTTTGTAGTTTGAAAGAAAGGGGAGAAGGGTAAAAACGTTGCCTGAAACAGCATTGTCCGTGATGATACCGGTAAAGTCGGAAGTGGCACGGTTCCACTGTGTAACCGTACCATCTTTTGTAACGGTTATCAGCATGGAGGGAAGGGAATCAATAATGTTTCTTACAAAATTTTCAGCAGAAATCAGTTCATTGCTTTTTTTGTTCAGGGTTTCCATGAAGATGTTAAAATAACCGGACATTTCGCCGATTTCATCTCCAGAGATGGTATCCATTTTCAGGGTGTAGTTGCCGCGGGAGCCCTCTTTAAATTTTTCGATGAGTTCTTTCATGGGCCTGATAAGATACGCCCCGGAGAGAAAGGTGATGCCTGCCAGAAAAAGGAGTATGAGGGGAAGGGCGATGAGAAACATTATTCTTATGATTTTTAAGGGGCGATAGAATTCATCAACATATCCTGACGAGGCGACGATCCATTTGAGTTCGGGGATGTAATTGAAAATAACCAGTTTGTTGCGTGGTTTATCGTCACTCGGGTTTTTCCAGAAGTAGGTGAGTTTCCCGTTTTTTCTTTTGATGATTTCGCGTGCGATAGATTTTCCTGTTATATCTTTGAATTGCAGAATGTTGCCCGTGATTTCAGGATGAATAATTGTATTTCCTTTTTCATCAAGTATAAAGTAATAGCCTGTTTTGCCGAATTTTACTGAAAGCACCTTATCCTTAAAGTCCTCGACACGAACAAGGTTGACGAATTCCTCCCGGTATGATGAGACGGCAATGACCCATTGCCATTCTTTGAAATAGGAAAGGTACATGGCCTTGGGCCTTTTCTGTTTGTCTCCGGGGTTTTTCCATGAGTATTCCATGTACCCGGCTTTTTTTATTACGGCGGTCTGGACAAAATCAAAACTGGAAACATCTCTTCCCTGAACGAGGGGGTGGACTGCCAGGGGAATGCGTGCCGGGGCCTGTGAGACATCCCAGACAAAGATATACCCGGTCTTGCCGATTTTCTGGCTGAGGAGAACATTTCCCGCCATGGCTTTGGCCTGCCTGTGTGAGTAAATACCTTTTACTGCCAGCGAATGGTAGTAGGCCACGATGTCTCTGTTTTTTTCAGCCAGGGCGCGGAGGTGATTTTTAATGGAAACATCAATGGAAGTCTTGACCATGTTGTAGAGCATGCGGCTGGAGTTGGCCAGTTCATTCTCTGTTTTTTCAAGGACCACTTTTTCGATAAGTGAATAGGAAACGAGACTGCCTGTGATCAGGAGCAGGGAAATGGGTACGGCATAGATGAAAAAAAGCTTACCCTTTAACGAAATTTGTTTTAAGTATTTCATCATGATTTTTTATGTCTGTTTCCGTTTCCAGGATGGAAACCCTGTTTTTTTACTCATATCTTGATCAGAATATCAGGTATTTAATCTGTCTCTATTAGTATGATCAGTTCTCCCGCGTTATACTGCAGGGTTTCGGCACTTGCAGCAAGTTCTTCTGATGATGAGGCCGTTCGCTGGGCGACGCCCCAGCGGGGGCAGAAGAGGGCACTGGTTACAATTACTGTCTGCATGAAATGTGCTGTTGCCGACATGGTAACAATACCCTTTGAACGGGTAAAAATTTCTCCCGTGTTTGAGGCAAGGACAATGAGTGTCAGGATCAGGGAGAAGAGCAGGGCGGCAACAGTGTATTTTTTATAATAGAGAAGGAACGTGGTAATAACTGTTCCCAGGAGAACCAGTATCAATGAATAGAGGCCGAGTTTTCCCGCTTCAGCACTTACACCGGCAAACATGGCGATGGTGAGAACAATAAGGAGAATGATCAGTGATACGGAAAATATCAGGAGGTAGCGGACACGGCTGCGCATAATAAACGAGTCATCACTGTATTGCCGGAGGACAGGTCTGAATAGAAAGTTTATCATTTTTTGCACCCTTGAATTTTTATATTTAATGGTTAATCGTTTTAGTATACCTCTTTTATGTGAAAATTCAAGGAGTCTTTTGGTGGTCGCCTGTAAGAAAGGGTGCCCCTTTTTGGGGTAATGTCCCGGCAACCGGGACTTGAATATGCAAAGGGGTGTTTACGCGAACAGCAGTCGAGGCCTTTTTATGCATCCTGCATGGTTTCGACACTCGATCTTCCTGATCAGCGCCTTTTCGATCCCCACACGCTCGCTCAGGTGCCGCGAGAGGCTTGCCGAGTCGGCGCCTTTCTGTTCCTCCTGAACAGCGCCGACACTACGCCGTCCTGGCGGGCGTCATTTGCCGGGGAGGCTTACTTTATATATTCCTCGACTTTCCGGCTTTGATATACTCATGAGAAATTTTACTGGTAGGTCTTTCCAGTTTCAAAGGACTTGTTCTGTGCGGGCTCGGATGCATGTCCTTCGGACTGCCGAGCCCGGTGTATTCTTTTTATAAGAAGGCTCAAAGCCTGTACAGAAAAAATCAGAAGAGGCCTTGAACAGGGGGCTGTTTCTGGCCGCGAAATGTTTTTACGTTTTTTTTGGTATATTTTAATTTTACAGGCCTGATTTTCGTACACTCTATGTGTACATACATTCAGAACATAAAAAAGTTCCAGACTATTATCCCGGTCTGGAACGCTGGAGTCAGTATAAAAATATCTGGATTCGCCACTGGAATGATTTTCAAAAGATATATAATCATCGATTTCTGGCACGTCTTGGCCCAATATCTCAGGATAAAATAGATGAAGTTGAAAAACTTATCAAATGCGGGAAGTTCCAAAACGGCTTTCAGCGTCATACCTGCCTGTTCTGTGGGACTGTTCTGGTTGTACCCTTTAGTCGACGCCTTTTTTGACATCCTGTCGGCGTCGACACTAAGAACTTCCTGTTCTGTCGCCTGTAAATCACGTCTATGTCTTTCCTGTGCCAGAAAACGCCTTTTCGGCTGGTCACTGAACCTTTCCAGCATTCTCAACATCAACCTTAATCATTTTCACGTTACCTTTACCGTACCTGGTGGGATAAGCAGGCTTTTATTCAAAAGAGATTACGAAACTGACCGGATGATCCGTGAAGCCTCTCAGTTTTATAACCGGCTGCTGCTACAGTCCACAGGTTTAAAGGGCAGAGAATATAAACCCGGTATTATTGCAACGATTCATACCTGCGGCAACAGTTTGAATTATAATCCGGTCGACGCGTTTTTGACATCCTGTCCGCGTCGACACTAAGGCCGTCCTGGCCTGTCGCATGTTCACCTGATTGGCCATCAGAACTGATAAACACTGAAACTGGCGAAATCATTGAGAACATTTTCATTCCCTATAAAAAGGCCCGGTTTCTCTGGATGGACCACTTTTTGCGTCATCTACAAAAACAGAACATTATCAGCAGTGAGGAACGAAAATTTATCTCGGGTAATCACCCGAATGGTTTTCATGTATACTTTAAACCTGTGAAAGGTACTGACAATGAAATACTTTTCAAGGCTGCTGAATACATCGCCTGCGGCTATCGCCGCTCCTCGACATCCATGTCGGGCGTGCATAACAGCCAGGTTATTCACGTCGATCATGGGCGGAAAAAAGTTACCTTCAGATATAAAAGCT
>CAZHNW010000042.1:0-32521 GCA_964534225.1 uncultured Leptospirales bacterium | reverse complement strand
CATTGAGTCGTTAAGTGGCCTTTCAGAAACAGAAATCGATCAGTTGGTAAATGAGGCGGAAAGTCACTCTGAAGAGGACAAGAAGGCCCGTGAAGCAATAGAAATCAAGAATGAGGCGGATACGCTTATTTACTCCCTGGAAAAAATGATCAGGGAGAACGAGGATAAGCTGCAGGGTGAAGAGAAGTCGTCTATTGAGACTGAGATAGCAGGCCTTAAGTCAGCCATGGAAACCAATGATGTTGAACAGATCAAGGCCGCCAAGGCCAAAGTCGAGCAGGCATCTCACGGTTTTGCCCAGAGAATGTACCAGGAGAGCGCACAGCAGTATGCGAATCAGGAGAATCCCGGTGAAGGCGCTCAGGGAAACGCTGGCCAGGGGGGTAACGCTGCAGGTGAGAACGAAGCCGGTGGTGAAAAAGTCTATGACGCCGACTATGAAGTTGTCGACGATGATGAAAAAAAATAGCATGTCCCTCGTGGCATGATAGGATATACCCCGGAGGCCGGATTTTTTCCGGCCCCGGGCCGTATATGCAGGGTGAGCAATAAGGAAAAAGGACGGAATTTAAATTGGCAAAACGAGACTATTACGAAGTACTGGGCGTGAGTAAAGATGCCAGTGAACAGGATTTGAAACAGGCGTACCGTAAACTTGCCCTCAAATATCACCCTGATAAGAACAAGGGGAACCCTGAAGCGGAAGAAAAATTCAAGGAAGCCACCGAGGCTTACGAGGTTCTTCGAGATCCGAAGAAAAGGGCTTCTTATGATAAGTTTGGCCATGAAGGAGTACAGGGGTTCGACAATTTTGGAAGGGCCGCCTATCGCGATTTTGCGGATATTTTCGAAGATCTCGGGGGGTTCGGCGATATATTCGAAGGGCTTTTTGGTTCAGGATTCGGCGGCCGCGGGCGCAGCAGAAGAAACCGCCGTGGTGCGGATATCCAGTATGACCTTGTTATTACTCTCGAAGAGGCGGCAAGCGGAAAAGAAGTTCATATCGAAGTTCCCCGGCATGAGACCTGTGAAACCTGCGGCGGTTCAGGCTCACGTTCCGGTTCAAAACCTTCTGTTTGTCCCATGTGTAACGGGACGGGACAGATCCGACAAACCCAGGGTTTTTTCTCTATTACCCAGACGTGCCCCAAGTGCCGCGGTGAGGGGAAAATTATTACATCACCCTGTAAAACCTGTGGTGGAAGCGGCCTGCAGGAGAAAAAGCGTACAATCACTGTAAAGGTCCCTGCCGGTGTCGAATCCGGTTCACGCCTTAAAATCAGCGGTGAGGGAGAGCAGGGGCCCCAGGGCGGCCCGCGGGGAGACCTCTACGTGGTGATTCATGTTCAAAAACATACAGTTTTTGAACGGCACGGCAATGATCTTCTCAGCGTTGTTTCCATTTCTTTTGCCCTGGCGTGTCTCGGCGGCGAGACGGAAGTGCCGACTATTTCAGGGAGCAAGGCAAAGATGAAACTTCCCCCCGGAACCGAAAACGGGCAGATTTTTCGCCTCAAGGGGAACGGTATCCCCTATCTCGGGTCATATGGACGGGGAGACCAGCTGGTGAAAATAAACGTAGAAGTGCCGAAAAAGCTGAACCAGAAACAGAAAGAACTTCTCAAAGAATTCGCCCGGCTGTCAGGGGAAGACCTGTAAGTGTCTGTGCCGCGGAACTCACCTCTGCTGTTTCGCGGCATTTTATATTTTAGAGAATGTTTCTTTTCCTGTCTCTTCCTTGAACCGGTTTTCTTTTTACTCTTGACGGGGATCGTAAATATTTCAACCCTGTACCGGTTTGCCGGTATACGGTATTTTTATTAACAGGGAGATTATCATGTTGCCAGTTGTAGATTATGGAAGTATCGCACTCGTTATTCCACAGGTGTCAGCCATCGGGGCTGTAATTGATGAAGGAGATAAACACGGCTTTGAAGTCTTCCTGGAAGGCGTCAGGGAGCCCATCGTGGTGGGATTCGAAGACCATGAAGAAGCCGAAGAGGCGCGCAATGAACTTGTTGCCATTGTGGCACAGTACTATTATACCACGGAAATGGGCCCGGATTTTGACCTGGAAGAATTTCTTGAAGTTGATGACGATGAAGAAGAAGATGATGATGATGAACCACGGGAACATTGACATGCGTCTTTTTTGAAGTATTACTGTTTTTGTGCCGCTGTATTGTAAAGTTTAAAGGAATAGATCAATGATTAAGAATGATAGAGAACTGCTCAGGCGCGGAACCGAAGAAATAATACCCCTTGACGAGTTCAACGCCAAACTCGACCGCTCAGAGAAGGAGAATAAACCACTGGTTATTAAGGCGGGATTTGATCCCACGGCACCGGATATCCACCTGGGGCATACGGTTCTTCTGAGAAAAATGAAGCATTTCCAGGACATGGGCCACAGGGTTGTTTTTCTCATAGGCGATTTTACCGGTATGATCGGTGATCCCTCGGGAAAAAGCGAGACACGAAAGCAGCTGACCCGTGAAGAGGTCCTGGAAAACGCTGAAACCTATAAGAAACAGGTTTTTAAGATTCTTGACAGGGAGAAAACGACCATCGCCTTCAATTCAGACTGGTGCGCAGGTATGAATTTTGGCGAAGTCCTTACATTGACTTCCTATTATAATGTGGCACGCATGCTTGAAAGGGATGATTTTTCAAAGCGGTATAAGGCGGGGAAGTCTATCTCCATTCTTGAGTTCATGTATCCCCTTGTTCAGGGATACGATTCAGTGGCACTGAAGGCTGATATAGAACTGGGCGGTACTGACCAGAAGTTTAACCTTCTCGTGGGCCGCGACCTGCAGCGTGAATACGGGCAGGAACCCCAGGTAATCATGACACTTCCTCTTCTTGTGGGCCTTGACGGCACTCAGAAGATGAGTAAATCTCTCAACAACTATATCGGAATCGATGAGTCCCCCCGGGATATTTTTGGCAAGGTCATGTCGATATCAGATGAACTGATGTTTCTCTATTATGAACTGGTAACCGATGTACCCCTCGATGAAGTTGAAAAACGCAGAAATGGCCTTAAGGATGGTTCCCTTCATCCCCGTGATGTGAAAGTCTCCCTGGCAAAGGAAATCTGTGCCCAGTTTCATGACCGTGAAACCGCAGAAGCGGCTGAACAGGAATTTAACCGTATTTGCGTCAAAAAGGACGTTCCCGATGATATTCCTGAATTACTTGTTCCCGCGGGAGAACAGAATGATGGTAAAATCTGGATTGTAAAACTGATGGTACTGGGCGAACTGGCAAAATCGAATGGTGAAGCCCGCCGTCTTATCCAGGGGGGAGGTGTTTCCCTCGACGGTGAACGCATTGCCGATCCTGATTACGAACTCTCTCTCCCTGTAGAGGGAGAAGGAATCTTGAAGGTTGGCAAGCGCAGATTTTTGAAAATTATGTAACCAAAGCAGGAGCTCCATGTCAAATTCAGATGACATTGAAATTATTGACCGTGTTCTGGAGGGTGATACAGAGGCCTATTCAGCAATTATTGAGAAATACCAGAATATGACATTTCGCTATGTCTATTCACAATTTAATAATTACGATGAGGCACTCGATATTACCCAGGATATCTTCATCATGGCGATGGAGGCCCTGAAGACTTTCAGGCGGGAGTCAAAATTTTCGACCTGGTTTTACAGTATCATGGTAAATTACTGTAAAAACTATCGAAAAAAGAAGCGCCGTTATAATACGGTGCCCATCAGTTCTTCGAAAAATAACGAAGAATATGAACTTCAACTTCCCGATGAAAGGTCTGATCCTGAACAGGACGTGATTCTGGGTGATTCCCTGAGAATCGTAAAGGAGGAGATCTATAAACTTCCCGATGATTACCGCGATGTGCTGGTACTGCGGGATATTGACGGTCTCTCTTATAACGAAATCACCGAGGTGCTTGGAATCAAACTTTCAAATGTCAAGGTTCGCATTCACAGAGGACGCGAACTCTTAAAGAATAGACTTCATGCCAGGGGGCTCGTATGAAGATTGAACATGTGCCATTTGAAAAAATGTCAGATCTTCACGACAACTTGATCGATACCACAGAAGAAAAAGAAGAAATCATCACGCATTTTGACCAATGCAGTGACTGCAGTGAAGAATTCAACCGGCTCAAGCGAATGATCTGCCATCTCGAGGCTTTTCGTGACTGTGATTTCTGCATCGTTGATGTGACCGGGAAGACAATGAAAAAAATGGCCTGGCGCCAGAGAAAGAACAGGCTTTACCGCGCCCTCCCGGCGGTTGCTGCTTCCTTTGTTCTTATTGCCGGTTTTGGGCTTTACAGTGGCGGTTATCTTGATTCTACGGGTGATACTTCTATCCAGGGGTCAATGGCCCTCTCGTCAATGAAAGGAAATGATACCGCGAAAGTCATTAAAATAATTGGTGATCACAAAGCGCGTATTGTAAAGGTATCTGAACTGTTCGTTGAGGGAGAAATTCCCTACAGGGATTTTAAGAGACTGCGCAGAGACCTGGGATTCAGGAAAGTTGTCTATAATGTAAGCGACCACAGCTCATCACGTCCTGTAAAGGCAGGCATGAATAATAACATAAGAGCGGTGGGGCTCAATTCTGGAATAGCAACGGCAAATAATGGTTACCGGGAGCCTGCTGAGAGAGAACTCTATGTCCGTTTCAGGGTCTTTAAGTAGCAGGAGTGCTGATGTCCCGGGCTGTTAGCGGACTTTTCTGGTAAAAACAGTAATAAAACTTTCCGTGTCATATATTTTTCCCCCGCAGACCCCCTGAGAACTGTAGAGGCTTGAAGTGTGGCTCATTTCATCATAATCAGCCTGGGCATCTTCAATATGAATGACGCCAAATCCCCTGTCTGAGGCATCGCGTGCTGTCGTTTCCACACACTGGCTGGTGGCAAGGCCGCTGAAAATAAGAGATGATATTCCTTTTTTTTCCAGTATATCCGCAATATTCGAAGATGTGAAGGCACTGTAGGTGGTTTTGGTGATAATACTTGTGCCTTCATAGTCAGTATCAGGCTCAAGGACATCAATAACCCGTGAGGCGGGATCATCCTTCAGGGGATATATGTTGAAGAACCCCATCTCCTGTCCCTTTTCGAAAGTTTCACGAAAAAATCTATGAATATCCTTTCTTCGAGGGTCTGATCCACAGAGACGAAGGTATATGATGGGGCAGTTATTTTCTTTGAAATAGTTTACAAGTCTTTGAATATTCGGTATTACCATATTTCTGCATCGACTGAGTATATAGTTCATGCTGTCAGGCCAGAGATAACTGAAATAACGACAGTAACTTGATTGTTCTGAAAGGTAATACCATTGCATGTCAACGATAACAAGGGCTGTATCCGGGGGTAGCACAATACCTCATATTAAATTAAAATTAGGTTGAAGAAAAGTATCTTTATTTATTATTATGGGCTTTTCCTTAAGAGTCAATCTTTTTTGGGAACATGACTACGCATATAGAATAATATTTTACATTTTTGTGAAAAAAAGGGTAATGCAGTGGTCATCTCTGGTGATGAAAGAGAATCAGCTGCATCACCAGAAGGTTAATATTTTTTTAGGGGGGGGGGAAGTTATTACTTTTTTGGTAAAGAGTCTTGTGCCTGTTTTCTGTAATGGCGAGTTTGTAAGTTACCCGCCGGGAAGTGAAGGGAAGAAAATATAATCGGTTCAGTAAAGGCCGATTTTTGTACGATAATCAAATGAGTGGAGTTATATCCGGTAACCGTATCTGGGGGAGTTGTCTATGAACAGCATCAACATGATTTCTGCACTGCTTGCTTCAGTAATACTGATAGGCATGGCGATATTTGTCCTTATAAAAGACTGGAGAAACCAGGTCAACAGGTACTATGTTTTCTGGAACCTGATGGCCCTGGGTATCCTTTTTACCATGTTTATTACCTATGCCTTTCCCCGTGACACTGACCTTACTACTCTCAACAAAGTAACGCAGATGTTCACGATTCTCTTCTTTTCATCCTTTTTTTCCATGTCCCTTGTTTTCCCCCGCGTTAAGAAATCTTTCCCTTTTTATATAACCCTTATTGTGCTGGCTCCGGCAGCGACAGTGGGGGCACTGGTTGTCACTTCCGATTTGACTATTACCGCAGCTTATTTTAAAGATGGCGAGCTGGTTCGTGAGTTCAAGCCTTTTTATACCTATTATACTGTTATCACCTTTGCCTATCTTCTGGCGGGTACAATCAACTTTATCCGTAAGTATGCCATTACAAAAATTCATGTATACCGCCTCCAGATGCGTTATCTTTTTGTCGGGTCAAGTGTCGCGCTGATATCTGCTGCTATCTGTTCTATTATTCTGCCAAAGGTTTACCAGTATTCAAAGCTGTATGCTATTGGGCCATCTATTGCATCATTTATTGTCACCGCCGCTCTTTTTTATTCTGTTATTGCCTATAATCTTATGGATATTCGAACAGCTATCCATAAAACGACAATGTATGTCATACTTTCAGCGATTATTTTTATTCCCATCTACGCGATGGTTGTTATGTATTACAATGGTGTACTTTATTTCGACAGGGTCCCCATACCCGTAATGGGAACCCTGATGGTATTGATTTTTATCATGATTTCTCTTTTCATTGCTCCCCGTATTGACAGGATTTTTCAGAGACGTCAGTATGAATTCGAAACTATGGTTGATACCTTTACCCGCCAGATCGAAGAGTTGAAGGATCCCGACAATGTTCTTGGAAGTGCCGTTGATCTTCTTTTTAAAAGCCTTTTTATTAAGAGGGCCTTTTTTATGAAATACAGCGGTTCCATCAGGGAATATGTTTTTTCCGGCGGCATGGGTATCGACGGGGGGAAAGTCGATCCCCTGGAACGCACGGATATACTTGTCCGCTGGTTTGTAAGAAACCAGGAAATTCTGAGTATAAACAGGGTTTATACTGATGACAGGGAATTCGCTGACATTCGTGATGACATACTTCGTTTTTTTATAGATAACGAGGTGGTTGTTATTATGCCCCTCTACCACGATAAGCGGGTTTACGGCTTTATCTGTCTTGGAGAGAAAGAATCTCTGGCCTCCTATACGCCGCAGGAGATGGAAAAACTTCTTTCTTTTCGCAGAGAATGTAACGAGATACTTTCCAACACCCTTACATTTGAGCAGGCCAGTGAAGAGCAGCTGAAGAACAGGGCTGCTGATTTTTCTTCATATATTCTTGACCGGTCAACACCTGATATTATTCCTTCGTCTCCCGGTATGAAATTCGGTGTTTTTCTTGTGCCGAAATTTGAAACCGGGGGGGATTATTTTGATATTATTCCTTTTGGTGACCAGGGTGTGTCTGTTATTGCCACGGATGTCTCGGGAACCGGTGTTAACAGTGCCCTCTATTCGATTATTCTTCGTTCAGCCTTTTATGCCTCATTGGGGGATGCTCCGTCGACATTTTCTGTTACACATAATCTTAATCGTGTGCTCTATGAGTATGCCGGGGGAAGGGGAGACATGGTCACCAGCTTTTATTTTTACTATGATGTAAAATCAACGCGCCTTATATATACAAATGCCGGTTTCCCTGCCCTTGACCTGTTTCGTATAGAGAAAAACGATTTTGATTCACTTGATACAGAGGGGATCCCCCTCGGGTATGACCGTTCTTCGAATTTCGGCACGGGGAGGACAAACCTTGTGCGGGGAGATATTGGTGTGCTTTATTCGCGTTCCCTGATTAACTCTCAAAACCAGAAGGGAGAACATTTCGGGCTTATTCGGTTGAGAGAAATAATTCGTGATAACCGTTCACAGCGGCCTTCTGAAATTGCTGCAATAATTAAAGAATCTTTTGATTCTTTCATGGGCCTCGCTTCACCCGCGTCTGATATCATGTCTATTCTTTTCAAGGTTGTCTGAGAAGGCTTTTTTGCCGGGATTGTCTGCAGGTGTATAATTATTCAGATTTTTTTCTTTCGGTGGTTTTTCTGCTTTCAGATATAAAACCATTGACGAGAAGCGTATGGATTTTGTTGAAATTATTGAATAACCCGAATATAGCGAAAACAGTGTAACCCCGCCTTTGCCGAATTTTTTATCATATTATCCCCTGAAATGGTGAAAGGGGTGAACTTTGTTGCCGCTGCCCGCTTATTAAATATTTCCAGTAATTATTTTTGAAAAAACACCCATCTTTTGTATATTTATTGTAATGATTTATTGACGTTAAGTTTATTTTTGTATAAGATTATAGATATACCCTTCAGCGTACCTGTAAAGCAGCAGAACCGGAGGAAAATCATGGAAAGTGCCGAAAGAGGCAAAGGAGAATTCGTGGAAAGACGTGAAGAAGTTCATCTCTGGAATTCTGTGTTCAAGGAGTGGCAGACAGAGTTAAGTGAAATTGATAAGCATGAAATACTGGTGAAAATCTGTGATGTTCTCGGACCATGCCCCTCAAATTTTCAAATCGCTGAAAGGATTTTCGAAGAACTGAAATTCGATATTGCCAAGCATGTGATCCATCATGAATACTGCAGGGATAATCCTATTCGCTCAAAGCTCCTTCTCTGGCTTGACAGTAAAATTAATCCTGACAAGGCGACTACTCTGCAGAATTTCTGCAGCAAGTACCTTAAGTAGCCGGCAGTTCATTATTTTTTTTGATTTGAACGCATGTATTTTGTTCCAGCCCGATATTTTTCAGGGCAGGTATTTTTTTAGAAAACCATTGCCCCTGTTACAATCAGAATAACCGGATATAGCCAGATTGAGTATGTCACTGGTAGATGATAAACGAAAAATACTTCTTCATACCTGTTGCGCTCCCTGCATCAGTCATGTCTATGAATTATTGAAAGAAAGTTTTGAGCCCGTTGCCTTTTACTTTAATCCCAATATTGCTCCTGAAGATGAGTATCTTAAGCGGTTTCACGAACTGCAGGTATATTCTGAAAAGCGGGGTTTTCCCCTTATCGAAGGGGAGTACCGTCTCAGGGAGTGGGTCAGGGCTGTACGCGATTACCGGTTTTACGGTGAACGTTCGCCCCGCTGCTGGATCTGTTACCGCATCCGCCTGGAGGAGACCTTTAAAAAGGCAGAGGCCCTGGGTATTGATATCGTTGCCACTGTTCTTTCTATCAGTCCCCATAAAGACGCGGTAATGATCAACCGTATTGGACGTGAGCTTGCTGGAAAGTATGGTATTGAGTTTTTCGAAGCAGATTTTAAAAAAAATAATGGATTCAAGAAGTCGGTAGAGCTTTCAAAAGCGAATGATTTTTACCGGCAGGAATACTGCGGCTGTATTTATTCAAAAATGGAGAGAGACCGAACTTCCCGCTGGAGCAGAAAGGTGGCGGCTTTTAGAAAAAAAATGCAGGAAGAAGGGACGCAGCCTGATAAAGAAGAGATATCCGGTGAATGAATAGAGTCAGCCTTTAACTTCCCCCCCATATAAAAATGGTTTATTCGAGCTTTTCAAGTATGCGGTTGTAGTAGAAGGAGTCCACATGGCAGCCGCGTCTTTCCACAAGCATGCGGTAGCGGAGCTGTTTTTCATTGAGACGTGTACGAAGTATTTTTTCTTCATCAGAATCACGACAACATGCGAGAAGGTCTTTCAGGGTTATAATACATTTTTTGAGTTCAAGCTCTTCGGGCAGTACACCCGCATTTTTTAATATGATGCATGCGGCGCGCAGTTCATCAGGAACATTATCAAGTCCATCCAGGGGCAGTGGTTTGCCCATCCCGGCAAGGTTGTCGAGGTCTCCCCGTTTTATTGCTTCTTTGATGCGTCGTTCTGCGATTATTTCAAAGGCAAACATGATTTTTCCGCTCTGAGTAAATGGTGAGAGGGGGACTTTATTTTGTCAAAGGGTTTCTCAAAATAAAGGGCCTGCCGGGGAATCTTTCAGGCTGGGCAGGCACGCTGGTAGGTTTCAAGGTTCTGGTTCATAAGGTGCTCGAGGAGTATATGGGCGTTATCATCTGAGTAACGGCTGGCGCAGATTTTTCCTACGGCTACGCGGTTTCTTCCGTCGAGATTGCGGGTACTCTGGTAACAGCTCAATACGTATCCGTTGTTTCGCCAGTTAAAGATAACGGATTTATCATTGTCATTGGCATCAATGATTTTGATTTCTTCCGTGGGGGGAAGACAGTGTGTGAGAATCCAGAGTAGATCGTGAACCGTCGTCTCTGCATGTCCTTTCATAAGAGATAACCTCGATACTATCTTTCATTTCTTTAAGAGACATAATACACATTCTTTCATTAGAGTCAAGAATATTTTAGACGTATTATGCTTTTTGTATATTTTTTTCTTTAGTATAACTTTAAAGATTTTAATCATGAGACATAAGGAATTATTCTCTATTTGTCAATTACATTAATGGCGATGGGGGGTAAAAAGGGTAAATGGCGAAAAATGAAGGCGAGGCTGGCGCCCACGTCTTCATTTTTCGCATTCTCCATGGAAGGTCTTTTGAAATACAAACCTGGGATGACAGGTTAAATCAGACCGATACCAAGACGAATACGGGCCGTCTTCTGGTCGTGGGATTCAAGGCTTTCCAGGTATCCGTAGTAAAGCTGAAGATGGATTACCACGTCTTTGGGAAAGCTGCTGTTGATGAGGTGAAAGAGGCCCATTTTAAAATCAACAATGTGTGTCAGCCCCTCTTTGGCAGCACGAAAGCGATAATCAAGCTGAAAGAGGGGGTTGTTGACGTTATCCGAAGCTTTGGCGAAAATTTCAAAGTACCCGCTGTAATCTACGATGTTGTCATTATACTCGGATTTGTTAAAGGGGTAGACATAGAAACCTGCCGCATCGAGCTGGAAATATTTGAATTTTACCAGGCCCAGGTTGAGGATGACCCGGTTCCAGCTGCGGTCCTGGAGGCCGTCTCTTCCATTTGATTCATGAAGGATGGGAATAAAATCAACCTTGTAGAGAAACATCATGTCAAAATTGAAATTTGCCATGAGTCCCGGGCTGAAATTTATTTCCTTGAAGGGGGCTGAGGCGTCAAAGAGGTTCCAGAAGTGTTTCTGGGTATAGATGAAGTAGAAATTGAATAAGTCGGATGTGAGCCAGTTGCCCACATCCCAGTCGAGAAGATACTTGATACTGAACTGGAACTTTACCTGGTTTCCCTCATCGTCTTCGTCGTTGAATTTTGAAAAGCCATATTTATAACCGGTAATAAAGTAATTGTCCTGGTAAAAGCTGAGACGTGTCAGGGTTTTTTTATTCTCTTTTTTCTCATTCTGCTGGCCGTCTTCGTTGATGTACTCTGTCTCATCAGCCGAGAGTGGTGATGAAAAAGTAAAAGCAAGCAGCAGGGCTGTGCATGAGAAGAATATTTTTTTTAACATTGGTGGTCCCTCCTTCTGCTGGGGGCAGGCTTAAAGAGTTTTGCTTCTTTGTATAAATGAAAACCTGTTAGTATTTTTGACCATTTTACCGGTGGTGTCAATGATAATATGGCACTTGACAGGGCCCCTGTTTGGCGATAATAAGCGGTGAAGGCAGCCGAGTTTGTCCGATCCATAGCCGCGGCGATAGAGAGTAACACAAGGGAAGGGGGTCTGATGGTTTAGATTTACTGAATACTGGAATCGTCAATTATCTGTTTTCTTCATTTTCTCTATCGCCCGGGAGAAGAATTGTAAAGGTTGTTCCCCTGCCTTTTTTTGATGTTACCATAATATCCCCGCCATTATTCCTGGTGACGATATAATATGCGATGGAGAGGCCAAGGCCGGTACCGGAACCGACCGGTTTTGTCGTGTAAAAAGGTTCGAAGATGTATTTTAATTCGTCACCTTCTATACCATGGCCGTTATCCTCAATTTTTATTATAATATTATTTTTGTCAACATCTGTTGTTATGCGAATTTCAGGTTTGTTACAAGCGGGATTCTGATGTATTGCCTGTGCCGCATTTTTTAGAAGATTTAATATCACCTGTTCGATTTCAAACCTGCTGCATAAAAGTAGAGGCAGAGAGGGGTGGTAAGTCGTTGTGATTTTTATTTCGCTGTAATCATATTTTTGCTGGAAATCATGATCGTGGGAGAGTAATCTCAGGATATCATCGATGACGATGTTGATATTGATTTTGCTGCTGTCTGAGTCTGTCTGCTGGCTGAATTGGAGCATTGTTGAGATGATTGCTGCCGCCCTGTCGACAGCTTCGTTTATCCCGCTGAAATATTTATAAATTTTGGTTTTTTCAAGATAGCAGTTGATGCCTTCAATGGTGGTGTCGCATTCTTCGGCAATTTGTTTATTCTTTTCTTTGTCTGTGCGGAGTCTCCTCATCGCATTCTGGAGGCTCTGGGTTATGATTCCCAGGGGATTGTTGATTTCATGCGCCATACCTGCGGCCAGGCCGCCAAGGGATATCATTTTTTCACTCTGGATCATAAGCTGCTGGTTTATTTTCTTTTCAGTGATGTCTGACATGGCAACCAGTTCAGCGGGTCTGTTTTCGAACAGGGCAGTCCTGGTGTGAACATCGACCCATTTGACCTGCTGAGAAGCGGTTGTTATCCTTATTTCAAAGTTATTCCCTTTTTCTTCTGTCTGCCGGTGTATAACTTTTCTTCTGACTGATTTAAGACTGTCAGCATGAATAAGCTTTTCGAAGGGAATTTTACCCCACTGAAGCATCTCATCGACAGAATAGAGAAAGATGTCGGCGAGGGCCTGGTTGGCAAATTTCAGCCTTTCATCCTGAATGATTGCTATACCGAGGCGGGTCTGTTCGGCGATTATTCTGAATTTTTCTTCACTCTCCCTGAGTTCCTTCGTGCGCACATTTACCCTTTTTTTCAGGGTCCATGACCAGAGAATAAAGGCGCCTGCAAAGAAAAACAGAACCAGTATGATTATAGAGAGGTATTTAATTATTCTGGAAAAGGATTTCTTTTCATAAACACCAAACCACCTGTTATAGATTTTTTCATAGTGCCCTGTTGTTTTTATCAGGCTGAGGCCTTCGTTGAGTGTAGCCAGGAGCCTGTGGTTTCCCTCACCCACGGCAATACAGTATTGTCTCTGGATGATGGGTGAGCCAACCGCTTTGAGATTTTTTAACTTTAATTTTTTAATGAGCCTCAGGCCCTGGAGGCGTGAAACGATGGCGCAGTCACCTTCTCCGTGTGAAAGGGATTTGAGGGTGTCTGTCCAGTTCTGCTTAACGATAATATGCCCTGTGTATCCCTTTTCTTTTATATAGTCGTGCCCCAGGTCATCTTTCTGGACAATGATCCTCCTGCCGGAGATATCAGTAATGTCCCCTATATCTGAATCTTTTCTGACAAAGATGGCGTAGGATACGATGAGGTGGGGAATGGTAAAATCCACCCTTTTGTCTCTTTCCTCTGTTTTATACATCCCTGCCAGGGCATCAATTTTTCCTGTTTCGAGGTCATGCCTTACCTCATTCCATGGGCCGAGGCGGAGTATGATTTTTATGTTCATAACCTGTGCCACGGCCCTGACAATGTCAACATTGAATCCTGCAGGCTTTCCCTTCTCGTTAAGATATTCGAAGGGGGGATAATTACTGTCACCCCTCATGTGAATAATTTTTTCATTTGCCTCGACGGGCCTGTTGACAATCAAAGCAGGTAAAAGCCAGAGGGCAGATATACTGATTACGAAAATTTTTTTCTTCATCATTTTTTTACCATAAAAATCAGAGTCAACTGCTCTGGAAATTTAAAAATTATTGAGCAGTATTTTTTTCTTTGTTAATATAGGCATCAACCACCTTTTCAAGGATATCCAGGGGCATGCTGCCGTTTTTCAGTACCAGGTCATGAAAAGCCCTGAGAGAATATTTTTCCCCAAGGGCCTTTTTTACCCGTTTCCGCAGTTCAAGCATTTTAATCATACCGACCTTGTAGGCGCAGGCCTGGGCGGGCATGACAATGTAGCGTTCGATCTCTGCGGTAACGTCACCAATGGGCATTCCTGTGACCCGGTGCATGTAGGAAATGGCCCTCTGCCGTGTCCATTTCTTATGGTGAATGCCGGTATCAACAACAAGACGCACCGCCCTGAAAAGTTCAGCCTGGAGTCTGCCCAGGTTGTCATAGGGATTTTTATGAAAGCCCTGTTCCCATGCGAGACGTTCGGCATAGAGGGCCCATCCCTCAGCGTAGGCGGTAAAGGGGTAGACCCTTCGAAATGTCGGCACCCCTTTCAGCTCCTGGGCGATGGCAAGCTGGAGGTGATGTCCCGGTATCGCCTCATGGTAGGCAAGGGTTCTCATGCCAAAGGTGTCGATTTCAGAGGCCTTTCGCAGGTTGGCAAAAAATATTCCCGGCCTGCTGCCATCCATTGCGGGGGGATTGTAATAGGCGGCGGGGGCTCCCTTTTCCTTGAAGGCGGGGATTCGTTTAACAACAACCTTCTGCTTCGGCAGTATGCCGAAAAATTCTTTCAGGTGTGAATCCATGTCATTGACAATGGCGGTGAATTTTGCCAGAACCTGTTTTTTCCCTTCTGGTGTGTCGGGGAAGTGAAAGCGCTTTTGCGCGGAAAGTCTTTTAAAGGCGGCGCCGGCGTTAAGGCCGCCCATGCCGATCTTCTTTAGCTGGGCCCTGATTTCGGTCTCGATGCCTTTGACTTCCTGCAAACCGAGACGATGAATTTCTTCAGGCTTCATCGCTGTCGTGGTGTGATAGCGAAGAAGTGCCTGGTAGTAGTCATCTCCCCGGGGAAGTTTCCAGAGGCCGTCATCGGTGGTGGCCTTCTTTCTCAGTCCCGTCATGTAAGAAATAAGCTGCCGGTAGCCGGGATAGACTGCATCCCTGATGGCGGTCTTGACCTGCTCTCCGATTTCTGCTTTGGTTGATGCATTTATTTTGTCAAGGGGATCGATGCGTTCATGAAAGGAGGTGTAGAGTACATTTTTTGAAGGAGCGGGAGTAATAAAATTTTTCATCTGTACCAGCACCCTGTTGATAACGAAACGTGGAGGGATGACGCCGAGTTTTTCTCTCATTTTCAGTGCGGCGATGACCTGTCCAAATTTTTCATCAAAGCCGTTGAGACGGGCAACATAGTTTCGGGCGCTTTTTTCATCGATGATACGGTGCGTGGAGGACATGAAATCAGGAAGTTCTCCCTGGACGCCAAAGAGCTGGTTCACCGGGTAGGGGCCAATACACTTGATGTTGTTGTTGTGCCAGGGGAATTTTTCCGCGATGAGTGAGTCGCGGCAGTACCATTCCATGATTTGAAGTGTCAGTTTTTCCTGTTCGTCGAGTCCTGACGGATCATAGCTTTTCAACAGGGCAATGCCCTCCCGGGCCCTGTCTATGAGGGATTTTTCATAGGCGGGAGAGGCATCGGTGAGCTCATCACTGTGAAAATCGAGAATGGTGTTGTCCATCATCCCGAGAAAGGTGAGGGTCTCGGGGTCGTTGAGAAGATTGACCATGGTAATACGTTCAACGGCATGGTTGAAACTGAAGGGCTTTCCCCATACCAGTTTATAAATAAAAATAAAACCGGCCAGAAGTATGACGGAAAAGGTAATGAGTATTTTTTGTTTCATGCTTTTTCCCTGTGGTAATTATGGATTTTATGACATTAATATTTTAAATTTTTAGAACGATATGTCAATGTTTAAATAACGACAGGATGTCTCTGACATTAAAATGCCTTGCCCTTGACGGTCTTATCGATTAATATAAAAGCAAAAGGATAGATAAATAACAGGGGATAGATGATGCTTTACAGGATAAAAAGAGTCTGGAATCCAGACATATTTCAGGGTGGCGCAAAAAAGAAAAACTATTTCGAAGGCTATTATTTTAAACAGGTAAGTCCCGGCGGAGATGCAGTATATGCTTTTATTCCCGGCGTTGCTTATGGCAGTAAAAAAGAGGACGCCCATTCTTTCGTGCAGGTCATCAATGGGAAAACCGGGGAGACTCATTATTTTTCTTATTCAATCGATGACTTTGTCTTTTCCAGGAAAGATTTTTCTATCTGCATTGGGGAAAATCGTTTTTCCCACCGGGGGTTTAGTCTAAACCTCAAGGATGAGGAACAGGAAATTACCGGTGAAATAGTTTTTGAGGGATTGACCCGCCCGGATTTTTCTTTTTTTTCTCCCGGGGTTATGGGCTGGTATTCCTTCGTCCCGTTCATGGAATGTTATCATGGGCTGGTCAGCCTTGACCATGCCCTTAAGGGATCATTATTTATTAACGGGATTGAAAATAAATTTACCGGCGGCCGGGGATTTATTGAGAAAGACTGGGGAACCTCTTTTCCCCGTTCATGGATATGGATGCAGAGCAATGGTTTTAAAGACGAAGGGGTTTCTCTCATGCTTTCCGTGGCGCGAATTCCCTGGCTGGGGGGCAGCTTTAACGGGTTTCTTGTTTTTTTTCTTTGCGGGGGGGAAGTTTATCGTTTTGCCACATATACCGGCGCGCTTTTGAAAGAAGTCATCGTTGACGAAGAAACAGTTTCAATTGCCGTGGAGGATAAACGCTACTCTCTTTCCGTGAAGGGCCGGCGGGGAAATCACGGTATACTGGCGGCGCCCGTTACCGGTGTCATGGACAGGAGAATCGCTGAAAGTCTCGATGCAGAGCTGAATGTTTCACTGTCAGTGAAACATGGCGCAGGTGAAATTTTTTCAGGGCAGGGCAGACATTCGGGACTGGAAATGGTGGGGGATATGAATGACCTCATGGTTTTCACTACCACTGGTAACTGAAAGTCCTTTTTTGGATCTTTAGAAAAGAGAGGGTACTGCCGGAGTCTTTTTTTTATGAGAGGGCTTTTATTTTACGCAGCATACGATGCACGGTTTTTCCCGGAAGTTTCAGCTCCCTTCCAAAACGGGGAAGTTTCCCTTCTTCATCGGTATGGGTTATGATGGCAAGTTCATCCCTTGCCCGGGTCAGGGCCACGTAGAAAAGGCGCCTCTCTTCCTCGAGGTCAGAGGCGCCGTCAGGAATGACATGGTCTGCCACGCCGGCAATGATAACGCGGTTGAACTCAAGCCCCTTTGAGGCGTGCATGGTCATGAACTCTACCGGTTTTTCCCCGATGACGTCCGCCAGTTTCTGTCTCAGTCTTTCTCCCTGCCAGTTGTTGCGGTAGAGTATTGCCGTTTCTGTCTCTGAGGTCGAGATGAGGTGCCGCAGGGCTTCTACTTCCCCCCCTGAACTTTTTACCTTTATGAGAGAAACGCTGCCCCCTCTGCCGCGGCAGGCGATTAGTTTTTTGCGGGTACGAAACCTGTTCTGGCGGATGAAGGCCCCGGCAACAGAAATGATTTCGCCGTATGAACGGTAGTTGCGTGTCAGATGATGAATGTCAACACCGGGAAAATATTTTTTCATCTTTACCACGTAGACAACGCGGGCGTCGCGAAAACCGTAGATGCTCTGCCAGTCATCCCCCACGGCAAAGAGTCCCGTATCGCTGCCCAGGAGAAGCTTTAAAAGGGTAAAGTTCTTTTTCGAGGTGTCCTGGAACTCGTCAACGAGAATGAAGCGGTAGCGGTTTCGTGTCGCCCGCCTGATCTCATCATGGGATGATAAAATTTTGATGGCGTAGTCCATCATGTCAGAAAAATCGATTCGTTCTCTGTGTAACTTTTCCCGCGCAAACTCTGCCCGGATATTTTTACATTCTTCATCGAGCCCAAGTTTTCGAATGCGCTTTTCAATAGCGGCAGGGGGGAAGTCGGAAAGGGCAATGCGGGTAATGACACTGACGGGCAGGCCCATGAATTTGTCCAGGTTTTCGCGAATAATATCATCAATGATCTGTGCTGATTCTTTTTCGTCAAGAACCCGGGGAAATGATGCCATGCCTGAAAGGCTCAGAAATTCCCGGGCATGTTCCCTGAGAAAGGAAACACAGAAAGAGTGAAATGTTCCCGCCTTGATGAGCTGCGCCTTTTCTTTCCCGATGCGGCGTGCCAGGCGTTCCCGCATCTCTTCGGCGGCGCGCCTGCTGAAGGTGAGAAGGAGTATCTCATCGGCACTGCAGGTTTCTGAGTCGATGAGGTTGATGACCTTCTGGAGAAGGGTGGTTGTCTTTCCCGTGCCGGCACCGGCGAGTACCAGGTGGTGTCCGCCGGCGGGTGAGGCTGCCTTTTGCTGTTCTTTGTTGAGTGTCCCCATACCCGGTATACGAAAATGGCGTGGATAAAAATCGATTTTTTTTTCAGGAACATAAAAAAAATTTGCCCCCACGGCTTTTTCCTGTTACATATTTGCAGGGAAAAATTGAACGTCAAAAGTGAGGTGACTATGCGCTGGGTTCTTCTTGCCGCAGGGATCATGGCAGAGCTGGGAGGCTCTGTGTGTATGAAACTTTCTGACGGCTTCAATAATCTCCTCCCCTCGGTGTTGACCTTTATTTTCTGGGGGATTTCGTTTACTGTTTTTATTTTTGCCCTGAAACATTTCGACCTGAGTTTCGCCTATGCCGTATGGGCGGGGCTGGGTATTCTTTTCATCGCCCTGACGGGAATAATCTATTTCGGTGAACCTGTAACCGCCCTGAAGATTATTTCCATTCTTATTATTGTCGCGGGGGTCATTCTTTTGAACCTGAGTGAATATCTTATAGAAAAGTAGAAACCAGACAGACGGGAGGCGGGAGAAATGAAACGAACTGTAATCGTCTTTTTTTGCCAGGCGTCTGGATGACAATGAAGATAACCGGCAGGTGACGGGTTGACGGGTTAACAGGTAATAAATTCTTTCAGGTCCGAGGAGAGAATATCATAGAGTTCTGTAATGTCATCTGAACCAGTTTCGGTAAAGAGAAAACCGAAGACAGGGTATTTCTTGAAATTGATTTTTCGCAGTTCCAGGGGGCGGGCAAAGCCCTTGAGAAATTTGTCGTAATCAAATGAAGTTATCTCCTTAGCATCGATTCCCGTTGAGTTGTCCAGTACCACGATGGCAAATGTTTTGCCTTTTTTCTCACCGAGGATCTTTTTCCAGTCCGGCGCTTTTCCTTCGAGATAGTAGAGATAGGGATTGAATCCCCAGGCCATGAAAGCGAGATCTCCGGTACTGCACCAGCCTCCGAAACGAAAGGGATTGATCTCGATGGGAAGCATGTTTCCCTTTTTGTCAACCCGTATCTCCGCGTGGCAGGGGAAGTTTTTAAGACCTCCCTTTTCGCCGATTTTCTGCAAAAAGTCAGTAAAGGTGGTGATGTTCTCTTCAATGATTTCTTTTGATGAAATATAGACCCTGTCGCTGACATCGTTTTCTGATGCAAAGAGGTGTTTCATGATGTTGAGAATGACTGCTTTTCCTTCATTGTTAAAGTAGACATCTACGGCATACTCATCGCCCTCGATGACCTCTTCGGCGATAAAGGTGGTGGATTCAAAGACAGAGGGAGGGTATATCCCGGCAAGGGATTCCATCTCCTCTTCGATTTCTTTCAGTGCCTTCTCCCAGTCGTCGCGGCCGGTAATTTTTTTTACCCCCATGCTGAAAAATCCCACAGCGGGTTTCAGGATAAAGGGGCGGGGAAAAAAGGATATGTCAAAATTTTCGAGGTCATCACGGTGAATTTCCTGAAAGGGGTAGTCGGGAAACATATCCTGCAGGAGCCGGCGAAAGGCGCACTTGTTCTTGAAAAGCTCGATCTTTTCAGGGATGGCGGTAAAGGAGAGGTTGCGGGCTATCCAGCCAATGGCGTTTTCTGAATTGCTGTAGATTCTCTCTACCGTGCTGTCGGTAATTTTTTTGACTGCCTCTTCTGTGGTGATAAGGGGAATGTCACAGAGTTGACGTGAGATTTCTTTATCAGTACAGAGGGCGGGTATGCTGTTTTCCCTGATGGTATTCTTGAGGATTTCTGAAACATAGGGGGCGTCGAGTATTATCATGGCGTTTTCCTGAAAGTGGTACTGCACCGTACAGTGCAGGAACTGTTTTCTGTCACCTTCGGGAATAAGTTTTCACATATCAAGAATATTTTTGGCCACCTGAACCAACCGGCAGAAACTTTTTTTATTGGCTGTTATTGTCTCCATAGATAGAAGAAAGGGGAACATAGCCTTCTGCCGAGATGATAGCCTGTCCCTCTCTGCTGATGGTAAAGACGATGAGGGATTCAACTTCTTTTGGTATTCTGGTTGAGGCTGTATAGAGGTAAAGGTTTCTGAAGGCTGGATAGCCCCTGGTTATTTTCAGGTTGCCTGAAGGTTTCATGCCATTGACAGAGAGCTGTGAGACTTCCCTGTTGAGAAAATGGGCGCTGATGTAACCGATGGCATTTCTGTTTTCCGCAACAAAGGCGAGGAGGGCGCTGTTGGAAGAAAATTTTCTGCCTGCAACCTGACTGGCGCCGCCAAGGATTCTTTTCTCCCAGATTGCGGCAGTTCCTGAATCATTGTTGCGGTCCCCTGTCAGGATGGGGCTGTCTGTGCCGCCCTGTTCTTTCCAGTTTATAATTTTTTTTGTGTATATTTTTTTCAATGTCTCCGCAGTCACATCCGTGACAGGGTTGGAAGGGTGAACGATGGGAACGATGATATCATGGCCGATGATGTATTCTTTCAGGGTAAGGCCTTTTTGTACTGCCTTTTTACGTGCCTTTTCGGATATTTTTACCGAGGAGGCTGCGATCTCACATTTTCCCTGGATGAGAGCGGCAAGACCTTTTTTCGATCCCCTGCCGGAGATAATTACTTCGACATTTTTTCCTTTTGAAAAGTCAGCGGCAATTTTTTCCATTACCGGTTTTATGGTACTGGAGCCATTGATATGTATGATAACGTTGTTTTTTCGGCTGCATCCTGATACCAGTATTGCTGTTGATAAGAGAAAAAAAAGAGTAAAATTTTTTTTCATGATGGGAGACTCTCTTTTCAAGGTATTGTCATGGATATATTTTTTATAAGGCCCTGCCAGTATAGGTGAAAACAAACCGCCGGGGCAAGTCATTTTTTTCTGTCACCATCACGGCGGGTATAGATTGATATTAAAACAATATATGATCTTTTCGGGAAAATAAAAAAGATTGACGGAAATTTATTCATTTAATTTAGTATAAACTCTTAGTATATATTGCAATAAAAGGCAGGAGGATTTCATGGCCTATACAATTACTGAAAAATGTACCGGTTGTACCGTCTGTACAACGGTTTGCCCCGCCGGGGTTATCTCCGGCGATAAAAAGAAGCAGCACATTATAGACAGCCGATACTGTGTCAATTGCGGTGCCTGTGGACGTATCTGTCCCGCTGGAGCTGTTCTTGATGATGCGGGGAATCTTTGCCAGCGTGTAAAACGTTCAGAATGGGAAAAACCTGTTATTAGTCTCAAGGCCTGTGCCTTCTGCGCCAGCTGTGTACATGAATGTCCCGCCGGGTGTCTTGCCATGGATTTTTCAGATGAAAGGTACGAATGGGGATTCCCCTGCCTTGCGGAACCGAAAAAATGTATCGCCTGTGGCTGGTGTGCCGATATCTGTGGATTTGATGCCATAAACATGATGGTAATAAAGAAAGAAGCTGCTGCTGTTTAACAGTAGTTTTAAAAATCCACCTTTTAATAAGGTGGATTTTTAAAACTACCTCTGCCTGGAAAGGTAAAAGAATCGTCTCAGTATTTAGATTTTTCATAACCTCTCTTAAAATTGACGCTTCAATTATTATCGGGTCTATTGATGTATTGGCTGTTGCTCTGCATTTCATAACGTTTCAGACAAAATCATATAGCCTTCTCCAAAATAATACCGCAATCCCCTGTTTGCTTTATCATTGTATAATTCAGTTTTCTATTTTTTCAATGAGGGCTTAATTATACTTTTCTGGAGATTAATCACTTGAAATAATGATAAAAACATATAAAATATTTGTATCTGTAGATGATCTAAATCGGAAAGGTTCAAGATGCCTCATATATTATTGGTCGAAGATGAAGCAATAACTGGTATATTTAAAACAAAACAGCTTAGATCATATGGATATTCTGTCACTCATGTAATGAGCGGTGAAGCTGCAATTGAATATATCCGTAACAATACATATGATGTTGATTTAGTTCTAATGGATATAGACCTGGGTCAAGGAATTGATGGAGCAAAAGCTGCTCAACAGATTTTGAGTTATATTGACATCCCCCTGGTTTTTTTATCATCTCATGCAGAACCAGAAATTGTTGAAAAGACAGAAAAGATTACCTCCTATGGATACGTGCTTAAATCCTCAAGCATTACTGTTCTTGATGCATCTATAAAAATGGCATTTAAGCTTCATAATGCATATTTAAAAGAAATTCAGAATGAAAAAGCATTAAAAGCCAGTGAGTTAAAATATCGCAATTTGTTTGAGTTTGCTCCAGTTGGAATATTTCAGTCTACAATCGATGGTAAAATTATTCTGGCAAATAATGAAATGGCACATTTGCTTGGTTTTAATAACCCGGATGAGGTTATTGCATATTACACAGATGTGAGTAGTCAGCTTTATGTGCATCCAGAAGAAAGACATCGATTTATTGAATATCTTGAAGAAAAAGGAGCTGTTGAGAATTTTGGATGTTTTGCGTATACACGTGATAAACGAAAAAGATGGTTTTTAATAAATGCAAGAATGAGTAAAAATTCTGGTTTAATAGAAGGATTCTTTTATGATATAACTGATAATAAATTGATGGAAGATTTAATGAAATCCCGATTGAGGATAAGTAATCTATCATATACACATTGTGCTGTAGATATTATGAAATATACACTGAGAGAGGCTGAAAAGCTTACAGAAAGTGAAGTCAGTTTCTTGCATTTTATCAATGAAAACCATCAAAATATATCGCTACAGGTATGGTCTGATTCCACAGAAAAAGTTTGTAATGTTAAAGGTTTAAAAAAGCATTATGACATTTCTGAAGCTGGAGTTTGGTTAGAATGTTTTTATGATAAGCAGCCAGTAATTCATAATATTTTTAAAAATACCCAACGCAAAGGACAGCCAGAAGGACATGTGAGCATAGATCGAGAACTTATCGTGCCGGTTCTCAGAGATGGAAGAGTACAAGCTTTACTGGGTGTTGGAAATAAAAATATCGATTATAGCCAGCTTGATGTAAAGATTGTAAATACTCTTGCGGATATATGTTGGGATATTGTATCGTTAAAACAGGTTGAAGAGGCCCTTCAGGAAAGTGAAAAAAAATACAGGCATTCTTTTAAAAATGCAAATTCTGGTATTTGTCTTGTAGATTTCGAAGGGAAAATTTTAGATACAAATGATAAAATGTCTGAAATTTTTGGTTATTCTAAAAATGATTTTGAACATATGAACATCCTTGAAGTTACTCACCCGGAAGATGTTAATTTATTTCTTAATTTTTTTAAAGAAGCCAAAAAGGGGATAACTGAGAAAAATGATTTAGAAACGCGATATATTCATAAAAGTGGCTATGATATTTTTGCAAGGGTCAGTAGCTCGCTGATTGGAGAAAATGAGGAAAGTAAGAATTGTTTTATTGTTCACATAATGGATATTACAGAGAGGAAAAAATCAGAAAATGAAATATTAAAACTTAACCAGTATATTTTAGATGTCCAGGAGGATGAACGTCAAAGAATAGCCCGCGATCTGCATGACAGTGTAGGACAAACCCTTAATGCAATTAAGCTTAATGTTGAAATGTATTTAAATGATAATAATTATTTTTCAGACAGGCTTGGCCTTGCTTTACAGTTTATTGACAATGCAAACAAAGAAATTCGGGGGATATGCTCAGATTTGTTTCCAGCTATTTTATCGGATATGGGTTTGCCAGCAGCAATTAGATGGTATTCTAAAAATGTTTTAGAAACAAAGAATATTCAAGTTGAATTAGATATTAATTTAACAAAAGAAATCAAAAGGGATCTTGAAGTAAACCTGTATAGAATTATACAGGAAATATTTTCTAATATTATAAAACATTCGAAGGCAGAAAAGGTCAATCTTCAACTGTATAATGACAAAGATATCATTTTTTTAAGTGTAAAAGATGATGGTATTGGTATATCAAAAGACAGTGAAAGCAGTAAAGAAAGTTTTGGTTTAAAGAATATTGAACATAGAGTCAAAAGTATAAATGGGTCATATTCTATTAAATCAAAAAATGATTTCGGGACATGTATTTCTATTAAAATAGACGAGGCAGCTGATGGGTGTAATTAAAATTTTTTTGGCAGATGATCATACTATTGTAAGAGATGGAATTAAGCATATTATTTCAGCTGTGCCAGAATATGAAGTTATTGGGGAAGCCTGTAACGGAAAAGAAGCAATCGATAGAATTGAACAATTACAGCCTGATATTGTAGTTATGGATATTTCAATGCCAGTTATTAATGGTATTGAAGTTTCAAGACAGGTGAAAAGGTATTGGCCAAAGATTAAAATTATAATTCTTTCTCGTCATGATAATGATGAGTATATAGAGCAAGTTATGAAGTATGGAGTAGATGGATATGTAGTAAAAGATTGTGCCGGCTCAGAGTTGGTTAAAGCGATTGAAGATGTTAATAAGAATAATGTTTATATGTGCGCCTGTGTAATGAAGAAAATTGTAAATCAAATGTCAAATACAAATTATGAATTAAAAAAAGATAACCTTTTTGACGTATTAAGCGAAAGAGAAATACAGGTTTTGAAATTAATATCTGAAGGAATATCTGGTTCTAAGATAGCTAAAATACTTAGAATTTCTGAGAATACAGTTAAAGTTCACAGGACGAATATAATGAAAAAGCTTGGTTTGCATAAAACGGCTGAGCTTGTAAGATATGCTGTGAAGAAAGGTCTTGTTGACAGTTGAATGATTTTTTAGATGTTTGCTTCCCCGTAATTATCTCGCGGCATATATAGAATCCAATGTGAAAAGCATATTAGAATAATGCTTTTGTATTATTAGTAAATAATCAAAAATAATTTCGGGTGTAATGTTTTCATATTTGCAGATTATGACTTTAGGAATGAAAGAACAACAATTTTGCTATATTGAATTAATTTTTTTTAAAGTTACCATATTAATTATCAATAAAAATAAATACAGGAGAAGTTTTCTGAAAAAGAATCTGTGTTGACAGGGATCTGTGTCTATTAAATCAGAAAATTATTTTGGGATATTTATTTATAGTAAATAGACAGGGCAGTTGATGAATGTAATTAGATTCTTTTAGCATACGATCATGCTATTTTAAGAGATATTAGACCCTGCAGTAGAATATTTCTCCCCTTTATCACATATCGATTTTAATCATAGACAGGTGTGGTTTCCAGGGTGCATTCAAAATCAAAAAAACAAAGAATGAGGTCTGCTACAACTGAGAATAGCTGTTGAGAGGCTCATTGTAATTCAAGAATGAGTTATGATAGCGTTTTCATATTGATTTGTAATAGCCAACTAATCATGTAATAATTTTTATATAGATATGGCAATTATGGAGTTATACCGTGAATACAATACTGCTCGTTGAAGATGAGGCCATTACCGCACTTTCAGAACAGAGAATTCTTGAGGAGGAAGGATACAGTGTTATATGGGCCGGCAGCGGAGAGAAGGCCATTGAAGAAGTTCGTAAAAATCATGACCTTGATATTATTCTCATGGACATTGACCTGGGTACCGGTATGGACGGTACTAATGCCGCCGAAATAATCCTCAGGGAAAGAGAGGTTCCCGTAATTTTTCTATCCTCCCACACCGAGAAAGAAGTCGTCGAAAAAACAGAAGGCATCACCAATTACGGCTATGTGGTCAAAAACAGCGGGAAGGTGGTGCTGCTTACCTCGATTAAGATGGCTTTCAAGCTCTTCGATGAAAAAATGCGTGTCAAGTCTCACCAGGAAGAGATTGCTGTCGCTAATGAAGAAATGGAAGCGGCCAACGAGGAGCTTGAGGCCACGAACGAGGAGCTGCGTGTCAGCAATGAAAACCTCGAAGAGTCGCAACGCGAAATACTTGAGCGGGACCATGAACTGTTGGTGAGTAAAGAACGCCTTTCGCTGGCAATGGATGCTGCAGAGCACGGTTTCTGGGACTGGGATCTTGAGACGGATGAAATCTATTTCAGTCCCCGATACTTTACAATGCTCGGTTATGAACCTGATGAGCTCCCTATGGAGCTTTTAACCTGGGAACGACTTATGCACCCTGATGAGCGTGAAGCGGTTATGTCAAAGGTGCGGCAGTTTGTTATGAATGCAGAATCATACGAAATCGAATTCAGGTTAAAGAGCAAGAATGGTTCCTGGAAGTGGATATCGGGACGAGGGAAAAGCTTTTTTAAAAATGAAGAAGGTAAACCAACACGGGCGCTTGGCGTACATATTGATATTACTAAAAACAAGCAGATACAGGAAGAATTGAAAAGGAGTGAAGAACAATACCGTTCTTTCTTTGAGAATAGTAATTCTGTAATGCTGATAATTGACCATGAAAGGGGAGGCATAATCGATGCCAATCCCGCCGCTGAGAGATTCTATGGCTGGAGCAGGGGCGAGCTTACCAGTATGAATATAAAACATATCAATCAGCTCTCTGAAGATGAGATGGTTCACGAAGTGGGACGGTTCCGCCATGAAAAGAGTGATTACTTCAAATCCAGGCACATCCTTGCGAATGGATATGTCCGCGATGTCGAGGTCTATTCGGGGCCAGTTTATGTGCAGGACCTGGAATTACTGTATTTGATTATACATGATGTAACCAATCAAGAGCGCATACAGTCGCGACAGGAACTGTATCATCGAATTCTTTCAATATTAAACCGGAATGAAAGCAATAAATGTCTTATTGAGGCAATATTAAAAGAAATTAAGGAATTTACCGGTTTTGACGCCCTGGGAATTCGGTTGCAAGAGGGGGACGATTTTCCCTACTATGTCACCAGCGGATTTGATGATGACTTTGTTGAGGCGGAGCGGTATCTATGCTGCTATGATGATGGCTGTCCAGAGCTTGACAGCAATGGCAATGTCTACCTGGAGTGTATGTGCGGTAATGTTCTGCAGGGACGAACAGATAAGTCGTTGCCCTTTTTTACCGAGGGCGGCAGCTTCTGGAGCAACAACACATCAAAACTCCTCGCTGAGACATCAGAAGAAGACCGCCAGGCGCGCACACGCAATCGCTGCAATGGCGAGGGTTATGAATCAGTCGCGTTGATTCCGATTCGGGCCGATGATGAAATGGTGGGCCTCCTGCAGTGCAATGATTATCGTACCGACCGCTTTACCCCTGACATGATTGATTTCTTTGAGCACATGGCCGACAGCATCGGGATTGCGTTGCAGCGGATTCGTGACCATAATATTCTTCGTGAAAAAAACAGAGAACTGGGCTGTGTCCACCGTTTGGCGGAGATCGTGGAAAAATATGATACTGTACAGGAGATTCTCACTGCGTTTATTCCTGTAGTGAAACATTCAATGCAATGGCCGGAGCGAACCGGTGTGCGGATAATCTATGAAGATAAACCTTATGTTTCTGATGGCTTCAGGGAAGCACCTGCGTGTCTCTCTCTGCCTCTGAAGTCAATGTATGAACCAACTGGAGTTATTGAGATCCATGTTGATGGAGAAAAAGAGGATGTAGATTCCTTTTTAAAGGATGAGTATCTGCTGATTCACGATGTCGCGGAACGTCTGGGGCGTGTTATTGAGCGTATAACAATTTCTACGGACTACCGTGAGCTTTTTGAAACACTTAATGAGGCCATTCTTTTTGCTGACACCGATGGGGTCATTCGCTCGGGGAATCAGTCAGCAGCGGTCCTCTGCGGCTATGAGAGCAGTCATGATCTTATCGGTCTTCCCATGGCCGAATTTTATTTTGATCCAGAAACACGGCCAGCTATTGTAAAGAAACTTGAGAACGAGGGTGGTAGATTTCAAAACTTTGAGTTTCTCCTTCGTCGGAGAGATGGCAGCACGTGTACGACAAGCTGTAATATCAAAATGCTGAGGTATGCCGATGGTAGTTTCAGGGGAACTTTGGGGGCATTGCGGGACATAACTGATAAGAAGGAAAATGAAGAAAAAATCGAGCATTTCCGCCGTTTATTTGAATCTATAAGCATAATCAACCGTCTCATTGTTAGAGAAGATGACCCTGTCAGCCTCATTCAGAAGACCTGTGAAAGCATGGTAGAGACACATGGTTTTTACAACGTCTGGATTGCTCTCTTCGATGAAAATTTTCAAGCAACAGCTGTCGTTGAAGCAGGACTGGGAGAAGACTTCGCTCCCATGAAGGCCCTTTTGTCTGAGGGTGCTGTGAGCGCCTGTGTCCGGAAGACATGTGAAACAGCGCGCGTTGTCGTGGTTGCGGAACCAGTGTCATCGCCCCTCTGTGCTGGTTGCCCTCTTGCCGGGAGGTATCATGGCCGGAGCGCCCTGTCGGTTGCACTCAATTATAATAATCGTATATACGGCATCATAACGGTATCAATTCCCCCGAAGTTAGCTTTGAACAGGGAAGTGCAGCAGCTTTTTCAGGAGATTGCCAATGATATTGCTTTCGCGCTTTACTGGTTTGAGGCTGAGAAAGAAGTTATGCTTCTTAATAGGATTATAATGACGATTCCACAGCCCATGGCGCTTGTTTCTCCTGATTATCGCTACATGACGGTTAACAATGTCTACAGTAAGATGTATAATTTCGATCGTGAAGAAATAATTGGTGGCAGTATCGTTGATTTTATTGAAAGAGATCTCTTCGAGAAGGAAATAAGGCCCCACATCGATCGCTGTCTATCTGGTGAAACAGTGGGTTACGAGGTGCTGGTTGATTTTGAAAAGATAGGGAAACGGTGGATGGATATGAGCTATTTTCCCCTGCAAGACGAAAATGGAGCCATAAAGGGCATAATTTCACACGGCGTTGACATCACTGAAAGAAAAATGATTGAATCGATCCTGATGGAAAACCGGAAGTTTGTTATCGATACCATTGAAAGCCTGCAGGAGGGCGTTATGCAGATCGATAAAGATTTTACAATCCGCGTGAGCAACAGCTCCTTTGCAGAGATTTTTTCTCTGGAAAGCCGGAAAATCGAAGGCAGGCATTGCTATGAGGTCGTACATAACAGGAAAAGCGTATGTCCGGGTTGCAGGGTTCATGATTATTTTAATGAAATTATCACAGTACCTGAGGGAGAACCGCTGGTCAGGGAAGAACGTATGATGCCAGATGGAATAATACTGGACAGAGTCGTTTATCCTACTCGATCCTCAAAGAGGGATAATGACAGTGTGACGGTTGTTGTCACTGACATCACTGAACATAAAAAAATAGAGGCTGAGATCAAATCTGCCTATGAAGAGAAGCGGACTCTTCTGCGAGAGCTGCAGCACCGGGCCAAAAACAGTTTCGCCATGCTTTACAATATGATCGCACTGCAGAAAACAATTATTTCTGATGATAAAACCGGGCAGGTCCTTGGAGATCTGGAAGCACGTGTAAAATCGGTTTCTGATCTTTATACGCTGATTTATGAATCTGGCTCCACAAAGAATTTTTCTCTGCATACATATATCCAAATGGTTGTTGAATCAATGGGTACCATGTTTTCGAATATTGAGATTCAGAGCGAACTCGATGCTGTTACGGCACCTGTTAAGGAAGCCGCCACTATTGGCCTCATCGTTACTGAGCTGGTGACCAACGCGGCAAAGCACGCTTATCCCGGTGGTAACAAAGGCACGGTCCATGTCTCATTAAAGAAGACCGGTGCCGGGACCCTTCTTGAGGTTGCAGATGAGGGTGTCGGGCTCCCGGTTGATTTTGATATCTCCAGGACTCAGAGTATGGGGCTGGAGCTTGTGCAGGCCATGGCAATGCAGCTTGGCGGGAGCCTGGACTACGAAACCGGGGCGGGCATCCGGTGGCGGATTCTGCTGAATCACTGAAAGTTTTCCGCACTATATTTAGATGATGATAATATAATGTGAATGCATATAGTACAGGCAACATACTGTCAGGTTCAATACCTGCATTCGCATTCTGGCTCGTAGGAAACCTAATGCCTTACGGAAATCCTTGTTTTGTTTATCAAACAGGATAATTAACGATACCCGAGAATGAATTCTCTACCTGAATTAATCATTTGCTCTCTTTATATATGATTGTATAAAATCTTTCCTCATGAAAATTTTCTCGTATCGCTTTTTGTTATTAAAATAAGGGAATCTCTATAAAACAAATCCTGGATGTTCACTTGTGGCAACATCATCAGGTAAAATCAGGAGTTGTCATTTTGAATATCAATGAAATTCCTGATTTTTAGAGGTTGCCATTAGAAAAAAGTATAACTGTGTTGTATGATCCCCCGTAATTACCTCGTAGCATATATAAAGTATAATGTGAAAAATTTATTCGAATAATACTTTTGCATAAGCAATAAATAACCAGGAATAATGTCGCGGGTAATGTTTTTAAATTTGCAGATTATGACTTTAAGAATGAAAAAACAGCAGTTTTGCTATATTGAATTTTTTTTCGAAAGGTACCATATTAATTATCAATAATAATAAATTGATGATTATTTATAATGATTAGAAACCAAAATGTATTATTAGTGATTCAAAACCAGTCCCTTCGTTCAACGATTTTTTCTCAAATTTTGAAACATACTGATCAAGATTTAATTTATGAATGTGACAATGAGAAGGAAGCGTTATGGAAAGCAATGAAAAGTGTACCAGATGTGATAATCACTTCATATCATGAAAGGCAGGTTAACTCATTTGAATTAATTTTTAGATTGCGAAAAATTAATCCTGATCTGGTTGGCTATATTATTTATGATCCGGAATCTGAGGAATATGAAGAGAATTTATTAGAACAAATAAAAAAGAGCAGTTTGCTGTCAGGTATCTCTGCACTAAAACAATCTGATTTTTTTAAAAAGATTCAGCTTGAATTTTATGATAAGTAAAAACATGGAGATGAATCATGGCGATGGTTGATGAAATAAAAACTGATAACATAAATACAAGGCAATACGTTACCTTTGTTATAGGAAATGTTACATACGGAATCGATGTTGTAAGGGCAAAGGAAGTTTTAAATCTTATGGAATATACAAAAATTCCGAATGCAATGCCTTTTATGAAAGGAGTAATAGATTTAAGAGGAGTTATCGTTCCTCTTATTGATATGAGAATAAAATTTAATATCGAGGAGGAGTATAGCGATCAGGATCAGGTTGTCATTATAATTGAAATTGACGGATATACCTTTGGTATGATTGTTGACGCTGTTTCAGATGTAACAAATTTGTCATCAGATGAGATATATAATACTCCGCATTTTTCAAAAGATATTGATAAGGATGCTATTCAAGGAATTGGACGTGTAAATGGTAAGCTGGTTGTTGTTATGGATGTGGATAAAATTTTTACAGATGAAGAAATACATCAAATTAACCAGATTGATTAAATGAAGGGAGAAGGTTGTGGCATTTACATACTTTTTTAGAGATATGCAAACCCTGGAGATGATCAGAGATTATGTTATACCAGTTCTTCGAACAAGGCGTTATATCAATATTTGGGATGCTGGCTGTGCCATGGGACCTGAACCTTATACCCTTGCAATTACCTTGAGAGAAAATATGGGTAAGATGATATTTCGAAATGTAAAGATTTATGCTACTGATATTGATGGTAGTAATCTTTTTGGAAAGATTATCTCTGATGGAGAATATCCCTGGGAACAGTTGCAGCGAATACCGAAAGATATTTTTGAAAAATATTTTTTGCCAACAGATAAATCAGACCACTTTGTATTGATCGACGAAATAAAAAATTCAGTTACCTACCAGAAACATGACCTGCTTAGCTTAAAACCTGTTCGTAATGAATTTGGACTCATTCTTTGCAAAAATGTTTTATTGCATTTACAGGCAGAGCAGCGGATTGAGGTCATTCAGATGTTTTATGATACTCTGATTGAAGGTGGATATTTCGCAACTGAGCAAACTCAAAAAATGCCAGATGCTTTGAAGAAAAAATTTTCACAGGTTGTGCCGAACGCGCAGTTGTTTCAAAAATGTTGAGAAGGATCATGAGAGTATGATTGTAACAAACCTTTCAGAGAATGCAACAATTTATACTTCCAATACCTATCTTGTTACAGGTACCTGGAAGACTATCGCTGACATTAATACTTTGATAGATCCCGGAAGAGATCAGATCATTTTTGAAAATATTAAAAACGTTTCAACTGGTGTTGGTAAAAGTCCCGTTGAAAGGGTATTGATTACGCATAATCACTATGATCATGTTGAGCTTCTTTCTTTAGTGAAGGAATTATATAATCCCGAGGTCTATGCCTTTTCATCCAGTCTTAAGGGAGTTGATAAATATGTTAATGATGGTGATTTTATTGAAGTCGCGGACAGGGTCTTTGAGGTGATCCATGCTCCAGGCCACAGCAGCGATTCAATCTGTTTTAGATGTATTAAGCGCCAACCCGGGCTTTTTTA
>CAZHNW010000041.1:0-33330 GCA_964534225.1 uncultured Leptospirales bacterium | reverse complement strand
GACTCATCGGCAATGGCCGTATCAATGTCTTTACGGTAACGGTCAAAAGGAATAAGGGGGAAGTCAGAGCCGAAGAGAAGTCTGGCTGCACCAACACAGTCTGCCACGATAGAATAAATCTTCGGGTCATAAAGAAAAGGTGAAGCAGCCGTATCATAAACGACATTCTTAAAGGCCTCGCGGACTTCCGGCATAAGTTCATAAAAGGGAAACCCGCCCCCCCAGTGGGCAAGGATCAGCTTAACGCCGGGAAAATCAAGGATCACCCGGTAGAGGCGCTCCAGCTGCGGTTCATATTTACCCGTGTAGGCATGCCCCACCGGTTCATTGACATGCAGGCAGAGGGGAAGTGACTCTTCGGCAGCCGCCTCCATGACACGGCGGAGATAAACTTCCCCCCCCCTTTCAAGACCGTCACTGTAAAAACCGATTTCACCAATGCCCCCGAGTCCCAGGGCTTTTACTTCCCGCACGCGCTCACGAATGTTCCGCTCCCGCAGGGCGATGCTCCCGAAGGGAAGAATGCGCCGGGGATGATCATGAGCGACACGGGCAAAATATTCGTTCTGCTCCCGCGCCGGTGTCTCCTCGCGCCAGGGAAACCCCATGGCCACGGAAAAATCAACCGAAGATTTATCCATGGCCGCAAGAAGATTGTCACAATCGGCAATGCGAGCCTTTTCATCACGGTAAAGAAGAGAAAAATGGGGATCGGGAAAATAGAAATCCCGGCGTTCCTTTACTGCCGGGAAGAAAAGGTGGGTGTGTGCGTCAATTATCATTACTGCAATCTATCATGAACTGCTTTCAGAAGAATCAGATGAGCTGGCCTCGTAGTAGAGCTCAACCTTTGCATACGAGGATATCGCTCCACCTTCATAGGTTGCGCTGTCGGAGATATATTCTTTCTGCTTGCCGTTGACATAGAAATAGAGCTTGAGAGATGAACAGTCTTCAGAGCCGTCAGCAAATAGAGACAGTGAAGTAATAAAACTGAGATCAAGGTTAACTTCATGGTACGTTGTACCCTCAACAGGAGTACTGACAAAGGAGACCCATTCACTCTTATCATCCTCGGGATCAAGCAAATAGCGCCCAGAAAAAGTCCCCCCATACCCGATAAGGGAAACCTGATACATCCCCTCTCCATCTGCCATTTCGCATCCCGATAAAACCAGGGAAAGACTCGCCAGCAACACTGTAATAAATAATTTTTTTATCATAACGCTATTCCTTTCAACTGAGCATGAAAAATGTATGGAAAACTCCTTCAGGAGTCAAGCTGTTATTATATTTTAAGGCTATAATTTAATTGACCCCTCCCCCTGCGGGTTGTACCATATGGGTAAAAGTACCGGACAATCTGTTACAGTAAAAAACAAAGCCCCAGGGAGGACTGAATGGAAACAATCTTCGGCGTCAAGTGGCCCACGGCAACCCCAGTGGAACTGACAGTGCTGATCATTCTCTTCCTCCTGGTGGGTTTTATCTTTATCCTTCTCAAGTATATGCAGCACCAGAAAGACCGCCAGCTTCATGACTACAACCTCTTTCTTTTCCGTACCAAGCGACTGGGACTGTCAAACTTCCAGATCAAGGTACTGAACAATATCATTGACATCCTGCATCTTTCAAATCCCAGCGACATCCTCCGTAATCCTGAACTCTTTGAAAATGCCACGGGGAAATTCTTAACATTTCTCAAAAATGAAAACGAAGAGGAAAAATCCTTTTCCTCCATCTGTAAAGACCTGACCATCACTTATGAGAAACTCTACCACGGGGTAAAATTCAAGAGGCCCCTGGACAACCTGAGAGAAATTGAGATCAACCAGCTCCTCTACTTTATCACTGAAAAAAACGAAATATTTTTCGGCAAGGTCGTCAGTATCAGCAACAACGGCATCACCCTGAAGCTCTTTCGCCCACCCAAAGAGCTTCAGGCCCTGGGGGTTAATCAGAACGTGACTGTCTACATCTGGCGTGTCGGTGACGCTGAATACACCTTTAAAACAATCATCGAAGATGTAGAGGGAAATCTTTTTACCCTTGCCATCCCCGAAACCTTTAGCCGTGACAAGGAATTCAGACACCCCTACCTTGATGTCATCATCCCCTGCTCCGTGACGACACAGAAAAAGGGAATCAAAGAAGAACAAAAACCGGAAAACGGTACTGTCTTCAAAATCAATGACTACGAGGCAGTGATCCGCCTTGGGGGAAACCTGGATTACATGGAATCGCACACTCTCTCATTCACGATCAACGAGTTCAAGTTTGAAATCACATGCAAAATAATCTCCAACCGCACGATTAACGAGGGAAACGTTTTCTACTATACAATGAAATTCGAAGAGATATCAGAGGCGGCGTTGAATGTATTGAAAAATTATATCTACGAACACCTCTAAAAATATTCAGGTAGAATAGACTTCAGCTTTTCACATTGCTCAGGATTCCGGGCCTCTTCGGCGGTAATGACCGCGTAGCGCGCCGCCTCGTGGCAGTGACACGACTCTCCTTCGGCGAGATGTTCAAGTATGCGGCGCAGTAGTTTCTTCGCGTTGTCAGCATTGGCCATGAGGTTCGCGATGACCATCTCGATGGTCACATCTTCCTCGTCCTCGTGCCAGCAGTCGTAATCGGTGCTCATGCAGATAACGGCATAACAGATTTCAGCCTCCCGGGCAAGTTTCGCCTCCGGGAGAGTGCTCATGTTGATGACACCCGCCCCCCATGACCGGTAGAGATTACTTTCCGCCCGCGAAGAAAAGGCAGGCCCTTCCATGCAGATGAGTGTCTCGTTTTTATGGTGGGGAAGTTTAAACTCCTCCATCGCCGAAAGTATATGGCCGTGAAGACGGGAACAGAAGGGATCGGCAAAACCGATATGGGCCGCCACGCCATTACCGAAAAATGATGAGGGGCGCCCCTTTGTCCGGTCAATGACCTGGTCAGGAAGTACAAAATCACGTGGACGAATTTCTTCTTTTAAACTTCCCACCGCTGAAAAAGAGATAATCTCCCGAATACCCATCATCTTCAACGCGGCAATGTTCGCCCGGGCGTTTACCTCGTGGGGAAGAAGACGGTGCCCCCTCCCGTGACGGGGAAGAAAGGCGGCAACGTGGCCGTCGATGTCAGTAATGGTAATGGTATCGCTGGGAGATCCCCAGGGGGTCTCCATGGTAACCCGGTCAAGAACCTTTGCCCCTTCTATTTCGTAAAGTCCTGAACCGCCGATAACGGCAATGGTTGGCTGTGTCATAATCCGCTCCCGTGAATTAAAATATAGGAACAGATTTAACGAGAAAAGGTCAAAAAGGGCAAGAAGAATTTGCCTGTCACCCTGTTTCCCCCGGCCCAACCGGAGGAAACAGGGTGAAAAAAGTCTACGGTGTTGTCGAAACACTGTTTTTCTTCAGTCTCATAAAAACATAAAAAACAAAAAGCGAACCCATGATGAGATTACCGCCGCTGAAAATCGCCATGAATACCGGAGGCATTCCATGGTAAAAATAACAGTAAAGACCGCTGAAAAAGAGAAGTATCTTGCAGCTTCCGAAAATAAAAGGCAGGTAGAGATATTCGCGCGGAGGCTCCTTTCGAAAAAAGGAGAAATAGACTGCCGCAAAGGTCAGGGCCACAAACCCGATAAAGTGCAGTTCCCACCTGTTGCCCAGGGGCATTCCATAGGTGAGCGCCTGTCTTTCAGGCAGCAGCAGAAAATTGATTCCCCCCAGGGTGTTCCAGATACCCACAAAAAGAAAAATATAACGCATAAAAACCTCCCAAATACGAATTTTTTAAAGAATACGACAGGGCCCGGATTAATTCAACAAATTTTTCTTATTTGTAAGAATTTTCTTACTTTTTTCATTATTACGGCATTACAAAATTATTTTACTTGTCTCCTGTAAACCATCCCTGTAGAGTAGGAAGAAGGAGAAACCATCATGGCAAAAAAAGAAAAAAACGAGGCATTAAAACAGCTCTTCTACGGCACGGTAAAGGTCAGCGACAAGGGACAGATTGCCATACCAGTTGAACTGCGCCGCGCGATGAACATAGAAAAGGGTGACCAGTTTCTCATTGGCATGAGAAAAGACGGGAAGGGAATTACCCTTCTGAACATGGATGTTGTCGAAGAGCTTTTTAACTTCCGGGAAGATATCTTCAGTTGACCTTTCTTCGTCCCAGTGGCAGAAAGGAACTGACTTCTTTTACATAGCGGGCATAGGCAGGATTTTCTTCCATCATGTGCCTCTCCAGCATGGTGACACCTGAAACCCGCAAAAGTAAAAAAGTAATAAGAAAGGGACTGATACATGTCATCCACCCCAGGGGAAGGGGCAGAACAATAATGAAAATGCCCCACCACATCACGGCCTCGCCGAAATAGTTGGGATGCCGCGTCAGGCCCCAGAGGCCGCGATCCATCACCCTGCCACGGTTCCCCGGGTCCGCCAGGAACCTCTTCAGCTGCCAGTCTCCCACTCCCTCGAAAAAGAAACCCACAAGCCAGAGTGCCACGCCGGCATAATCAAAAAAAGAAAGCCCTGCGGGCCCCGCTGCAGCAATACCATATTGAAAGCCAGAAGAAATAATCAAAAGAAGAAACCCCTGGAATAAAAAAACCGTAAAAAGGCTGACAATCCAGAAACGTTTCCCGTGTTTTTCACGCATCTTCACGTAACGGGGGTCTTCGCCCCTGCCCCGGTTACGGAAAAAAATATGCAGAAAAAGACGCAGCCCCCAGAGGGTCACAAGAACTGCAAGAAGAAGCTGGCGGGGGATGCCATTCCATGCCATATAAAAAGTACTTCCCGCCACCAGGACGAATCCCGGGCCCCAGAAAATATCAGCAATGCTGGCATCCTTCAGCATAAGGCTGAGAAGCCAGACAAGGAACATGAATCCTGCAACAAGAAGGCTGTTTTTCATCAGGAGAAGGGTAATTTCATACATGGAATTTTCCTCGAGTTAGTATTTACTTTTTACTACAAATGATCTTTTTATTACTGTGTATTATACCCCCGATGATGATCAATGCAACAAAATAACAGAAAAGTGCAGCGACAGAGTGGCGGCAATGAAAGGGACTAAAAAAATCCTTGCACCCCGGCTTCATTTTAATACCTTCATCTTATTTTCCAAAATTTCAATAAACCAATGAAAAACAATTACGACTGTATCGTTATCGGCGCCGGGCCCGCAGGGCTCTCTACTGCCATTGAAGCTGCTTCCGAAGGGGCCCGGGTCTGCCTTCTTGAAAAAAATGAAAAGCCCGGCCAAAAACTTCTCATTTCAGGATCAGGGCGCTGTAACATTACCCATGGCGGCCCTTTCGAAGACTTTCTGCCACGCTACGGCCACGCCTCACGGTTTCTTAAAACCGCCCTCTATGCCTTCAGCAACAAAGACCTCTCCGCTTTCTTTTCAGAGCGGGGCTGTCCCCTCACTGAATATGAGAACGGAAAAATATTTCCCCGCTCAGAAAAAGCCGCCGATATACTTGAAGTGCTCATGCAGGAGGCAAAAAAAGAAACCGTCACTTTTTGTTTTCATCATGGTGTAAAAAGAATAATCAAGGCAGAAAAAGGATTTACCGTTGAAGCGAGCAACACGGTCTTTCAGAGCGACGCGGTAATCCTCGCAACAGGAGGAAAATCATATCCCGGCACCGGTTCCTCCGGAGACGGCTACAGGCTTGCCGCCTCCCTGGGGCACTCAATCATTGACCCCGTACCGGCACTGGCACCGGTGTACGTAAAAGACTATGCTTTCAAAAACTGTGCAGGCATCTCACTTGCTGACAGGGAGATCTTTCTCTTTCGTGACGGAAAAAAAGTCTCCTCGCACCGGGGGGATATTCTCTTCACCCACCGGGGGCTCTCCGGCCCGGGCATACTTGATTTCAGCCGCCACATACGGTCCGGGGACATGCTGAAGATAAACTTCCTTACCCCCCCTGGCCCTGATGAGTTCAATCAAAATATTATTGCCGCGGGCAGGCAGAAGGGAAAAAAATCTCTCAAGAATTTTCTCGCGGGAAATGGAATTCCCGAAGCTTTGTCTCAACAGGTTCTTTCTGTGTTGATGCTGCCGGGAGAAAAAAAACTCGCCGAGATTTCACGTTCTCAGAGACAGGCCCTTGTCGAAGGCCTTACCCTTCATCCCTTCCTGGTGGAGTCCACGGGAAACTTCAACGATGCCATGGTCACCGCCGGGGGAATCTCTCTCAAGGAGATCAATGCAAAAACCATGCAGTCAAAACTGGTCAGGGGACTCTTTTTCGCAGGGGAAGTCATGGACATGGACGGCGAAACCGGGGGCTACAACCTTCAGGCCGCCTTTTCTACGGGGGTTCTTGCGGGGAAGTCATTTCGCCGCATCTTCAACAGCAGTCTGTAATCCTTTACCACCTTTTGCAAAATGTGTGCCCCCTACCCCTCTCCAGGAATGCCGGAAAAAACGAGATGCCTGCCGATATGAAAGTTTGAATTTTCGCGTGCAAGGATCATGTAGTAGATACTTCAGACCTTCACCTTCGCGGCAATCATCTCTTCGACATGACGTGTCAACTCCCCGTAATCACGATCACCGGGAACAACGATATCCATAAAGGCGAGGCTCACCTCACACCGCCGGGGCAGGACCGACCCCGGCGCCATGGCATCATAGGCGCCGTTGATGGCAACGGGAAGCACCGGCACCTTCATCTCACGGCTCAGTATGGCAAAGAGCTTTTTAAAAGGCTGCATCGTACCGTCACGGCTGCGCACACCTTCAGGAAAAATTACCACGTTCTTTCCCTGCTCCAGGGCCCGGGCGGTTCGCTGCAGTGTACCCCTCAGGTCTTTGTCAATATTGATAATGAGAATGTTGCGGTTCAGGGTCAGCACCTTTACGATGCGGGACATGAAGCGTGAATCCTTCACGAGAAAACAGGTATTGTAGAGAACCACCGAGGGAATGTAACAGATAAGCATCAGAACATCGAGGTAACTCTGGTGATTCGCCGCGAGAATAAAGGGCTCCCGGGGTATCTTATCAATGCCCGTAACGGTCATGGTAAAATACTTTTCGAAAAAAAAGCGAATCAGGCGGCGGGAGAGGTGAAAGCTGGCATGACGGTCACTGACAGAAAAGTCGTTGTTGCGGCGCAGTATCTTTCCCCAGTCGATTTCCTCTTCCTCCATGCGGGTCTTCTTTTCATCGACAAAAGCGGCAAGGTCAGCAAGGGTGGCATGTGCCGCAAGATCAACTTCCGACAGGACCACGCCAAAGGTATTCTCGATGAATGTCATGAGCTCGATTTTTCCCAGGCTGTCAAGACCCAGGTCAATCTCGATGTGATCGGCGGCGACGGCGTTGACTTCCTGCATATCACTTAAAAAGCCCTTTAACATCCTGTACGTGGCGGTATCCGGTGCCGCGTCATCATGCCGGTCTTTTTTTTCTTCTTTGAGAAGTGCCGGCAGCATGAAACGTTTCAGCTTTCCGAGACGCGTTTTGGGGAACTCCTCCCTGACAATATGAATATCGAAAATGCGGCGGTAGCCCGCAACAGAGCGGTTGTATTTCTCGATGACCTTCCACTTGATTGTCTCGAAAATATTCAAAATATTTTCCCGGTGCAAAAGCTCAAAATTCGGATAGACAAGGGCGGTAAGGCGCCCCCCGATTTCAGCAATGCCGATGTCCGAGACATAGGGAGAAGTTTTCAAAATACTCCGCTCCAGCTCTTCAGGGTTGATATTCTCACCATTAGAAAGAACAATCATGTCATCAACGCGCCCCGCTACAAAAAGATACCCGTCATCATCAATGTGTCCCCCATCCCCGGTATGATACCATCCTCCCCGCAGGGCCCTTTCGGTTTCTTCAGGCTTGTTATAGTAGCCCCGCATGACATTGCCGCCCCGTACCAAAATTTCTCCCTTTTCTATTTTCACCTCGGTTCCCGCCATGGGAAGCCCCACCGAACCGGGACGCACCGCGTCAAAGGGATTAAAGGCGATAAGGGGCGCCGTCTCCGTGGTGCCGTATCCCTCCACCATGTTGAACCCCAGGGCAAGGAGGTCCTTCATCACTTCACCATCCATAGGGGCGCCCCCGGTAAGGTAGGCGTGAATATGGCCGCCGAACTGATCCTGGATTTTTTTGAAAAGACGACGGCTGAAGGAGGGGTTCTCCAGCCACCGGGCAAACCTGAAAAGAAGGCGCCCCGCAAAGGAGGCATTGACCTTTGCCATGATACCGCGATGAAACAGCTCATAAAGCCGGGGCACCCCGAGAAAGAGGGTCACCCTGTTTGCCTGAAGGGCCGCCAGTATTTCATCGGCGGCGAGATTGCGCACAAGAACCACGCTGCATCCCACCACACCGGGAGCGGTGAGCAACCCCTGGAGGGGCAGAATATGATAAAAGGGAAGCAGGCCGATAAGGCAGTCATCATAGCGAAGCATATCAGCCGCGACAAGCCCCCGGATACTGGTATAGAGATTCTCATAGGTAAGCATCACCCCCCGCGGAGGGCCCGTTGTCCCGGAGGTATACATGATCACTGCCAGTTCATCCATCTCCCCGCTGAGGGGAAGTTCTTCAATAAATTCGGGAAGCCCTTCAGGTATCTGAATGTCATCAAAAAGGATAACCTGCGCCTTCATTCCCGCCTTTTCAAGCCCCGCTGCAACAGGGGCTTTTTCTTTTTCTGAACAGAAAACCACCCCGGGGCGACAGTCAGCAAATATCTCTCCCAGGGCGTCACCGGAAAGGGCAAAATCAAGGGGCACAGCCACGCACCGATTCATCCAGGCGCTGTAGAAGGCATAGACCCATTCAAGGGAATTCTCCCCTACAATGGCAACCTTCTCTCCGGGGCTTACATCATACAATCCCCGGTAAAAGGCGGCGCGGCGGCGCACCTGGTCAAAGGAGACTGATATATCATCAAGGATAAAAGCTGTTTTATCATGATTTTTCAGAAACATGGTACCCTCTTATTTTCCTTTCACGTTTTTAGTTTCAACTTCCCCCGGGAAAAACCTTGCCGGGATTGAGAATCCCCTGCGGGTCGAATGCCGCCTTGATGCGCCGGTGCAGTTCTATGGCCGCTTCGTTCATGGCAAGGGGAAGATACTCACGGCGCGTGGCGCCGATACCGTGTTCCCCGGTAATGGTCCCTCCCACGGCAAGGGCCCGGCGGTATATCTCACCCTTCAGGGCGGGAAGCATTGACTTCCACTCGCCGTAATCCATCTCCCCTTTCAGGATATCGATATGTACATTGCCGTCACCGGCATGGCCGAACATGACCGACGAAAGGTTTTCTGACTCCAGGTAGCTTTTCAGTGACTTCAAAAAAACGGGAATCTGTGACCGGGGCACGCTGCAGTCCTCTGCCAGAAAAACAGGGCTCTCCTCGTGAATGGCCTCGCGGATGGAACGGCGCGCCTTCCAGAGCCGCTCCCGCTGCAGGTCCGATTCGGCGACAACGATCTTTTCCGGGTCCACGTCAACCACCCCGCCGATACGTTCCATGTCCCGGTAGAGGTCTTCCTCGCAGCTGCCGTCCACCTGTATCAGCAGGTGAGCCCCCGCCTCGGGAAAGGGCATCTCGCTCTTTAAAAATTTTGAGACAAGGAGAATAGCATCCTGTTCCATGAACTCGATGGTGGCGGGTATGACCCTGTTGCTGATAATGGCGTAAACGGCATCTACTGCCTTTTCAAGGGAGGCAAAGGGTATCAGCATATCACGGGTGTATTTCGGTGCAGGAAGTAGCCGCAGGATGATACGGGTCACCACCGCCAGGGTCCCCTCTGAGCCGATAATGATGCCCGTGAGGTTGTAGCCCGTTACATTTTTTACCATTTTGCCGCCGGTCTCGATGATACTCCCGTCGGGAAGAACACACTCCAGGCCGAGAACATAGTCCCGGGTGATGCCGTACTTTACCGCCCGGGGGCCACCGGCATTCTCCGCCACGTTTCCCCCGATGGAACAGATATCAAGGCTCGCCGGGTCCGGGGGATACATGAGTCCTTCCGCAAGTGCCGCCCGCTGAATGTCCCCGGTAATGGCCCCCGGTTCCACCACGGCAACCATGTTCTCCCGGTCGATCTCGATGATGCGATTCATCCTCTCCAGGGAAAGAACCACGCCACCCTCCATGGCAAGGGCCCCGCCGGTAACACCGCTCCCGGCGCCGCGGGGCACCACGGGAACCCCCAGCTGCGAGCATGCCTTCATGACCTCGCTCACCGCGGCGGTATTTTCAGCCCGTACAACAAGGTCAGGCATGGCCTCCAGGTCAGAGGTCTCGTCAACGGCATAAACAGCGCGGATATCATCATCGGTTATAACAGCATCGGCGCCGATTTTTTCTTTCAGTACGGTGCAGAGCTTTTTAAGCGTTGTCTCAGAGATCATAAAATTTTTCCTTTCAAGTTTACTCTCTTTTTATTAGAGGAAGTTTATCTCTCCGGCAACTCTTTTTTGTCAGACATGCTGTATCACTGACAGGGAATAACGTATCCTCTCCGCCTGCAACGGGGCGAAAGTCCCCATTTTCCGGCTTTACAGCATGTCTATTGCCTTCTCTAATAGCAAAATTTTTAAAAAATGCCTTGCATATCCTGTTTTTTTTATCACACTATTAATATAAAAAATCAGGGGTGGCACTGAAATCATTGTACTGCCGTGTAAAGGTCCCGGGCACATCATAAAATGGTGAGATGACACCTGGCAGTCATTGAAAGAGAGTGCCTTTCTCCGACACAGGTGAACAATGATATACCTGCATTCATTTTCAATCGGCTCAATTATTGGTTCTCTCTTTTTCGCTATCATTGCCTTTTTCCTGTTATCCGTAAAAAACAGGTCCCGCGCCACCTTTCACCTGGGCATGGCATTCGCCATTATGTCCACCTTCAACCTGGGATATGTGATTTCTTCGAGTATCTACCACCCCCTGGCAGCCTATCACCGGTGGATAACTGTTCTTACCATTCTTCTGGCTATCTGTCATAGTAATGCTTTCTATTTCTTTTATCCCACAGAAGTAAGCAGGCGGGGAGCAAAGATTTTTCTCACCCTGACCTATGCCCTCTCCATTGCTGTTACCCTGGTCTTTGTTTTCATATCACTCAAATCAGAAAAAATTTATCATTTCCGGGGTCATTACTGGGACTTCGATGCAGAAAAAATCAGTAAAATAGTCGCCATCGTCATCATGCTCTACATCGCGATAAATATAATCCTCTGCCTGTGGCGGATTTTTACCTCAGATAAAAAATACAGAACCGCCCTGATTCTCCTGGTGATAACGTTTATCTTCGCCTCGGTTATCCCCTCCATCGCCAATACCCTGAGCAGGGACGGCGCCATCAGCCGCGAATTCTTTCACAATACATGGGTCATTTTCAATGTTCTCGGCTTTTTTCTCCTTGCCGTGGTCTATTTGAACAACACAAGTGAAAAAATATCCTTTATGGGCAAGCTCATTGGGATAAGCCTTGTCACCATGCTGGTACTCCTTCAGTTCGCCGGCTTCATCTTCATGAAAGACAGTGACAGGGCCTATGATGAAATTCACCGCCGTTCAGCACGTTTCATTATGCGCAGCGGAACTCCTGAATACGGCGCCCGTTACCTTGTTGAATATGACACTGATAAAAATAATTTCAGACGCGTCTTTGGCAAAAAGGTTCCCCACCCTGACACCCTGCGGGACCAGTGCACCGCCGCCATGTTATGCCACCGTATCAGCCGCCTCAGCCCGGAAAATTTCAGGGAGAAACTCGACACAATCCTCGACGGCTTTCCACCCATCTTCCAGGGACACAGAGAGACAATTACACATTTCGTACAAAACATGAAAGACACGAAAGACCCCGCGGCGGCGGCAGTAAATTTTATCAATTCAATGAACAGCCGTCTTTTGGTACAGTCGAATAAAATCCGCCAGATTCCCGGTGACGGCTTTAAAAAATCACTGGAGTCATTCCTTGAAAAGAAAGCGAAAAATATTGAAACCTTTATGCCTCCCATCGTGAAACGCCTGCAATCATCAACGAAACAGGGAAATGATCTTAAAAAAGAAGTACTGCGATACCTCACCCTTATGCTGCCCCCGGCTACGCGAATATATCATTCAGCGGGAAAAGAACATCTTATCAGTTTCATCCAGGCGGCCTCTGAAACATCTTCACTCTATGTCACAGGGTTTCCTTATACAGATTATCGCCGCTACATTCATCCCACTGTTGTCAATCTCCTCATCATGCTGGCAGTCATTGTTCTCTTTGTGCGCTTCGGCTTTCAGTTTCTCTTTGCTAATGTTCTGGTCAATCCCCTGAGATCCCTCTCACGGGGAGTTCGCCAGGTCAATGAAGGAAATCTCAACATCGAGATACCCGTAAAAATCGATGATGAAATCGGCTACATCACCCGCACCTTCAACAACATGGTTGCCTCCCTGCGGGGAATGGTAGAGACAATATCCATGAATTCAGTGGATGTAAAAGAAATAAGCACAGACCTGAACACGTCCTCAACAGACCTCTCCGATATCGCCAGGGAACTGGCAGCGGTCATAGAAGAGACAGCCGGCGCCTATGAAGAAATGGCCGCCTCCTTTGAATCGAACCTCAATGACATCGAAGTCCAGCTGAAAAGCTCTGATGACATCAAAATGGATATCGCCAACATCAACAGCAGCAGCAAACAGCTCTCAGGCCGCATCAGCGACCTGGGCAGCAGCATTCAGGGGGCCGTAGGCATGGTGGAGACCGGCGAAAAGACAATGAACAAGTCGGTAAAATCCATCCAGGACATGGCAGAATACCTCCATGAACTGGAGGGGGCCATCAACGAAATAAACGAAGTGGCTGACAAGATAAATCTTTTGGCCCTCAATGCCGCCATTGAGGCATCACGGGCCGGTGACGCGGGCAGGGGATTTTCAGTGGTTGCCGACGAGGTCAACAAGCTCGCTGACCAGACCGCGGAGCTCTCCAGCGGTATCAGGACCACCATCGCGGAACACACGGAACGCATCAACCGCGAGCTCAGCTTTATCAGTGACACCGCGGGGATATTCAATGATATTCGCGAAAAAATCATGGAAACACGTGATGTCCTCGCGGGTACAATCGAATTTACCGGTGAACTCGACACCATGAACAGTGATATAAAAGAAAAAATCGAAAAACTGAGCACCATTGCCAGCAGCATCTACTCATATTCTCGTGAACAGAAAAACACCATCAACGAACTGACCAACTCCATCAATACCATTAACAGTATATCCCAGAAAACCCTTGAAAGCTCTGACATGGTACAGAGCTATGCGCGAATCATCAAGCTCAGTTCAAAGACCCTTTCAGAGAATGTTGAAACATTTAAAATAACCGCGGGAGAAAACACACCCCCGGGGAAGGAAAATGATGATCGTCCCTCCGCGCCGGAAGAAACTGAAACCGAAAATGAAGAGTAACTCTGGCTGTGCCGAAAAAATGAATCAACATCAATGAAGGCGCGAAAGCGCCTTCATTGATTATTACCCCCTACGGTTGTCCCGTAAAGCTGTTGATCTCATCAAGGCCCCTGTCTGTCATGGCCGCGTAGGGGAGATAGCCGTCACTATCTGCGGCGGAGATAAAGGCCGTTACCGGGTCTGAGTGGTCCCCCCGGTCCACGTAATCAACAACAAGGATAGTCTTTGAATCGGGCGCGGGATAATCCTTAATATCATCGAGATATGCTTTCCGTGCCGCGGTAATTTCGCTGTCTATGGCTGTCGTTTCATCATAATACAGGTCCTCGATGCCGATGCCGTCTATGGTGGCGATATAGTCATAGTCATCGGCCCCGTTTCCATCCACACCCGTGTCATAATCAAGTATCACCTCACCATTCTGAGGGATAATAAAAAAAGATGTTTCTCCCCGGGTGACCCGGGCGTAATAAGCGAGACGCTTCACCAGGTTTATCATGCGCCCCGCCGCCTCCTCTTCGGTGATGGAGTAGCCCTCGCCATTATCACTGTCGCTCCAGTACTCCCAGGCATCGATGATATCAAGATAAACTCCGTCAAATCCCTGGTCGATAATAATATCAAGGTAAGCGATAAGGACCTTCTGCCAGGCCTCTGACCAGTACTGCACCTTGTAGTTCCCTTCCCATTCAGGGTTGGTGCGGTTCAGCCAGCAGGGGGCATTTTCTCCCGGCTGGGACCCGTCAAGCCAGGACTCGTCAAAATAGTAGCGGTAGTCTTCCGCTTCACCAATGCTGAAGTAGGCAAGAACCGTTTTACCACTGTTTTTGATGGTAGCCATCTCTGCTGAAGAAAAGACGCCGTCGGCGCTTCCGTCAGAGGAATAATCCATCACCACGATGTCAAATGATGAAGCGGCAATAGCTGCAGGACTTCCCCCCTGCAGCTGATAGAGCCAGGAGCCCCCTGTCAGCGACGAATCAGAGGCGGTCTTGTCACAAACAGCTGTTACGGTATCACTGCAGGGGCGAAACTCATAGGATTCGCTGCCGCAGCCGGCAAAGGCAATGACAAAAAAACCCAGTAAGAGAGAAACAATGAAATGGCGCATGGTAAGAACCTCCTCAACGGTAAATGTCCGCCTTTACTTCCCCCCCCCCAAAAAAACCTATACCAGTCTCTTTAAAATAATGGCGGTTAGGTCATCATTATACTCATTGGTGGTAAACGTATTGAAAGCCTGCATCAACTCGTAAAGCTGTTCCTGGGCGGTGAGGGTGCCATCTACCGCGGCAAAAGTACGCATGATATTGTCCAGGCCGAACTGTTCTCCCTCTCTGTTCTGGCCCTCGATGAGGCAGTCAGTAAAAAGCAGAAGAGTATCGTTTTTCTTTACCTCAAAACGATGAAGGGGGAATGGCTGGTCCATCAGCTCCACTCCCAGATAGAAACCCTTGTAATCGGCTCCATCATCGGGGGAAACCAGCACTGCACTGTTGTCACCTTTCCTGCGCAAAAGCATGTCAGTGTGGCCAGCATTGGAATATTCTATAATATTATCTTTTAACTTGAGAAGTATACCACTGATAAAATTATCGGTTTTCCCGATCTCTTCGATTATTGCTTTATTTGCCGTTTCCATAATTTCATTTAACGGTTCATCCCTCATGGAATAAAAGGTGCGAAAGAGTATCGATTTGGTTATCATTGTAATGAGGCCCGAGGCAATACCATGGCCGGAGACATCAAAAATGGCGACACCCTTCAATGTGTCATCCTCGACATAGAAATCAAAGAGGTCACCTGAAACACCCGCCATGGGCCTGAAAAAAAAGGCGACTTCCCATTCCTGAACGCTGGGAGCCGTATCAGGAAAAAATTTCCGCTGAACATTAACGGCCATGTCCATGTCCCTTTTCATGATATGCTGGGCGTTCTGCAGGCTTTTATTGGTTTCCATCAGGTAATCGTTTATTGCCTCGATCTCTTCCATGGCACCCTGCAGCTCAAGAGTTCTTGCTTCAACCTTCTGTTCAAGGGTCGTGTTGAGCTCCCTGTTCTTTTCGATTTCTACATTCGCCCGGTCCAGGGCCTCTGTGTTTATGGAAAAGAACTGGTAAGAAAAAACACCGAATATCGCCATACCCGCAACAGCATCACCAATAAATTCTATGACCAGATCAAATTGAACATTGAGAGAATGATGCATGTACCATCCAAAAAAAAACAGAATTGCAATATTTACCAGGAAATAAAAAACAATCTGCCAGCGATGACGTGTCACGGCAATAACCACCACGGACAAAAGGCCCATCAAAACGGCAATAGTATCGGTACGGCGCACAAGATCACCCTGCTCAAAAAACATGGTGAGCCATCCACCAATGGTGGCGAAAAAGACAGTTGCATGCGCCGCAATACTGAAATATCCCCTGTACATGACGTAAATCAATGAAAGAGCAACAGCCAACCCCATAATCAGGGGAATCGTTATCCAGCGGTCAAATATCAATACATGCAGGTTGGCACCCACGATACCGAGAAGAAAAACAATAAGGGCGGCATAAAATACCAGCAGAACCTTTACCCTCTGGCGAATAATATAACTTGCGGTGTCATAATTTTTCAGGTACCTTTCAAATATCTTTTTCAGCATTATAGATGCCTCCACTGTCTCAGGATACCACAAAAGCAGTACCAGTTCAAGGACTATTAAAATACTGTTCTAAAACAGGCCAAACCGGAAAAAATCTCTGGTAAAAAATCGGGCAGTTCCATAAAATGCCTTTTATTAAATATTAATAAAAGGAACAGTGTTGATGAGTGAGAGCTGTAAAATTGAGCCTCTGAACCAGCAGCGCCTGACAGAATCCGTTTCAGGTGCGGGATGAGCCTCGAAAATAGGTCCGGCGGACCTTCACGAGGTAATGAAGAGAGTCAATATTACCTATGACAACAATGTACTGGTAGGCTTTGATAAAAGTGATGACGCCGGTGTTTACCGCGTCAGCGACGACCTTGCACTGGTACAGACACTTGATTTCTTTACCCCCATTGTGGACGACCCCTTTACCTTTGGGCAGATCGCGGCGGCTAACGCCCTTTCTGATGTCTATGCCATGGGAGGCCGTCCCCTCACGGCCATGAACATTGTTGCCTTCCCCACGAATAAATTCTCCCTGGACATTCTCAGTGACATTCTCCGGGGAGGGCAGGACATTCTCACCAAAGCGGGTGCCCAGCTCCTGGGGGGGCACAGCGTTGATGACCCTGAACTGAAATACGGCCTCAGCATCACCGGCACCATTCACCCTGATAAAATCATCCAGAACCACGGTCTCAAAGCGGGAGACGCCATTATTCTCACCAAGCCCCTGGGCACGGGAATCATCGGCACCGCCCTGAAGGCGGAGATGGCCGCAGATGAACATATTGCCCCCTTCATTGAAACAATGCGCACCCTCAACAAAAATGCCGCGGAGGCGGCAGAAAAATATCGCCTCCACGCCTGCACCGATGTGACAGGTTTCGGCCTGGCGGGACACCTCAAGGAGATGCTTTCCAACACACCCCTGCGGATCACCATTAAAAGCAAAGAACTTCCCCTTCTGCCGGGACTGGAAGACTACAGCGACATGGGACTCATCCCTGCAGGCCTCTACCGTAACCGCGACTATCTCGGAGACCTCTGCCGCATAGAGAAAGACGTGCCCCGGTATCGTGCTGATGTAATCCATGATCCACAGACCTCGGGGGGACTCCTTGTTGCCCTCCCCGCTGAAGAAGCGGCAGCACTTGTTGCCACACTTCACCGTTCGGGAAATAATGATGCCGTTATCATCGCCGAAGTTACTGAATCAGAAAAGGCTGAAATTTTAGTGCTGTAGCAGACCCCCGGCATCCAGCAGTGAGTGCCCCGAAAAGGACAGGTTCGACTTCCCCCCCCCCCAAAAAAAATAAAATCAGGCTGGTGCCCCGAAAACATCAAAAGGGAAAATCAGCGGCAGGATCAGGCGCCTTCAGTTTCTTTTTCTTCGGGGGCTTTGCTTCCTGGTGAACCCGGTTCCCCTCCACGTAAATGGATTTATGAGGCTTTGACGGACAGGCATACTCGCAGGCGCCGCAGCCCACGCAGATCTCCTGGTTCACCACCGGCACCGGTGGATTGCTGCCGGGAATAATATCAACCGCCTTGGTGGGACAGTGTTCAGCGCAGGCGGCACAGACCGTCCCCTGGGTTATGACAATGCAGTTTTCCCGGATAAAATGGACCTTTCCGATCTGAACCCGTTTTTTCTCCTTTTGCGCAAGGGGCAGAATTGCGCCGCTGGGGCAGACCTCGCCGCAGCGAATACACTCGTAGGTACAGTAACCCTTTTCATTGTCAAGGCGGGGAAGAAAAATCCCCCCTGAACCAAGACGCGCCGCCGCGGGCTGTATCACCTGTGAGGGACAGGCGGCAACGCAGAGATGGCAGGCAATGCAGGTATGGCTGAAACGCTCGAGACTGATTGAACCCGGCGGTGTCACGGGAACGGTTTTCTTCACGGGTATCTTGTTTTTCACCAGTACTATAATTTTTTTTGCCTCTCCCCTGGCCCGCGCAAGGGGGGCAAGGCAAAAAGCTGCGGCGGCGAGGAGAAATCCACGGCGGCTGAATCTCACCTCTCTCTTTTCAGTTTTCATGCGCCCCCTCCACGGCTTCAGTTTTTTTCGGTACTGCGACAAACCGCCGAAGGGCAATGGCATCTTCGGGACAGGCCTCGAGGCAGTTCATGCAGACAACACAGCGCGCCGCGTCCACATGCCCGCCGTCAAAATCAATACATGAGGCCTTGCAGCGCCGGGCACAGGCGCCGCAGCGGGTACACCTGCCTTCGTCAATGGCAATCCTGAAAAAAGCGAACTGTGACACTATACCCAGAAGGGCTCCTACCGGGCATATGGTGTTGCAATAAAGACGCCCCTTTCTCAGGGCACAAAAAATCACGGCAATAAAAAAAAGCAGGCTGTAGGCAACCATCCCGGCTGAGAAACCGCGCAAATCATAGGGGGGAAGTTTAAAAACATCTAACGATTCCAGAAGGGCCACCGCCCCATTGTTGACCCCCACCACCAGGGGACGAAAAAGATTAACAGAGATGCGCCCGAAGTTACTGAAAGGATCAAGAAGGTTAACCGGCACAAGTGAACCGGCAATGATCCCCCCGAAAAGAACAACAAGTATACCGTAACGCAGAAAGCCCCCCCGGCGAAAGGGGGGACAGGCTCGCCACCCCTTCGGGGCCAGGCGCCATGCCGCGTCAAAGCTGATCCCCAGGGGACAAATACATGAACAGTAGATGCGCCCGAAAAGCAGGGTCAGTACCAGTACAATGATCCATCCCGTTGAGGCGGCGGCAAGGGTCCCCAGAAACTTCAACACCGAGGGAATAAACTGCAAAAACTCCGCACCCCGGTAAACCCCCGCGGGAACAATAACGGTAAAATCGCAGAATAAAAAAAGAAAGAGGGCCAGAACCGGCACGGCAGCAGCAATCCTTATCCTTCTTAATATGCGCCCGCTTTTCTTTTTTCCCATCATCTGGTAGTATGCCCTACATTTTGATACGCTTGATTCTCTGCCGGGTCAGGTCCATGGTCCCCACCCCCATACGGTCAGCAAGGGCAATATAGCGGACACCGGATGGACTTTTACCGAAAAGTTTAGCCGCTGCCGCGTCAGCGGTGACCGGGTCTTCGGAGATGAGCTGTGCCTTCATGGTTACAAGGTCGGCAGTACTGATCCCCCGGGGGCCGTGGACCTTCATGACATTCCAGGCGTCAACCACGACGAGGTCCGGCTTTCTCCAGGTGGCGAAATCAGCAATACACTGGTGCAGGTCTTTGATGTGCCACCAGCGACGGTTCCAGACTACACCCATCATGTTCTTCATGGCAATGGTAAGTCCCGTGCTGCTGTGGTGTTTCAAAACCGGAACATTGATAAAGACATCCGCCTCGAGGAGCTGTTCATGGACCATTGTCTCTGAAAGAGATTTTCCTTTCGGAAGTTTCACCTCGTTATAGTAACCCTTGCTGTGTGCCGGCACCATGATGCCCCCGCTGCTCTTTACCATTGACTCGATACCGCTGTTGCGGTAACAGCCGCGCCATTCATCACAGGTATGGTCAAAAACATAGACCTTTTTCGCGCCGGCTCCCAGGCATTCATTAATAATGGCCTTCACCAGCAGGGGATTGGTATTGGCACCCCGCTCAGGCGGGGCGTTCCACCCGATATTCGGCTTTACGACAACGGTCTGGCCCCGCTTCACGTAGCGCCCCATACCCCCCATGGCGGCAATACCCCGGGCAAACATTTTATCCGGCATGCCGCCCCGCAGGGCAACCAGGCCGTAACGCCCCTTCTGCCTGAAGGTCTTCTCCAGGGCAATCAACTCTTCGGGGTGTCCTGATGCAAGGGCCGTACCCGCCACAATGCCGGTACGCAGGGATTTCTCTATAAAGTCTTTTCGGCTAATTTTCATGGATTTCCTCCAGAAAGGAGATTCCGCCCCGGGCGGTAACAGTAAATATAGTACAATACACCAAAATATTCCAGAAAAATATTACTTTTCATGCATCTCCTTACCCCGGGAAAACGATAAACACCGCAACAACACCATATAACGAAAAAAGCACTCGACCCGCCTCATAACCAGACCTGACAAAGACTGTTCTACAGATTAATAGTAACTGCTGTTGACGCCAATGCCCCGTGTTGTTATAATTCTCCTGTTTAAACAGGAGAATTTCTACAAAAATGTTTAGCACTGAAAACTGTTACCGCAGGCTGCAAATTGAATATTACTGATAAAACATGCCGAAATTACAACAGGGAAGAGCTATGAGAGAGTATGGAAAAGAATTTTTCCAGGCCCTCCTCGACAATTCTCATGACATTATTGCCGTCTATACAGATAAAGGCAGACCGCAGTGTATATACGGCGCCTGGGAAGAGATAACCGGCTACACAATAGAAGAAACGATCAAAACAGATCCATTGAGTCTTCACCATCCTGAAGACAGGGAAAAAATAGAGACCCTCTTCTCTGAATTACGCAACGGAAAAACAAGGGCAACAAAAAATGAGTTACGTCTTCGCCACAGAGACGGCCACTGGCTCTGGATTGAGGGAATTGCAACAAACTGCCTGAACCTGCCGCAGGTGAGGGGAATTGTTGTCACCATGCGTGACATTTCAAAACGAAAAATAAATGAATCAGAAATCGAGCTTTTTAAAATTGCCGTGGAGAATGCCACAGACGCAGTAGGCCTGTCAACTGCAGAGGGCCGACACTGGTTCCAGAACAGGGCCTTCAACAAGCTTTTCGGAGATATAGGTGAAGACCCCCCGTCAACGCTCTATGCCGACGAAAATGTAGGAAGAAAAGTATTTAACACAATAATGCGGGGAGATGAATGGACCGGCAAAGTAGACATGGTAACCATGCAGAAAAAAATTATTCCTGTTTTTCTTCGCGCCTATGCGATGAAAGACAATGAGGGCACCATTAAAGGCCTCGTTGGAATTCATACCGACCTCTCAAAAATGGAAAAGGCAGAAAAAGAAATTGCCCAGCTGCAGTCTTTGATAAAGGCGGCGATAGAAGAATCGCCCTCAGGTATCATCATTGCCGATGCCCCCGATGTCCGTATCAGAATTGCCAACAGAGCCGCCCTTGGAATAAGAAAGGGTACCGAAAAAGATCTGACCGACATTACCGTTGAAAAGCATATGGAAATGTGGCAGGTATACAATCCCGATGGCACCCCGGTTAACAACTATGACCTTCCCCTGTCCCGTGCCATAATAGATGGGGCCACAAGCGAAAATGTTGAACTGATCATTCTAAACAATGAAGGCCAGAAAAGAAACATCATCGCAAATGCAGCGCCTGTCTTTGATCAGAAGGGTACAATTACTGGTGGCATTGTCATCTTCTCTGACATTACTGAAATAAAAAAAATGGAACAGAAACTGACACATAAACAAAAAATGGAGGCAATCGGACAGCTCGCCGGGGGAATCGCCCATGACTTCAACAACATGCTCACCGCCATTACCGGCGCATCAAACCTTCTTCGAAAAAATTACAAAAATAATGAAAAAAGAGAATACTACCTCAACATGATCAACAGTGCTGCGGATCGTTCATCAGAACTGATCAAAAAACTTCTCATGTTCTCCCGAAGGGCGGACATGACCTTTACGACCATCGATATCCATGACGCGATAAAGGAAACTTTTGATCTTCTCAAGAGGAGTGTCGACAAAAAAATCGAGTTGAAACAGGAACTTCTTTCTCCCCACAGCAATGTTCTTGCTGATTCTTCGAGGATTGTCAATCTTTTTCTCAATCTCGGAATCAATGCCTCCCATGCCATGCCCGGGGGAGGAAAACTGGTATTCGAAAGCAGCGAGGTTTACCTGGATGACGATTTTTGCAGTGATAAGAATTTTTCTCTCATCGAGGGCTCATACATCAAGATTGATGTTTCCGATACAGGATCGGGAATTCATGAAGATGAACTGGAAAAAATCTTCGATCCCTTTTTTACCACCAAGGAGTCAGGGAAAGGGACCGGCCTGGGTCTCGCCACTGCCTACGGCATCGTGCAGGAACACAGGGGCGCCATCTCGGTACAGAGCGAAGAAAACAGGGGAACAATTTTCAGTATCTACCTGCCCCTGACAGACCAGATGATATCACGCCATCAGAAACGGGAGGAAATCGTAAAGGGTGAAGGTAGTATTCTCGTTGTAGACGATGAAGAATATGTCCTGCATGCCGCCTCTGACCAGCTTGCCTTCCTCGGCTACGATGTCATGATGGCAGCCGGGGGAGAAGAGGCCCTTTCTCTTCTCGAAAACCTGAATGGAGAAATTGAACTTGCCATCATTGACATGATTATGCCGGGGATGAGCGGGCGTGAACTTTTTGAAAAAATAATAAAACGTTTTCCCCGCATTAAAATAATTGTCTCCAGCGGATATTATCATGACAACGATCTCGAGGCAATGCAGGAAAAGGGTCTATACGGATTTATTAAAAAACCCTATACCATAGAGCAACTTTCCACTACCGTTGCTGAGACCCTGAAAAAGGAAAGTGAATAAACAGACCTGCCCCGGCTTCTCTTTTAACAATAAAAATTACCCCTTACCGGGAAACCGTAAAAAAGCGGTGTGTCACCAGGCCGGCGATAAAACCGGTAACATGGGTAATCCAGGCGACATTCCCCCCCCCGTTCATCAGGCCGGATATCTGCATGACAAACCAGATAATAATGAAAACAACGGCGGGCATGCGCACGGGGAAAATCAACACAAGCGTGTGAACCTTCGCAAAAGGATAGAGAAGCAGATACGCCCCCAGGACACCGGAGATGGCCCCGGATGCCCCGATGAGAGACACATTAGAACCGGGAAACATCAGGGCAAAGGCAAGGCCGCTGATAACACCCGTGGCAAGATAGAAACCAATAAAACGGGGACGTGTCATGGCATCTTCAACATTGTTGCCGAAAATCCAGAGAAAAAGCATGTTAAAGATAAGATGGCCGAGCCCCCCGTGTACAAACATGTAGGTAAGAGGAGTCAGTGACGGGGCAAGAAGGGCCGAATCAGGAAGGTTCCCCCGCGTCAACTCAAGGGGAATAAGGGCCATCTCACGCGGCGCCATTACAGGTATAGCATGCCCCAGGACCTGGTAAAAAAAGATACCGATATTGACAAAGATCAGCCCTGCCGAAACGATGGCGCGGCGCCGTGTCGGATTAATGTCTTTATAGGGAAAAAACATGGTCCCTACCGCACAACAGAGAGGCCGTCATAGAGATACTTTTTCTTCTCGAAGTACTCTCTCCCCAGGCCTGAAGCGACATAGCAGGCGCCGCCGATATGCGACCGCTCAGGTATAAAACAGTCCTTACCGATAATGGTAACACTGTTGAAAAGCGATCGGGGGAAGTCGTTGTTCTTCAGGGACTCTTCAGCAGACCCGATAGTGCAGTAGCTGCCAATATTAGGATAGACCTCTTCAGAAGAAAAATCTGTCCTCTCGTCAACCACGCTTCGCGTAATTCGCGCCCCCGCATCGATACGCACAAAGGGAAGAATAATTGAATCACGAATGACAGCCTTCTCTTCGATAACGACACCGGGATATATAATTGAATTTTCAACGATCCCGTTGATCTGGCAAAAATCCGAAATGAATGAATTGCGTACCTGCGCTTCCTCACCAAGCATGGCATACCCTTCAGAATCAATACCGCTCTGAATGATCTTCTCCTGGTAGAGAAGGTTGAAAATTTCCGGGTTCCAGATCACCTCCCTGTTGCTGTTGAAATATTCAGGAATATTTTTAATGGGCCAGTACCAGGCGGAATAGGTGTCACGTTTGACCCCTGCATTGATGATAAAATTCATGAGCATTTCAAAAATATTCGGTGCCGTATGCCCCTCCTTTAAGACGCGGTCAAAAACCTTGAGGAGACGCCGGCGGCGGGTCACCAGGAGCTTGTTGGCCATACTCGGTTTCCCGTTGATATCGATGAGAAAGAGAAGTGAGTCGGCCCGCTTCTTTCTGAAGCGGGCGAGAATTTCACTAAAATCAATGATGGCAGGGTTGTCCCCGTTATAAATGATATAGGTCGAGGTATCATGTTCGTCTATAAGGTCATGGCAGTACTGCAGATCGCTGTATCTCTCTGAGACAACGGTTACCGAATCAGCCCGGTCATGGTGCGTAATATAGTCTTCGAGGCCGTCGACAATATTGCTGTATATCAGGGTATATTCTGCGTTAACGGCCCACGAATTTCTCAGTGTGAAATCGATGACCCGGAACCTTCCCCCGAAGGGAATCATATAACGGGACCGTGATTCAGTCAGGGAGAGGAGATCGTCATTCCTCGCCGCAGGGTATGAGATGATTGTAACATTCTCCATATTTTCAATTATTCACTTTGCGGAAAAAATAAACCGGGAGGGAATAAATTTCCACTCTTTTTCCTTTTTTTCTTTTTTTAAAAATCACTCTGCGATAGCCTGAAACAGTACTGTCCCGTGGAAAAGGCAAAGTCGACTTCCCCGCAGGGAACCGCCCCTTAAAAAGGACTGTCCCGATAAGAAATATTTCTTGCAGTAAAAATGCAATTAAAAAATAGTATGAATAAAAAATATCACCAGCGATGAAAGAATATACCGTAAAAATCGAGCCTCACGGCACAAACCTGACATCCACTGAGGGGACCCTCCTCCTGGATATCCTCAATGATGCAGGCATCCCCCTCCAGACACCCTGTGGGGGCAGGGGCACCTGTGGTAAATGCACCGTCACAGTGACGCCTCGACGTAAAGGCTCTGAGCCCTTCACCTGCCTGGCCTGTACCACCCCTCTCGAAGAAGACATTACCATACAGGTGGAGAAAACCAGAGAAGAAGCAGAATTCACCATACCTGGAGACATCCCCGCGGGAAAAGACCTGGTTCTTGCCATTGATATCGGCACCACCACCATACAGTTCGCCCTTACTGAAAAATCCGGCAATGAAACATGGCACCTTCCCACGGTCATGAACCCCCAGCGGCGCTATGGCCACGATGTCATAGCCCGTATCGCTGCCGCGGCTGATCCCGAAAAGAGAAAACACCTCACCGGCTCCCTCCGGCGTACCATCGCTTTCCAGCTGGAAAGACTCTACCGGCACCGGCCGGCTCTGGCCGGGGCGGTAAAAGAGCTGGTCATCGCGGGAAACACGGCCATGACATACTTTTTTTTCGGCATTGACACCTCTCCCCTGGGGACCTTTCCCTACCTGACATCAAAAATCGATTTCGATACAGACGATATACATGACAGCGAAAAGACCCTTCCCGACATCAGAAAAATCAGCGCCCTTCCCGTTGCCTCTGCCTTTCTCGGGGGCGACCTTGTCGGTGCCCTTGCCCTCACAGGCAGAGAAGGCATCCCCGACAACACCCTTTTTTTTGACATAGGCACCAATGGTGAAATGTTTCTCACAATAAGGGGGGGGGAAGTTTATGCCACCTCCTGCGCCATGGGGCCCGCCCTGGAGGGGATGAACATCTCCCGCGGCATGACCGCCGCACCCGGAGCGATCAATCACTTTTATCTCACCAATAACAGGCTTCACTACAACGTTATCAGTGACATCGAACCCGTCGGGATCAGCGGCACCGCCCTCGTCGACGCCCTTTCTCTCTTTCTCGAATATGGACTCATGGCACGCAGCGGCAGCATCAAAACCGAAACCACCTGCCCTGACGGGGTGGAAGTAAAAGACCTTGCCTTTCACATAGGCAAATCACTGGCCATCACCCAGAAAGACATACGCGCCATTCAACTGGCCCGTGCCGCCAGCTTTGCCGCGGCGCGCATCCTTATGAAAGAGGCGGGCCTCTCCCCCGAAGAAATCAAAAAGGTCATCATTGCCGGATCCTTCGGGGAAAACCTCTCACTGGAACATTTTAAAAACCTGCACTTTCTCCCTGCCCTGCCCCGGGCGGACTATACCTTCGCGGGCAATACGAGCCTCGCCGCCGCCCTTGCCGCGGCACGGGACGTCTCGTTCATTGAACACGCCGAAAAACTGCGTGACCGCCTCCATGTCATTGACCTGGCGTCGCATCCTGATTTCAATGAAACCTATCTCGCCGCCATGGACTTTTAATCACAGGAGAATCATGAAAGAAGTCTATCCCGGCATATTCCAGATCACTGTAAAGGGCTTTCTCGCGGACCTCCGCCCCGAGGTGAATGTCTTTGTTCTCGCCGGCCCTGACGGTCTCGTTTTTGACGCGGGATTCGGGACCCGCGGTGTGGGCCGCTACGTTATTTCAGAAATAAAAAAAATCGAAAACCTCTACGCCGACAGGGGCCTTGACTTTAACCTGACACGGGTCACCACAAGCCACAGCCACGGTGACCACTACCCCGGTATCTGCTACCTGCGGAAAAAACTGGGCCTGAAAATTGTCGTCACCGAAAAAATCGCTTACAATATCAGCCACAGAAAAAAATACCACCGCAACTATGAAAGAATCCACACCGCTGAGTGGTATTCACACCACAGGCCCCTGATCAGGCTGGTAAAAAGTGGCGTCGAACGATGCGGCCGTTTTCTCTTTCACAAAATTTTCGGTTTCAGGTTTATAACCGATCCCGATATCATCCTTTCCGACACTGCCGCCATCAGCATCAACGGCAAAGAGTGGCACTTCGTCCCCGCGCCGGGGCACGCCCCTGACCATATTCACCTGCACAACAAAGAAGAAGGCCTCATGTTCGTGGGCGACAATGTCCTCAGGGGAATAACCCCCTGGCTCGGCCCCCCGGAATCTGACCTTAAAGCATACATGGCTACCCTTGAATCGATACTGGCCACAGAAGGGCTGAAAATTCTTTTTTGCGGACACGGCAGCCCGGTAAAGAATCCATACGAAAGAACACGAAACCTCCTCAATTACCGGCGCAACCGCATCAATGATGTCTACACCCACATTGCCGAAAAAGGCACCCGCGGCATCACCTTTAAAGAAATTGTCAATGCAATCTACCGTAACGAATCAGGATTCAAAAAAAATCTCGGCAGCGGATGGATAGCGGTGACCCTGAAATATCTTGAAAATGATAAAAAAATTATTTTTGACGGGGTGCGCTTTAAAATCTGAAAAATCCTTGCACCACCCGTGCCAGGACCCTATAGTAACAAAGGTTATACCGGGTACTGTTTGCACACAGTATCTTTCTCTGAAAAACAGATGCGTAACCCAGGCCGGCACAGGGTCAAAATCAGGGCAGACATAATCATAGATGAAAAAAACAAAAAAAATATTCATACTCCTTATTCTCTCTTTCATCTTCCCTCTACTCCTTGCGGGAAATGAAATACACAGCGCCAGGGTGTCATTCCTCCTGGGGAAGGGAGAGATCATCAGAAAGGGGAAATCTATTTCCCTGGAACTTCATGCGGCCATACATGACGGGGACATTATCAGGATAAATAAAAAAGGACTGGCCGCCCTTTCTGTAAGTGGCAGAACAACCCTGCGCATAAAGGGGCCCACCATCTTTCGCTTCAACATTAAGAATGTAAAACGAAGTATCGAAAAGGCACAACAGTTTACCCTCATGGCCAAACTTCTCAATAAAAACAACCGCTACATTCTACCCCGCACGGTTGTGGCCAGTGTCCGCACCGGAGAAGGGAAAAGGCAAAACAGAAAACTGCGCATTCAGTTACGCGAGGCCATTGAGCTCTTAGAAGAAGGGGACCTCGATTCATCATGGGAGCTTTTGACTTCCCTCGAAAAAACACCGATGCTGCGTGTATCGGCCCGCCACTATATTCATTTTTATAAAGGGGAAGTCCTGTTCGCAAAAAACCGCTATGCAGAGGCCCTTGCCATCTTCCGCAGTCTCAACGAAAAAAAATTCGCCATGAGAGAAGAATCATACCTGCGGGCAGTCATGAGCGCCCACCTTGCGGGAAAGACCGCCGCCATGAAAACCATCATCAGTGAATATGAATCAGACTACAGCCAAAATGGATCATACACCGATTTCATGAAGACAATGAAAGCCGAATAACCGCCACGGGGGAGGAGACCTCTTGCCTGAGAAAAAGACGCCTTTAACTTCCTTTATTATCTCTCTTTTTATTTTGCTGCCCCTCGTCACTGCCGTGGCATCAGCAGAAAAACCGCGCCTGGTGCTGAACCCCGCAGGCCATACCGGCCTTGTCAGGGAGGCGATCTTTACCCATGATGAAAAATACCTCATCACCTGCAGCGAGGATAAAATCATCAATATCCGGGACATGAAAAGTGGTGACATCGTCACGACCCTGCGGGGATACCGGGGGGATTCATACAGGGGCGTCTACTACGCCATTGCCGTCGATCCAAAGGACAGGTATCTTGCCGCCGGGGGATGGTTCAAGGGAACAAACATCGGTGAACCCGGCCTCGGGGCGCTGCGCATCTTTGACCTGAAAAAAGGAACCATGATAAAACTTCTCAAAGGCCATACCAGTGTCATTCTCAGCCTGGCCTTTTCTCCCGACGGAAGATTCATCGCATCGGGGAGCAATGATAAAACCATGCGCATCTGGGATACCCGCGGCTTTCATTGTATTGATACCATCCGGTTTCATACCAATGACATCTACGGTCTCTCCTTCAGCAGCGACAGCAGGTACTGTGCCTCATCATCCAATGACGGTTCAATGGCCGTCTACGACACTGAACAGAAAAAGCTCATCATGACAAAAAAAAAGGCCCACACCGGCCCTGTCATGTCCATCCGGTTTTCCCCTGATTCACGGTACATTGCCACGGGGTCACATGACGGCACCGTCAGGCTCTGGGCGGCAGACACCCTTGCCCCTGTCAGAAAAGTTCACCACGCAAAAAAGTTTTACATGCAGGAAGTCTGCTTCAGTCCCGACAGCAGGCTTCTTCTTTTTGGCGGGAACTTCAGGGAGCAGGTAAAGGGAGAAAACATTTTCCCCGTCTATGTCTACAGTATCGAAAAGAAAAAGATCAACCATGTCATTCGCCGCAATGACCAGACCATTCAGTCCATTCACTTTTCCCGGTCAGGAAGATACCTGGCCCTGGCCGGTGGTTCCCGTAACGAAGTGCATATCCTGAATGCAAAGGACTTTTCCCTTTATAAAACCATTGCGGGATGGGGCAGTTCAATATTTTCCCTTGCCATGGGCAGTGATGGTAAAACCATCTACTGGGGAGAGGCCAATGACAGGGGCGGCAACAACAACCGGGCTCTCTCCCGGTCGATCTCCCTCGAAGACTTTACCGTGAAAGAAAAAATTAAAAAGACCCGTTACAGGCGGGTCTACAATAACATTAAAGGCACCAAGCTCGAGTACACGTGGCGCCAGTTCAACAAGACCATCAGGGTGGGTAAGTTCAGCGTCACCCTCCCCAACAGGTATGACACGATACATGCCTTTTCCCTGACTCCCGATGGTAAGACCGCACTGGTGGGCTCTGACTTCGGTCTTTATAAAATTGACTGCGCCACCGGGACAATCACCGGTGAGTTCACGGGACATACCGGTTCAATACTCTGCCTCACCGTTACCGGTGACTCCCGGTATCTTATTTCAGGGTCCAGCGACCAGACAATGAAAATCTGGGACATTGAAAATTTTAAAAACAAAACGCGGTTCCACCCCTATAAAAGCCTCCAGGATTCATGGAGACGCTTTGCCCGGGACAAATACCCCGGCATCGACCTCCGTTCCCCCGGGGGAGTAAAAGAACTCTACACCCGCATGCTGAAAGACTATCCTAAGTACCGAAAGTATGCCCTGAGCCTGGTAAAGAAACTTCCCTCAACAGAACCTGTCGCCACCATATTCGTCGACGAAAACGGAAAGTACCTTGTCTGGACACCTGATTACTACTACACCGGTGACAAGGGACTCTTTAAATATATCGGCTGGCACATCAACCGGGGAGAAGAAAGGGACGCAAAGTTCTATCCCTTTGAACAGTTCGACCTGAAATACAATCGTCCCGACATCATTCTCAAAAGGCTCGGCAAAACAGACAGATCAATCATCGACTACTTCCACGCCGTCTACAAAAAGAGAATAAAGAAAATGGGATTCAGAGAAAAAGACCTCTCAGGGGAACTCCATGCCCCTGAGGTGACCATAGCAGGGGGCCGTAACGGCTACACCCGGAGGATAACCACCAGAAAGGCAGCGGCCACCATCGCAATAACGGCCAAAGATACAAAGTACACCCTCGACAGGATCAACATCTACAACAACAGGGTCCCCCTCTACGGAAGAGGGGGCATACCCGTAAAAAAACTTCACACGAAACAAATAAACAAAAGCCTGAAAGTTAAACTGGTTCCCGGCATCAACAGGATCATGGTCTCCGCGATAAACGAAAAGGGTGTTGAATCATTAAAAGAATCGATAACCCTTAACTGCAAAAAAAAATTCAGTGCCCCCACTGTCTACATCGCCACCATCGGGGTGAGCAGGTATAAAAACACCCTCCCCCCCTCGATCAGCGCTGTTGAATTCGAAAAGGACCTTCTCCCCTCTCTCAGGGAAAAAAGAGAAAAAGATCTTTTAAAAAACTGCTACAGGAAAGATACAAAACGCCGCCTCTATCATCTCTCACCTCGCATATCAGGTAAAATTTATGCAGAAGCGGCAAAAATCCTCGCCCCCCTCGATTACACCTATAACCTGAACTATGCCCACAAGGATGCCCTTGATCTAATCGGCATCTATAAAAAAAGCAAAACATTCAAAAAAGTAAAGGTCTTAAACGTAAACGATGAAAAGGCGGTACGCTTCAATATTGAAAGGATCAATGCCTTTTTCAAACAGAGCGCCGTCAATGATGTTGCCATCCTTTTCATCGCGGGACACGGCCTGCGCGATAAAAAGCTGAACTACTACTTCGGCACCCATGACATTGACTTTAAAAACCCCGCCGCCCGGGGCTATCCCTTCCGTGACCTCGACTCCCTTTTTGACCGGATACCCTCTCTCAACAGGCTTTTTTTCATGGACACCTGCCATTCCGGTGAACTGCCTGAAACATTCAGCGGCACCATGCCCCGGAACGGAGACAAAGGGACCAGGGGCAGAGTTAAGGCACGCTCCTTTCCAGCGCAGAGAACAGGGGCGGCAAAAAATAAAAAGAGTATTAATTCGCGCCTGCTGAAACGCTCACTCTATGCAAACCTCCGCTACGGTACCGGCGCGGTGGTGATCACCTCCTCGGGAAGCATGGAACTCTCATACGAGGGTGTTGACAACAGGGGCAAAGAGGTCAGCAACGGGGTCTTTACCTATTCCCTCATTTCCGGGCTGAAAAACTACAGTTCTGATAAAAACGGGGACAGAAAAATCCAGGTTTCTGAAATCATGAAATGGATCCACGACAATGTAAAGGCCCTGACAAAGGGAAGACAGACCCCCTCCCTCCGCAGAGAATTTTTTCAAAGAGACAACACGGTCTACTGACCCGCCCGCATTTTTATTTCATGGGAAAGGATCTAAACTTCCCCCCCCCAAAAAAAACGACCTGTCTGCCGGTGCCCGGAGAAATCAATTAATATTGACAAGGATCTCCCTTTTTGCATAAAAGTAATTACCGGGTCAAACAGGTATCACACCTGTTTACTCTAAAAGATGTTTGAAGGAAGTAAGGAGAAATCCATGGCAGCAGAAAAACGGGAACACTGGGGTTCAAAAATCGGTTTCGTCCTTGCCGCGGCAGGTTCGGCCATCGGTCTCGGCAACATCTGGAAGTTTCCCTACGTGACCGGGGAAAACGGCGGCGCCGCCTTTGTCCTGATCTACCTTGTAGCGGTTCTGCTTCTTGGACTTCCCATCATGATAGCGGAACTGGTCATCGGGCGGCACACCGAGAAAGACCCTGTGGGGGCCTTCAAGACAATGCTGGGGGGTACCGGCTGGGAAATCGTCGGCTACCTGGGAGTTCTCTCCGGTTTTCTTATACTCTCCTTCTACAGCGTCGTGGGAGGATGGACCCTCGGTTACATCGTGAAAAGCATCTCCGGTGCCATAACATCCATGACCGATACAGGAACCGCGGCAAAGATGTTTTCAGAATATACCGCCGACACCGGCTCGATGCTTCTCTATCATTTTCTCTTTATTTCTGTCTGTGTCCTCATCGTTATACGCGGCATCCAGAACGGTATCGAGATGGCAAGCAAGATACTGATGCCCCTTCTCTTCGTACTTCTCATCGCCCTCATTATACGAGGGGTTTCCATGGAAGGGGGGCTCAAGGGTGTAGCCTTTTTTCTTAAACCTGATTTTTCCAAAATTACTACCGACTCGATCCTCTCTGCCCTGGGGCAGTCCTTTTTCAGTCTCAGCCTCGGGATGGGGGCCATGATAACCTACGGAAGTTACCTTTCCCGGCAGGACAGAATCCTTCACTCCGCCCTCTGGATCGTTCTCCTGGACACGGTCATCGCCATACTGGCGGGGCTTGCTATCTTTCCCGCGGTCTTTGCCATGGGACTCGACCCGAAAGGTGGCCCCGGCCTCATCTATCATGTTATCCCCGCGGTATTCAGCAACATGAACTACGGCAGTCTCTTTGCCACGCTTTTTTTTATTCTTCTCTTCATTGCCGCCCTGACTTCAGGCATCTCTCTTTTGGAGGTCACCGTAGCCTTTATTACCGACGAAAAGGGATGGGGCCGTAAAAAGGCCGTTCTCATCTTCGGCGTTATTATCTTTCTCCTGGGGATTCCCGCGGGCCTCTCCTTCGGTGTCATGAAGGACGTGCAGATATTTTTCGGCAACACCTTCTTCGACTTCCTCGACAAGCTGACATCAAATTACATGCTGCCCATTGGCGGTTTTTTCATTGCCATTGCCCTGGGCTGGAAGTACGGCCTGGGAAAAACCATACACGAACTCGATCCCGACACGCGGTTCATTTCCCTGAAAGAGCTCTGGGCCTTTTTCATAAAGTTCGTATCACCGGTACTTGTGCTCATTGTTTTTATTTTTAACTTTATTAAAAATATCGGGGACTGATCAAATCACAAGGAACATTCCTTCAAAACCGAAAAGTAATAAATTTTCTGAATATAAAATTTAATACAAACATGCATTAGTAAAAGCGTCGATGCCGAAGGCAGGGGGGAACCACTTCTTCAGCTTAATGCCCTCACCTCGCCTCCGGCGCGCCACTCTCCCATTAAAAATTG
>CAZHNW010000040.1:0-33812 GCA_964534225.1 uncultured Leptospirales bacterium | reverse complement strand
ATGTCAGGTATGATGACGAGACAAATGAAACCATTATTTCTGGTATGGGAGAACTTCATCTTGAGATAATTATCGACCGCCTTAAAGAAGAATTTGGTGTTGAGGCGATAATCGGAGAGCCTTCTGTTGCGTACCGTGAAACAATTACCCGGGAAGTGGAAGAAAATTACAAGCATTCCAAGCAGACAGGTGGTAAAGGACAATATGCTCACACAGTGATGCGTATTGAGCCTAACAGCGAAAAGGGATTTGAATTTGTTGATCATATCAAGGGCGGCGTTATTCCTGCTGAATATATTCCTTCATGTGAAAAGGGATGTGTCAAGGCAATGGGAGAAGGTATCCTGGCAGGTTTTCCTGTTGTTGATGTAAGGGTTGCGCTTCTTGATGGTTCTTACCATGATGTTGACTCATCAGATATGGCTTTCCGTACCGCCGCTTCTATCTGTTTTAAGCAGGCCTTTATGAAAGCGAGCCCTGTTCTTCTTGAACCGATGATGAAGATCGAGATTAATACCCCCGATGACTATATCGGTGATGTTGTGGGAGACCTCAACAAGCGGCGTGGACGCATTGAATCAATGCGGCGTTATAGAAAAGGGGCTCAAAAGTTGAATGGTTTTGTTCCCCTCCAGGAGATGTTCGGCTATGCGACGACACTCAGATCCCTTTCCAGTGGACGCGCCAACTATTCAATGGAATTTCATAAGTATGTCCCTGTCTCAAAGGATGTACAGGAAAAAGTACTGAAAGAGATTGCGGCAAAGAAAAAGGCTTCGTAAAATTTGCTTAAAACCTCCTAAAGTATCAATATACACTAAAACATCTGAAACAGCCCCCGGAACGGCCAGTCACCCGGGGGTTTTTTTTATTTGGGGATAAGGTTTTTTTGCAGGCGGGTAATCCATTCGCTGTTTTCTTCCTTTTCTTTTTTATAAAAATCAAGAAACCTGTGGAGTCTGATACATGTCGCTGTATCAAGGGTGTGCTCTACTTTACATGCTTCAGAATCGGCGCAGGCAGGGCACATGTCCAGTACTTCCTTAAAAAAAGTGAAAAGACTGGTATGTTTATTGTAGACGGTATTGGCAATTTTTCGTCCCTTTTCTGTGAGTTCAATAAAGCCATACTTTTCGTATTCAATCAGGTCCATCTCTTTCAATTTATTCAGAGCGGCAGTGACACTGGGCATTTTTATATCGAGTTTTTTAGCAATATCCTTTACCCTGACCACCCTGTTGTTTACCATAAGCATGGCAATAGCTTCCATGTAATCTTCCATATTGGAGGTGAGACCGGTCTCCTGGTAGCGTTCTTCCAGTTCTCTATCGCTGAGTATCGTCATTTATCACCCCTTTATCCTGTATGGTGATAAAATATTAGGTGATTCTAATACTGTCAATAAAAATTATACCCTGATTGACAGGGGGTGCATTATGGGGTAAACCATATAAGTAGTCACCGGCTGATTGTAAAAAAATGCACTGTCTATGCCGAAGGCACATGTGAGTATTGGGCCCGGCAGGTTCGGGACTGCGGTGATTTTTTATTAATTGCTTAAGGAGTCAGATATGCGTTGTACAATAATTTCCGGTCTGCTGTTGATAATGTTTTCAGTTTTTGGGCAGGCCTTCGCAGTAGATGCACCGCTGGGTGAAGGAAAAGCAAAGGGAATAACTAAAAGTGTGATTATACTTCCCTTTTACAATTATACTGATTCAGGTATAAAGTATCTTGAAACATACATTTCTGAAGTGATGAAAGATAACATGTCTATCGATCACAGAATAAAACTGCAGGATGCTTCTGACCTGGCGGCAGAGATCAGCAAGAGAAAATTGACCACTGCTGATCTATATAATACTGAAACGGTCATTTCTTTTTTAAAGGAAATCGGTGCTGATGTAGCGGTGAAAGGCCGGTATTTCGTAAGCGGAAAAAAGATAAGGATTCAACTGAAAGCTGTAAGAGCTGATGGTAGAAAAATTGATGGCCCCACATGGGACGGCATTATCGATGACAATATTTTATCGAGTATTGAAAAATTTGCCGTGAGCCGCGATGAATGGTTCAGAGACTTTGTCATCAGTTCAACAATATCCCGGTTTGAGGCTGAACAGAAGACAACTTTGAAAGAAGCACTGGAAAAAATAAAAACATCACGTTTTGGCATCATTGTATCCAACCGTTGGGTTTTTTCCGCCATTATTATTATTTTCTTTCTAATACTCGCACGTATCATGGTCATTTTCTTCGAGAAAATTCTTACCAATATTACCAGCATGACCTCTACTGATGCAGATGAAGAACTTGTGGAACGAACGAAGAAACCGGTAAAATGGCTCCTCATTGTTATCGGCCTGCGTATTGCCTTTTCTGTACTGGGAATGAAGACATCGAGCGGAATTGTTCTTAAAAATCTCCTGGTAGCCTTGATCATTTTCTTTTCAGCGTTGATTATCTCCCATGTGGTTGCCGTTTTAATCAGGGCATGGGGACAACGTGTCGCAGGAAAGATCGATTCACGTATAGAAAAAGATCTGGTACCGCTTTTTATCAAGGCCATGAAAATCGTGATCATGGCTACTGGTCTCCTGATGATACTTTCCCGTTTTGATATCGATATTACACCTTTTATCGCATCTCTTGGTGTTGCCGGTTTTGCCATAGGTTTTGCCGTAAAGGACACCCTGGGGAATGTCATCGGCGGGATTGTTCTCATCCTTGACCGTTCATTCGTTGTAGGAGACAAGGTCACCATTGACGGTCAGACGGGGATTATTCAGGAAGTAGGCCTCAGGAACACGAAACTCGTTACTTATGATAATGAAATTATTGTTATCCCCAACGGGGAACTGATGAATAAGCAGTTCAAGAACTATGTTCTTCCTGACCCGAAGATACGGGTTGTTGTCAATTTCGGGGTTGCCTACGGAAGTGATATCGATGAAGTAACTGACGTGATACTGAATGCCCTGAAAGAAATAGCGGATATCTGCGAAGATCCTGAACCATCGGTTGTCTGTTACGAAATGGCAGACTTTGCACTGAATTTTCAGGCCAAGTTCTGGATACCCAGCTATTCAGATCATTACGGGAAAAAGATCGAGGCCACCCGGCTTATCTACAATACGCTGAACAGTGCAGGTCTGGATATACCTTTCCCGACACAGACTCTTTATGTGAAAAAGGATAATGAAAACCAGGGGTGATCTCAGCGTTCCATGCGAAAGTGGATGCGTTCCAGGTGCCTGAGATCATGAAGGACGCGTACCTTGAGGGGAGAGCTTTTGAAATGGGGCTCTCCCTTTTCTGATTTTTCCAGGAATATTTTGTAGATTCTCCGGGCCGTTTCCACGTCCCTCATGCGGGGGTCTTTTTCGAATGTCTGCCCCAGGTAGAAGTAGGCGTCATCGATGGTCTCACGCTGCCGATAATTTTTGACCATCCTGATAAAGGTTTCAATGGCACGGTCCCCCTTTCCCGATGAAAGGTAGATGCGTCCTGTCTGAAGCAGGGCATTGTCTGCAAGTTCATGGCCCGGGAACCGATAGGCGATGGCCCGGTAGGTTTGCAGCGCCTCCACCCTGCTGCCAAGTGCGAGCTGGCAGCGAGCCATGAGAAAACGGGCTGCCGGGTATTCTCCTGAGGTTGCTTTTACTGCTTCAAGATCTTTGATTACTTCGCGGTAAAGATTGCTGCGAAGATGTATTTTGCTGCGCCAGATTCTCGCGGTATCGACAAAGGGGCTTGTGGGGTATTTTGTGATGAGTTCATCAAATGCCCTCCTTGAATGGGTGAAGAGGCCGCTTTGGTAGAGTTCGATTCCGTTCTTCAGGTTTACTTCGGCTGCTGAAGGTGTTGTTGAGATGGAAGTTTTTTTATTTTCTCCTGTCTTATCATCTTCAGTGGTGTCTGAAGATTTTTCGGCATCAGCCCTGGTCCCTGTTTTTTTCTCTGAACCCGGTGACTGCTGCAGAATGGATTTTATAATATCCTCTGTTTCCTTGTAGTTACGCGCCGTACCGGGAAGAACGGCGCAAAGAGTAACCACCGCAGCCAGAAGTGCAATGAAGGAGGTCCTGCTTTTCATTTGTCGATAATCCCTTTTTCCCTGAGTACAGGGGCGGGTGTACGATTTTTATTTTTTTTGTTTTCGATCATTTTGATTGTTTCTTTCTTTTCTTTTTTGGTGTCCTTTGAATAGTCGGGTCTAACCGGTGTCGGTTCTTTTTTCTTTTTATCTTCGATGAGTATATCAACTGATTTTTGCCTCTTTTTCTCCGGGCGGTACTGCCCTTCGAGTATTTCACTCTGGTTGCGAAGTATCGGGTGAGGCTTTCTTCTTTTTTTTGCTGTATCCTCGATAATGCCTGTATCTGTTTCAGGTTTCAGGTTTGGTGCCATTTTATAGGGTTTCTGAGCAGGGCGTGTATAGCGTGATTCTGTCAAAACCTGTGATTCTAGAAGTGAGCTGAAATTACCATCAGACTTTTCCCGGCTTATATCAATTTCAAAGGCATCATTGACATTTTTTGCCAGGGGAGGGCTCTTGATGCGTGCCGCTTCGCGCCCCATGTTGTAGCCGATAATGACAGCCACTATAGCAAGAATGAACATAAGAAAGTAAAATCCCTGCTGGATATTTCTCACAGTATTAAGACTGAGGCCGTCAATGAGCCGATTAACAATACCAATGAGGTTTTTTAATATGTTGAGGGGATTCTCCATTTTACTTCCTGTCAATGATAAATATGAGCCTGCAGTTTCGCAGGTGTTGCAGGGTTTTGTCACTGCTGTAGATTTTTTTGACATCCCTCTCGGAAATAACGGGGCAGCCACGGACTTTTTTCAATGCCACAGTAAAAAATGGGTGATTACCTGCTCTTCGATGGTTCATGGCCGCGTTGATGGTATAGACCCAGGCAACAATACCCGCCGGTCCTGATCTGCGAATATTCACGTGCCGCCTGCTGAAAACTTCCCGCCCCCTCTTCTTGAGACGGGAAGGGAAAAGCATTGGTGTGACCTTTAAGCCCCGTGTATCAACAACAACAGAGGTGTAATCCGTTGAAACAGGGTTATCCATGCGCCGCGGGAATTTTTCTGCGGGAAAGCGGAAGGGCAGAGAAGAAATAATGGCACGCAGGGAAATCTCCACCCTGCAGGAGTCATGGAAATAATCCGCGGGGGTTTCCCGGCATGCGGCACCTTCCCGAAGAAGGCGCGAAAGTGATTTTCGTGTATAGGATGATTTGCCCAGGAATGAGGAGATTGTTTCTTCGTGATCGAGTTTAATTGTTTTAATCACATTAACAAGTTTTTCCATGGCAATATCATGCGCGCGTTTTGAGGCCATGAGGCGCCCTTCATTCATGGAAAGGGGATGTCCCTGGTAGCGGCTCATGGGTTCTCCCCCGGGATTGACACGTACCGATGATACGCCCCGTGCGATGACTTTTCCTTTTACCCAGTCTACCTGTGCCCGGGATGTGAGGTCAGCACTGCCAAAGGTGCAGACGGGGAGCAGAATCGCTATGATGGTCAGTAGTTGTACAGTTATCGCTTTTTTCATCTCAATGGTTCCCGGTTATCCTGTCCAGCGGGCAGGGTTTCTTCGCCTTTTAGCCGGCGCATGCCGGTGAAGAAGGAAGTATAAAAATTACCCGTTATTTCTGGATATCTTCTTCTCCTATTATCGGAAATCATGACAGGTATATGTATTATTTTTAGGGGAGTTATAACGCTCCTGGCAGCAGGGATGTTACACCTGCTGTTCAGCGAGGCGTTTTATAGCCACTTCAATCATGGGAAGAAGTTTCAGGGCGGCATTTTTTATGTCCCTGTTGAGAATTTCCCGGGCTTTTTCGTCATCAAGGCCCCGGCGAATAATATAAAAGGTTGACTGGCGGAGAAAAGGGGACACCAGACCGGCAATATTGTTTTTTTCAAGGTAGCCATCGATCTCGTCAGGGGGAATGCTGGTTTTTTCAAGGTAGACGGCTGTCTTTTTGATAGCACTCTGTGCATTTTTAAGGGCAGTATAGAGTTTTAGCGCTGCTCCCGGTGCGGGTCCCAGTGCTTCGCTCAGTATTTCACGGGGACTTTTCCCAGGTACGGGCAGTTCCGCGGCAAGTTCAGAGAGCTGTACTTCCCTTGTATTGCCGATGCGGAGACCCCCTTCCGTGGCATTAATTACGGTTGCGGGGACCCGTGCTGCCGAGTCCTCGAACCATCCCCGGTAGAGGTTCAGGACAAAATCTGTTATGACTTCCCCCCCGCCCCCGAATTTCTCAAGGCGGGTTATGCTGCGCCGGCGTATGACCTGCTGGTTGATGGTGTCGAGGTTTTTAAACCTGTTGGTCAGGGGGAGCCAGTCATCGTTATGATGGGTGCCGCTGCAGTGGATTTCACGCCCCGTGTAGGCCAGGTCCTGTCCCAGGAGGATAATGGGATCGCAGCCGCAGTTGAGAAGAAGGTCAAAGGCGCTTGTGGCAACAGATCCCCCTGACTGTACGTCTCCCAGGGGGGGCATCACCTCTTCGAACCATGACATGCCCGGTGTTGATTCACGGTGCGTCTTTCCAGAATCATTGGTAAAATACTGTGCCGTGGTGCTGAGCAGTGCCGGGCCGGGCCAGGCTCGCAGAATGGCAGGAGAGCTTACCACGTCGGCACAGAGGAGGCTCTCTTCTCCCGGAACGCCGAGAAAATGACGCAGGGAATGTTTCTGCGCATCAAGGGTCATGACAATATGGGGTTTGATCTTTTTACGCGCCAGGACCTTGAAGGCGGTATCCACTGAAAGTATCAGGGCGCGGTCACTGAGCTGTGGCAGCAGGTCGATATTTTTTCGCAGAGAGGGACCGGCGGAAACGATGATTCCGGGGATTTTTTTGAATTTGCCAAAAAGGGACTGTACCGGCGTGGCATGTTCAACGTGATGGATGTTGGCGAAGATGTTGCCTATCCAGCGCTCTTCGAATTCAAGGCGGGTGAGGATATCACTTACCCGGGATGATACCTGCTGGCGGAATTCCGCTGCTATCGATTCATAGAAATCTTTGTAGAGAAGATAAGAAGGCCGGTGGATAAAATGTGCCACTCCACGGAATGATGCCATGTCGAATGTTTCAAAGAGGCGTACCACCTCTGCCGGGGAGGAAACAAGTGTGATTCCCTCAAGGTTTCCCGGGCATGAACTGCGGATCAGGGTGATAACCTTTTTTTCTTTTTCGGCGGCAATGATGCGATGGTGGGGGAATTTCTCCCGGAGCCTTTTCAGGTGGTACCCCAGGGCCACGCCTGAGACGAGTATTATCGAGGCACGTCCCGGTGAAAAAGAATATACCGCGCGGTCTGCTTCTTTTTCGGGATCATAGGCGGAGTGAAGGCGGGTGTCTTTTTCCCCATGGGCTACAAGTGTTGGAGCCCCTGATTTTGATTTCTGGATTTCGTAGGTAATCATATAGAGTCTGATGCCGTGGATTGCTTTTCTTGTATATATGTCGGCAGCTCTGGTGTAAAAGAATGCCAAAAAAGGTTCTTAAAGGGTTCCCAGGTATTCATCGTACTGCTTTTTGAGGCGTGCACCGATGGAGAGCAGTTTTTCATCGATTTTTATATTGAGAACATCCAGGACTTCTGCCTCGATGTAAGTAAGGTCATACTTGTTGACTTCGATGCCGACAAAAATGTTGGCAAGGTAAACAACGGCCACGACCTTTTTGAACATCTCGTTGGCGTTAAGGGGGCTGTGGTGAAGTTTTATCGATTCAATGAGGTATTCAGGGAAGTTCCACTTGGATGCCATAAGGGCACCTATAGAAGAGTGACTGATCCCGATTGCGATCTCTTCCATGATTGTTGATGTGCGGATTTTCCTGTTGGAGACAATTTCCGATACCTCGTTGACAAGGTCAAGGTTGGTGGAAAGAAGAACGATTTTCCCGATATCGTGAAGCAGCCCGCTGATGAAAACATGGTCAATGATGCCGGTAAGGCCGATACGCAGCGCAAGTGAACGGGCGTAAAAAGCGGTACGGTTGCAGTGGCTCCATATCTGCTCGAATTTTTTATAACGCTTGTCAAGAATTTTGCGGGCCGCGGCAACAGTGAGAATGGCCTTAAGGTTTTTCAGGCCGATGATCATTACCGCTTCGCTGACAGATTTGACCCTTTTGCCGGTGACAAATCCTGCCGAGTTGGCAAGGCGTATAACCTCTGCAGTAAGTGCCGGGTCAACGGTAATTCTTTCAGATATCTCCTCTATCCGCGCATCAGGATTTTCGCAGAGGCTCTGCAGCTGGATAATGTTTTCGGGAAAAGTCGGCAGTGCCTCGACGTGGTCGATGATTTCCTGTTTGATTTTCGATGTGGTTGCCTCGGGGCGGAGCAGGCGGGGTACTGTCAGTGTTGTAGTAACGCTTTCATCATTACTGGAAATTGAAAAATTGCAGGCGTCGATACCGGCGTTGCGGAGCAGAAGAACGATCAGGGTGATACCAAGGCCAGCCCCTTCTGTTGTGTCATAGACTGATTCATAGGCCTCGGTGAAATCAGATGAGGCAATGGCCCTGTTTATGCGGTCCAGAATTCTCTCCTGTTCTGCGGGAATGATGGTAATGTTGTTGTTCACGGTAAGGCGTATGCCATCAGGTATCATCTTGATTTTTAAGAGTATGCGAAAACGGCTTACGCTCAGTTCACTGCTGTAAGAATCAAGGTCGTTGATGACTTCTTCTTTAAACTGGCGCATCCCCGTGTTATAGTCATCGGTTGAGAGAAGGTTAAGGTCGTTGCGCGAAAAGAAGATTCGTTTCGCGTTGGCCTTGACGGCGTTGAGAAAGATTTCCCGCAGGATGGTCAATATCGTATCAAGAAGATAAATGAGATCAAGCTTCCCAAGGATTTTAGCGACGAGGGAGTTTATGGTGACATTTATTTCATCATTGGGGTACCTGAAGCGAAGGGCAATTTCTTCTCCAGCGAATATTTTCGACGCCAGTTCAGAAGTATTGACCAGGCCCCTTTCCCGTGTTGAATCATTTCCGGTCATAACTGTCTGAAGGAGAGGGCCTGTTTCTCCAGTGAACGGCCCCGCTGCCGGGGCGGGCCCTCTTTTTTTGACTTCCCTCCCTTTCTTTTTATTTTCTCGATCCTGAGCTGTTTAAGCGTGTTGTATATATAGTTTATTTCATGGTTTGAGTCAATAGAATTTGTTTTATTGGCCATGAAATTATCCCTGTTTCGGGCAGGGCAGGGGGGGAAGTTGAAAAATTCAACGGCGGCACCTTTTCTTTTGAGCAGGGTGATGAATTTTTCCGTGGTACCGGAAAGATCGAATCCCGGCCCCAGGGTGCAGTGGTGAACGGGCAGTGAGACGGCAATTTTTTGCCAGTTTTTCAGATTTTTCCAGTCAGGGTTGGGAATAACAAGGTGAAGTCGGGTTAGAGGGGTGTTTGCCAGAAACTTCATTACCTCTTTTACTCCTTCCCTGCGGGGAAGAAAACCGCAAATAACTGTTCCATCCCCGGACCTTTCCACGGCGAGGCGGCAGACCTTACTGCTGATTACCTGTATTGACGGTCTGCTTTTTTGCATGGCGAGAAAGGGCAGGGGAAGAAGAAGGAGCATGATCCCGGCACTGCATAAAATGATTTTCGCTTTCCGGGGAATCAAAAGAAGTATGAGGGGCAGAACCGGAACCAGCAGAAGAAGAGGGGTGTGATGAAAGGAGCCATGCCCGGAGAAAAGCTGCAGGATCTCAACACATTTTCTCATAATGTCCATGATGAAACCTGTTGCCGCTGCGCCTGCTGAGGCCATACCGGGAAAAAAAAGAGAAAGTCCGAGAGAACAGAGAGAACCATAAAGGACTGCTGTTACCAGCGGCATTATAACAAGGTTGTTGAGAAGCCCGCCGGGAGTGGCCTCTCCCATGGTCAGAAAAATTATCGGCGCGGCAACGCACTGGGCGGCGAGGGAGACCGCCAGGGGATTACGCAGCAAGGGCGGGAAAAAGGAAAAGGCGTTACTGCAACGTTGATAAAAGAGAAGAATGCCCAGGGTGGCACCGAAGCTGAGGTGAAAGCCTGTGCCGAATATGTCTTCCGGTGAAATGTAGAGCATTATAAAGGCGGTAAAAAACAGGATGCTGAAAATGTTTCTTTCCATGCCTGCCAGCCGTATCATGACAAAGAGAGAAAACATCATTCCCGCCCGCAGGAGTGAGGGGGGTAAATCGGTAAGCCAGATATAGAAAAGAACAGTTCCCAGGGCGGGAAGGTATCGCCTGATGGTCCCTGCGGGAAAGAGGCAGCAGAGAAAAAGAGGCAGACTTGCAATCATTGCCACGTGAAGGCCGCTTGCCGCCAGGAGATGAAGAAGGCCGCTGCGATGGAAGTGAAAGAGGGTTCCTCCATCGATAAAGTGCCGGTTCCCGAAGTAGAGCCCCCGTAGGATGCCGCTGTTTTTCCTGCCGAAGAGATGGCTGATACGTCTCCCCATTTCATTACGCACCTTCAGGCGCCAGGGGATGGCTGCTGTTTGTTTTATCCTCACCTGCTTTTCATTGAGCCAGGCGCGGCAGATGAACCCCTGCCGCGTGAGGTAACGTTGCCCCGGTGTTTCCCCTTTAAGGGGAAGACAGGGTTTTTCTATTGTAATAATGCTTCCGGGAATGAACTGTTTTTTTCCTTCAACATAAAGGGCGGCGTGTAACATGGTATTTTGAGTTGAAACTCCCGGCGGAGCAAGATCAGCGGCAACAAAGGTATGACTTCCCCGAAAAACTGCTTTTGTTATTCTCCCGTGACGGTATTTTTCTATCTCTTCGGGAACAGGCCTCTCGACGGGAAGCCGCAGGAATACCAACACAGCGGCAATAATCATGGCCCCGCAGAGCCAGGCCCCGCGGCGTGATTCTTTCTGGTAGCGGTAGAGAACAGCTGCCGCTGCGGGGATGGTGACACAAAGGGGCAGCAGGTCATAGTACCTTTCTTCCCTGAGAAAAAAAATGAATGCTATGACAGAGACCTGCACCGCCAGGAGTCCCAGGACCGGTACCATGACAGGCGGTGAGTCGCTCTGTTTCTGTTTTCGCATTTGCCTGCCCCTTTTTGCTGTCGATGTTGCTTTCTATAGGGGATACGAAAATGAAGGCATGAAAAAAAAGAAAAGTGGTAAAAAAAGTAAAAATAAAAGAAAAAATTTACTGGTGCGGGGGTGAAGGGTTTTAAAGGGGCTGAAAGACGCGATGGCTCAGAGCCTTCCCACCTTGAAGAGAAAGGCTACGGTAATTCCGTAGGATGCCTTGTAACTGTTTTCTGAGATTTCGATCTTACCTATGGCATCATCATAGCCGTAGAGGCCGAAGCGGCCCACCAGGTCGATGACAAGGCGTGTTTCAAAGGAGGTATTGATTATGACGCCCAGGGGTATCTGCAGGCCCGCAGTACCACTGTAGCTGAGGTTCGACGGAGGGGTCTCGAAGTAGATGCCCCCTCCGGTGGTAATGGCAAAAATGTCCGTGAGCTGCCACCGGTATTTTCCAAAAACAGACCAGAAGAGGTGTTGAACGACGTGACTTCCCCCGTTATGATTATAAATATACTCAACGCGGAAATCACCAATGATATTATTGATAAAGACATTGAACATGGCCCCCGCGGTTGTCTGTATGCCGCTTGTGTTTACCGAGACATGTTCGTTGAGGGTCGTGTCCCATGATTTATACCTGATATGGTTGTAGCCGAAACCGGCAACGGGACCAACGTATGTATAGAAAAGAACTTTCCGCGGTTCCTTTATCTCCTGCGCAGCAAGAGAAAGAGAGGCGAAACATAGAAATAAAAGCATAATTATTGTCATGCCGCGGAATTTCATTTTTCCTGTCTCCTTTTTTTACCTCACCTGCAGAGGATTCTTTATTACCTGCGTGTTGGCGGGAACATTGAAATCGAAAAGGCTTTTCATGACACTGGTTGAAAAACTGACATTGGAAAGGGTTACCTTAAGGGCGTCTCCCTTTGCTGTTTTCAGTACCGCCTTTTTAAGAAAGAAACTTTTATCGAGCCAGAGCATGATTTCAGAATAGGTGCGGTCACTGTTTTTCAGTTTCAGGGTATAGCCTCCGCCGCCCTGGGACGTGACAATACCCATGTAGCCCTTCACCATGGCGGCGATACCGCCTGAACCACCGCCGCCCAGGTCCTGTACTGCGCATACATTGTTGCCGGGGTCATATATCCAGAGTTTACGGCCATTGGCGACAAGGACCTTTCCCCCGGGGCTGCTGAACTTGATGTAAATCTTGTTGGGTGCCAGGTACTTAAAACTGCCAGTGTAAGGGGGGCCGCTGTTGTAGCTCCACTGGATAATACCGGTCATGCGGCCGGCACTGTACATGCGGCCCTGAAATTTTGCCAGGGCCTCGCTGCCGGTGATGGCGGAGAGGTGTGAAACCTGCATGACAGAAATTAAGGCAAAAGCTGCTATAAAAATTTTTTTCATTGTATTTTCCGGTTTTAGAGTATTGGTCTCTTCGCGTTGTTAATTTTAACCTGTTTAACGGGCAGGGAGAAGAGGAACCCTTTGCCATCAATAGTACTGGCAGGGGGCTTTTCTGTCAAATCAGAATTTAATGCAATGGGGGGTGAAAACCTGGATTATCGCCCCTGTTTCTGATTAAAATATTCTTGCCAAAGAGGGGATATCATGTATTATTCAGAGCCTGAAGGCAGGGGATGCCTGTCCGGGGCATGTCTGCAGGGGATTTTTGACTGTGAAAAGCTCTTACCGGTGAAAGTCGTTGATAAATTACCCCGTGGAATTTAAGGAAAGAATATGAATTACCGGATTATCATTATTGTTGTTTTTTTTGCAGGAAGTATCGCAGCATCATACTTTGCTTCTGAGCCCCTTTACCGGTGTTATCTCCAGTTCTGGTACCGCGACGTGCAGAAAACAACACCCGGGGAAATGGAAAAAAAGGCACGCCAGTTACTGGAAAAAAAGGAGTTCGAAGCCCTGTCACGTTATCTTGACCGCATGACAGTTGTCTACAGGCATAACAGCCGGGTTCTGGCCGTAGCAGGTCTCTATTATCTTCGAATGAAGGAACGGGCGCGCGGTGCTGAACTTCTTGCCGCGTCCCTGGAAGGGGACGCCTTGAAAGGGAAGGAACTTCGAGAGGCCGTTTCACTTCTTTTTGAAGAAAAATATTATGGTGATGTTGAAGCGGCATTGCGACAGAGGGGCCCCCTGGACGATCCGGATCTTTTCTATTATTATGGTGTGTCCCTTCTCAAAATAAAGAAGTATCCTGAAGCAGTGACGGCTCTTAAAAAGGCATGCGGCTCAGGATATCATGACGCTGATTCTCTCCTGTATCTTTCAAAGGCCCTTGTGCATTCCGGCGATGTAAAGGGGGCAGAAGGCTATCTCGAAATGGCCCATAGGAAGTCTCCATACAATTACGATGTGATCTCGGCACTTGTGGATGTTTATCGCAGGCAGGGAAAACTGAAAAAAGCTGCTGCAGTTATGATACGAAGAAGAAAAAAAGAGTAGGTGTCTAACGGGTTCTTTTTTTTGTTCCCCCGGTCATGCGCGTGATCATTTTTCTGCCGATTTCCCGGATATCACCCTTGATATTGCTCTCCATCCAGATAAGGTCTTTTCTTTTCAGATCAATGGCCCTTACCCATGCCCTGTTTTTGCCCTTGTTGAATCCGGCAATTATCAGGTAATCGAGCTTGCCCCGGTAAACACGGTAAAGTTTTTCAAGGGCTCTGTTTTTTGTCTTCTGGTAGTAGAGGTCATTTTTTTGAAAGAGTTTGCGCGCCGCCTGCATGTCCTGTTTGTAACGTTCTCCCGCCCATGTTCCCATGAGAAATGTGACCTTTCGCATATCTGTAATAATATCGTATGAGTTGTCTTTTGTAGAGATGTTTTCAAATATGTTCATATCCTCAAAGGTAATACCGTCGCCGGGGGTGTTGCCCTGAATATATGCAATGCGGAATCCCTTTGAGATAAAGGGGAAGTAAAAGGCGTTCAGGTCATCAGCTTCAAGGTTTGTAAAGAAACCGATGCGGGAGCCTGCGGGTATTTTTCGTGTCAGGTAGAGCCTGCTGCTGTCCATGAAATTAATGAGAATGTCGGTGATACGATCAACAAGTCGAAATATCTCTGTTTCCATTTTTCCAATATTGGTGAAAGTGAAAATCCTTTTGGAATTTTCAGCATAGAGGTGCAGAACAATTTTAATACGGTCATTGGGGAGTGGAGTAAAACTGCCGTATATAAAGAGATCTACCCCTGTCTTCTCTGCAAGGTCGGGAAGTTGATAGGGCTGGTAGTTTTTTTCGAGTTTTTGCCTGTACTTTTTCAGGAGTTTGTTGACGCTGATGGGTTTGATAACATTAACATCAAAAATGTTTTTAATGGAGTTGGCAAACGAATTGGGGAATATTGTCTCGAGATAGTCAAAATTCGGGTCGCCGGAGTTGTTAGCCAGGTACCCAAAGGCCATAGTGGGAGCAGCCTCTGCAGGGGTGAGGAATAAAAAGAAAAAGAGAACTGCTGTTACGGCAGAACCGGCAAAAAACTTCATGGCCTATTTTCCGGACATGCTGTTTATGAGGTGGTCCATAACGGTTTCAATGTTATCGCTGTATTTAGTGGGATAGTTTTCCAGCCACATGATTTCATAGTTCTGCAGGTCGATGAGGCGTCCCCATGAGACCTTTTCCCAGTTTTTTAAATCAAGGATGATGAGGTAGTCGACATTCCACTTCTGTTTCAGTTCTGTGAGGAGTTCAGCCTTGTTTATTTCATAGTTATAGTAGTGAAGTTTGTATATGTTATTGAATGATTTCTGCATAGAGAGAACAGCGCCGGCATCGGCAGAGACTCCATAAGAAACCTTTTTCAGGTCTTTTATATCGAAGATATCCGTGAGGCGGTAGAGGTCTGCTGAATTGAAGGCACGGACATTATAACCCCGCGAAAGAAATTTTACCAGAACAACATTTTTCAGGTTGTTTTTGCCATCATAGACAACAGCAACATTGGAACGCGCCGGAAGAGCTCTCCGGGTGAACTTGATGTTTTTTTTTGATGCGCATGAAAGACCTGTAAGCATGGAGGATGCTACAAAGAGTGTAAGCAGGCAAAGAGTCGCTTTCCTTTTCATCAGTCTACCTCGTTTTTATTCAGCTTTTCTCATGCATACTGCCATCAGAAAAGGTTGCTGAATCAAAAATAATATATTTATTATTATAATAAAGATGGGGGGAGGCTGTCAAACAGAAAAAGGGGAGTAAATGTCCACCCCTGCCAAAACTGGAGAGTGGGCTGGATCCCGGTGCATGAACCTGCTGCCGGTGAGTGAAGTGCCAGGATGCCGGGGTGTTAAAGCATTCTCTTTCCAGGGGAAAAAAACTTGCAGTTCGTCCCGTTCTGGCGGATACTATAGGCCTGTTGGATAACTGTCTGTGGGGGATGTCCCCTTTCTAATCCAGGCGAAGCGGATTTTTTTTCTTCCAGATGTGCAGTATGTCTCATGCATGGTTATTCATTATATCTTGAAGAATATCTCTTTTTTCAGAAGTTGAAGTATCGCCTGTTTTTGACAAAAAGGTTAAGATTCTTGACAATAGGGTTAATAATTTTATGTTTGTTCAGTCGGTGAGTGAAAAGAAATCGGAGATGAAATATGAGCATTTCAGGTGTTCAAAGTAACAAGAAGAGGTATTTAAGAGAAGGTGTAGCAGGTCTTCTTTTTATATGGATACTTTCCACTGCCGCATATGCTTCTGAAGAGCTGTCTCTCGCGCAGGCAATCAGCCTTTCTTTGAAAAAAAATACAGAGTATAAAATTTCCATAGAAAAGGTCAGGGAAAGCAGGTTAAAGGTCAGGGAGACCTGGGGGATGATCTGGCCCCGGTTTTCCACTGATGTTTCCTACACCAGAATGTGGGCTGAAGAGGGGATGAACGCGAGCCTGAAGGGGCAGTGTGACATCAAAATTATCAGCGGACAGCTCTCCCTTAATCCCGGCACATTTTACCACTCTCTTCAGTCTTCATATAAAAATCATGTTGCCGCTGAAAATGATGTCCGCACCATTAAGGTGGATACAACAATAAGAACTATTCAACTCTATTACCAGATGCTTCTTGCCGGGGAAATTATAAAATTGCGTGAAGAATCGATAAAGGCTCTTGAAGAGAACCTGAGGGCTGTAACCACTGGATACAGGAAGGGAACATTTTCCAGGCTTGATTATCTTCGTGCAAGGGTATCGCTTTCTAATGAACGGACAAAGCTTATTAACGCGCGTAATAACCTGCTTTCTGTAAAGGCATCTTTGAATATCCACCTGGGAAGGGACATTCATGCTCCCCTTGTTTTGGACCGTAAGGCGCTTGATGTTGATACGAAAACTCTCCTTTTCAGGAAGGGGACTGAAAAAGATGAAAAGAAAATAGTCGAGGATATGATTGCTGATGCCTTGCGAAACAGACCTGAACTTCTGAAGATCAAACTTTCAACGCAGAGCATTAAACATACGGCAAAATCCGTTGAATCTGTCTACCTGTGGCCGTCACTTTTTCTTAATGGAAGTTACGGCGCATCAAAATCTTTCAAGAAGGGATCTGAAGGTTCTACTTCGAGTACTGATCCCTCGGTCGCGGCATTGATGGGGGCTTTAAATGATTCTATCGCTCCCGGGGGGTGGAATCAGAGCTGGTCCATTACCTTTGGGGCAACCTACCAGTGGGGGGCCCTTGCGCCCTTTGATTCTTCCCATGCGAAGGCATCACAGTTAAAGAGCGCGGCCAAACAGGCTCAACTTCAGCTTGAACTGTTCATAAAACAGGTGAAGGTGGATGTTCAGCAGAAATTTTTAAAGTTGAAGTCTGCGTCACATTCGATCCATTCACAACAGGGCAATATAAAACTGGCAAATGAAGCCCTTCGTGTTTCTATATTGCAGTTCAGAAGCGGTATCATCGATAACAGCAAACTGCTTGAAGCGAATGTTGAACTGACTACCGCGAGGACATTGTATATTGAGGCTGTTCATAATTACCAGGTCGCCCAGGCAGAACTCAACAGGGCGATTGGAAGGGATTATTTTCCTATCAGGTAGATGGCGCCACGCAGGATTGTGTAACGATGAGAGAGGTATTACCGTTGCAGGGATTAATAACAGGCCTGTTATATAACTGCCTGGGTGATGTCATTGTTTTCGGATGAGCATCAGGTCTGATGAATGGCGGAGGAGAGTATGAAAAAAAAGATTATCGGCATCATCGCTGCCTTAATCGCAGTTCTGGCATTATACAGAATCGTCGTTTTTGTGAAGGCGAAGGTTTCCCCCGAAGCCGTAACTGAAGAGAAGCACATTGTTCCCGTTAAGGCGGCGGGCGTAAAAGTTATGGACATGACAGACAGCATTAAGTTTACGGGTGATATCAAGGGGATCGAGGCGATAAATGTTTTTTCCCAGGTGCCGGGGAAGGTCCAGGTGATATTAATCAGGCAGGGGCAGAAGGTCTACAAAAATCAGACGATTATTAAGATCAACCGGGATATTATCGGAATGGATTATATGCCGGGAATCGTTGAATCTCCCATATCAGGCTATGTGGGCAAAATCATGGTGGACAGGGGCATGACAATAGCACCCTCAACTCCTCTTGCCCAGATCGTTAACATGAGCCGCGTTGAGGCGGTAGTTCAGCTTATTGAAGAGGATATTAACCGTGTTCAAATCGGAATGAAAGCGATAATCGAGGTGGAGGCCCTGCCTGGGCGCCGTTTTTACGGGCGTGTTTATAAAAAAAGCGCTGTTCTTGATACGGCAAGCCGTACCCAGGAAACGCATGTCATAATTGATAACAGGAAATTTCACCTCAGGCATGGAATGTTCGCGGACGTTGAAATTATTGCAGGGAAAAAAAATGGTGTTCTTGCAGTACCGGTTGATTCTGTAATGAGAGACGAAAAAGAAACAGCATATGTTTACCTTGTTGTAAAGGGCAGGGCAAAAAAAACCATGGTCGAGACGGGGCTTTCATTTAATAATTATATCGAGATCAAGAAGGGAGTCGAGAAAGAATCAGTGGTGGTAACCCTGGGCAAAGAAAATGTTTCAGATGGAGAAAACCTGAAAGTTTACCGCGATGATCTTCAGAAACCTGAAGTTAACGAAAAGAAATCCACAACAGGCGGCAATAAATGAAACTGACGGACATATCAGTCAACAGGTCCGTAACTTCCATTATGCTCTTTCTTGCATTAATCGTGCTTGGATTTGTCAGTTATTCGAAGATGCCCTTCGATCTGCTGCCCGATATCGAATTTCCTGTTGCTCTCGTTTTTATCGAATATCCTAATGTAGGCCCCAAGGAAATAGAGAGTACAGTCACGCGGCGCCTTGAGGAGACACTCGCGGGTATAAACAATGTGGATGAAATAACTTCCACCTCAAGAGAAGGAATATCCACGGTTATGGTACAGTTTACCTGGGGAACTGACATGTCCCTGGCAGTATCGGACATGAGAGAACGGATAGATATTATCAGGGGGTTTTTGCCGGAGGGTGTTGAAGCGCCCATTGTTCTTAAATTCGATATCTCCATGATGCCTATTATGGTTCTTTCTGTTTCCGGGTCAGCCAGTACAGACCTGTCATTTCTTCGGAAATATGCTGAAGATACACTCAAAAGTCTCATAGAACAGACTGACGGTGTCGCCTCTGCCAGTGTTGGCGGCGGTCAGGAGGAAGAAGTCCAGGTTGAACTTGTAAAAAACAGGATGGATGCCTATAACCTGTCAATAGACAGGATTGTTCAGATACTTGCCTCGGAAAACCTCAATGTTGCAGGAGGGGACGTTAAGACCACCATGATGAAATATTCTCTCCGTACCGAGGGAGAGTTCAAGAGCATGGACGATATTCGCAATGTTGTTGTGGATGTGAAAAACGGTGTCCCTGTTTATCTGAAAGACGTTGCACGCGTTTACATGGGGCTTGCGGAACGTACTGATATTGTACGCCTGAACGGCCAGAATGGCGTAATCATGCGTATCAATAAACAGTCAGATAAGAACACGGTAATCGTAGCGGAAAATATTTTGAAACGCATCAGGGAAATAAACAAAACCCTGCCCCATGGCATGAAGATAGTACCCTTTTTTAATTCTGCCGAATATATTGAAAACGCGATTTCCAACGTGGTTGATAATGCCGCTATCGGGGGGCTGATTGCCATTTTTATTGTTTTTCTTTTCCTTCGAAATATGCGTTCGGCTTTAATCCTGGGGCTCTCCATTCCTATATCCATCATTGCCACCTTTGTGATGATGTATTACTTTGATCTTTCCCTCAACATGATGTCAATGGGAGGCCTCGCCATCGGAGTCGGCATGCTCATTGACAATTCCATTGTCATACTGGAAAATATTTTTCGCTTCAGGGACAAGGGTGCCCGCCCCGCAGAGGCTGCCAAACTCGGCGCGGATGAGATGGGCATGGCCATTACCGCGTCTACGTTGACAACGATTTCTGTTTTTCTTCCTTTTCTTTTTACCGAAGGCCTCGCAGGGCAGCTTTTCAAGGATATGGCCCTGACCATCACCTTTTCTCTGCTCTGTTCACTGCTGGTGGCCCTGACTCTTATTCCCATGATGACTTCCCGTTACATTACGACATTGCATCATACGTATACCGGCCGTCTCTCGTTTATCAACAGGATATTTGAGGGCAGCGAAAAGTTCCTGGAAAAACTTGATGAAATTTATGTCGGGGTGATCAACCAGGCCCTGTCTCACCGTAAAAGTGTTGTGGGATATACTGTCGCGGCCCTGGTTCTTGCCTTTGTGCTCCTCCCCGTTGCGGGCATGGAGTTTATGCCCGAACAGGATGAAGGCCGGCTGACGATGATTGCCAGACTGCCGGTAGGTACAAACCTGGAAACTACCGAAAAGATAATGAAGATGATTGAAAAAAGGACTTTTAAGATACTCAAGAAAAGTGAGTACAGGGTTGTTTCCGTGCGAGCCGGTTATGGAAAAAGTTTTGCCGCCGCTTTCGGTGATACTACTGATCATTCGGGAAAACTGGAGATTCGCCTTGTGCCCCTTACTGAGAGGGACCGCTCTCAGCAGGAGATCAAGGACGCCCTGCGTGAAGGTCTCAGGGATATTCCGGGTGTGAATTTTAATTTTTCTGTTCAACAGGGGTCCCTTATGGGGGGCGGCGCGGCCATTTCCATCGAAGTCTACGGGTACGATTTTGCAAAGTCGAGCGAGTATGCGAAGGAGATTTTTGCCGCTATAAAACCGATTTCCGCCCTTAAGGATATTGATGTCTCACGGGAAGAAGGCCTGCCGGAAAAGGTGATCAGGATCAACAGGGATAAAATATCCAAAATGGGGCTCAATGCCACACAGATCGCCACAACTTTGAAAAACAATGTGGCTGGTAAAGTCGCCACCATATACCGGCATGAAGGAGATGATTACGATGTCATGGTCCGTCTGCGGGAAAAGGACCGCAGCACTATTGAGGCAGTCAAGCGTATAAATATACAGACTCCAATGGGGGTCTCTGTCCCCCTGGGCAATCTTATTGATGTTGAAACACGAACAGGCCCCACCGAGATAGAACGGAAAAAGCAGGAGCGTGTTATATACATAAAATGCAAGGCAGAGGGACGAGACCTGCGTTCTGTTGTAAAGGACATACAGGAGAAAATCGATGCGATACCGAGACCGAAAAATTTTAATGTCGTGATAAGCGGAGCCTATGAAGACATGCAGGAAACATTCAGGGACCTGGCCCTTGCGCTTCTCCTGGCGATTGTCCTTATCTACATTATTATGGCATCGCAGTTCGAATCATTTATCTCTCCCTTTATTGTCATGTTTTCTGTGCCGACTCTTTTTTTCGGGGTCATGGTGTTCCTTTTCCTGACAGGAACCACTTTCAGTGTTTCTGCCTTTATGGGAGTTCTCATGCTGGCGGGAATTGTCGTTAACAATGCGATTGTGCTGGTTGACTATACCAATATTCTCAGGGCCCGGGGCATGGGGGTGCACGAGGCGCTTGTCGAGGCGGGGCGGACACGCCTGCGGCCTATAATGATGACAACCTTTACGACTATTTGCGCCCTTATCCCCATGGCCCTTGGGCTTGGTGAAGGGTCGGAGTCCTCCATGCCCATAGCCCGTTCCGTTATTGGGGGTATGACTTCTTCGTTCATCTTTACGCTTATATTTATTCCTGTCGTCTATTCTCTTTTTGAATCTGGCAGAGAATACATAAAAAAAAGGAGAAGCGGGACGGAAGAATAGATGCGCCCTGTATCATCCCGTCCCTGACACAGATTATGGTTCTTTTATTCATTGTATACAGTAATGCCGTTGATGATGAAATGGTTGAACTGATGAAAACCTACGCTAAGGGGTACACGAAGTTCACCGGTGTTCATGGTGAAGGCAGTGGTGAACCGCACCTTGGTTCACACATCTGGCCGGGGATAAACAACTGCATGATGGTCGCCACTGATTCAAAGGCCCTCGAGGGGATTAAGGGGGAAGTTGAAGAGCTGAAGAAGAGGTTCCCCGGTATCGGCATCCACATAATGGTGACCAGCCTGAAAAAAGAACTCTAGAGCCGAGACCGTCAGGCATTAACAGAAAGGGGCTGTGGTTGAAAGACCACAGCCCCTTTTCTATTCATTTTTTCGAATTTAACTATTTCTTGTTGGTAGTGGCCTTTGTTTTGGCGGCGTCATCTTTTTTCTTTTCATCTTTTTTCGAGGCTTCTGTTTTTTTCTTCTGTTCTTGTTTCATGTAGTTTTTGAAGCCTTCTTTATTGATTTTGCTTTCAGCCATGAGGTTCATGATGTACTCATTTGACTTGGCGCTGGCTTTCTGCATGAATATCTGCTGTTTGATACGGTTGATAACGGCATCGGTAAGGGGAGCGCCCTTGAAGTACTGACGGTTCTTGTTGTAGAACTCTTCGACTTCCTTGTCTGTGACTTCGATCTGGTCCTTGAGTTTTATGCTCATGTAGTACTGTGCCACGGTGGTCATGGTGCTCAGCTGAATAATGGTCTCCAGTTCATCCTGATCGATTTCATCGTCTTTCAGGGCCTTTTTATAAAGGAGTTTCTGGGCAATAAGGTGATCGAGATAGTTGGATTTTACAAGAAACTGGCGAAGCTGCGGGTTCAGGTTAGCTGCATTTGACGCATACTTGTCGATTTCTTCTTTTGAGTCTACTTTCAGTGTCAGCTTGTTCTGGGTATAGTAAAACTTGTGAAATTCTTTCATAGAAATTTTGTCATCATCAATCTTGACAGCCCAGTCGCCCGAACCGAGTTTTTCGCATGAAATTGATGTGAGGAGAAGGGCAAAAAGCATGAGTACCAGTAGGTTTTTACATTTCATAGTATTTATCCTGTTTTTAGTCTTGTGTATCCTGACAGTTGAAGGAGGGGAAAGCCGGGGCGTTCCAAAATGACCAGCCAGGAACTGTTAATGCAGGAGGATACCCTTTAAGATAATTGTTGCAACCATTTTTTTAGCTCTGAGAGCTTTTTTTCTGCCCCTGATTCGTGGGGGGCAAAGACCAGTGTTTCCTGGTCTTTCGGGTCGATGGTGAGTCTTTTATCACCTGCGATCTGTTCGACAAGGGTGGCACGGTTTACCTTTGCGTCGACGCCAATTTTGACCCTTACGGCGCGTGAATCCTCGAGAATTTCTGATATCTGCATTTGTGAAGCGATGGAACGTATTTTTTCCAGTTCCACCAGGATGGTAACCTCACGGGGTGGGGGGCCGAAACGGTCGATCATTTCTCCTTCCAGGGCCTCTACCTCTTCGGGACTGTCACATGATTCGAATCGCTTGTAGAATTCAATTTTCTGGCGTTCATCATTGATATATGAACCGGGAATGAAAAAGTCAGTTTTTACAAAAACCGGTGTCCTGAAACTGCTGGATACTTCTTCACCCTTAAGGCGTTTGACCGCGTCATCAAGCATCTGGCAGTAGAGGTCGAAGCCGACTTCCATAATACTTCCGCTCTGCTCTTTGCCGAGGATGTTACCGGCGCCGCGAATCTCCAGGTCTTTCATGGCCACTTTGAGGCCGCTGCCAAGCTCAGAGTATTCTGATATGACCTGGAGGCGTTTCTGTGCCTCCTCGGAGAGGGGAATATGACGCGGATAGAACAGATAGGCGTATGACTTCCTTACCGAACGCCCCACGCGCCCTTTCAGCTGGTAGAGCTGGGAAAGGCCCAGGGTGTCGGCCCTGTTTATAATGATGGTGTTCACATTGGGCATGTCAAGGCCCGACTCGATGATGGTGGTTGAAACGAGAATGTCATACCGGCGTTCAAGGAAATCGATCATGATCTCCTCGAGCTCGTGCTCGTTCATCTGGCCGTGGGCGACGCATATCGTTGCCTCCGGTACCAGGCGCTGCAGCATCTCTGCCTGGGCGTCGATGGTCTGTACCCGGTTATGCACATAGAATACCTGCCCCTCTCTTTCAATTTCTGTCATGATGGCCATTTTCAGAATATCCGGGTTGTCTTCCATCACGTAGGTCTCGATGGCCTGCCGGTTTTCCGGGGGAGTCGTAATGGTGGAAAGATCCCGTATGCCCGCCATGGACATGTGAAGGGTGCGGGGGATGGGGGTGGCGGAAAGGGTCATAACATCAACCATGGTGCGTATTTTTTTAAGCTCCTCCTTGTGCCTGACACCGAATTTCTGTTCCTCGTCGATGATGAGAAGCCCCAGGTTTTTTATCTTTGTGTCCTTTGCAATAAGGGCATGGGTGCCTATGATGATGTCGAGTTCCCCGGCTTTGAGCCTGTCCTTGATTTCACGCATCTGCCCCCTGGTGCGAAAGCGTGAAATCATGTCGATGGTGATGGGGTACTCCGAAAAACGCCGCCTGAAGTTATTGAAGTGCTGCATGGCGAGAACCGTGGTCGGTACAAGAATGGCCACCTGCCGTCCCGCCATGACCGCCTTGAAAGCGGCGCGAATGGCCACTTCAGTTTTGCCGAAACCGACATCCCCGCAGATAAGGCGGTCCATGGAACGGTCACTTTCCATGTCATCTTTTACGTCTTCGATGGCGGTAATCTGGTCAGGGGTCTCTTCGTATTCAAAGAGAGACTCGAACTCCTCCTGCCATGCCGTATCAGGAGGATACTGGTAGCCCTTGAGGGCGCTCCGTTTCGAGTAGATGGCAATCAGTTCCCGGGCGATTTCTTCAACGGATTCCTGGACCTTCTGCTTGATCCGGTTCCAGGCGGATTTTTTTCCCAGTGAATCGATGCGGGGCGTACGACCCTCGAAGCCGATATATTTCTGCACCAGGGTTATCTGGTCGAGGGAGACATAGAGTTTATCCCCCCCGTCATACTCGATGAGAAGAAAGTCGCGTTCGACACCGCCGGCAGCCATCCTTTCGATGCCCCGAAAGATGCCGATGCCATGGTTGATGTGAACCACGCAGTCGCCTTCTTTCAGGTCGAGAAAAGACTCGATGGGGCGCGATGATTTTTTCTTGAACTGTTTTTTCTTGCGGTAACTTTTGCCGAAGATTTCCTGGTCCGAAAGGACCAGTCTCCTGAGGGCATCAACTTCCACCCCCTCACGCCAGGGGGAGATAACGATGTCGAGATTTTTTTCAGGGTCAAAGGATTCAAAGTTGCTGCCGGGATCAAAGGAAGCGAGAAGGTCATAGAGGCGCCGTGCCTGCCCCTCGAAGCCGGTGGTGATGACAATTTTCCATCCCTCGTCGATGCGCCGCGCAAGGTCTTCCCGTACCGTGTTGATGCGGCCATGAAAGGTGGGGATGCCCTTCAGTTTCCAGTTCAGGGCACCCGGCGTCGAAGTAAAGGACTGGAGACGTATGGCCCCTTCGCGGAGGGAGTCAAAGACGCCGGGGGCGATGAGTTTCTCAGGTTCGAGGCAGATGGTCTGCCGGTGACGGCGTTCGTAGAGTTCTGAAAATGTTTTCTGCAGCAGGTTTCGTTTCGCGGCAAGTTCCGTTTCATCGAGAAAGATGACCGTTGTTGTTTCTGAAAAATATGAGTCAAGGGTGGCACTTTCCATAAGGGCGGGAAAGAGGTCTTCGATGCCGTGCATGTTTTCGATGCAGCCGTCTTCAAGGGCGAGAATGATTTCCTCGGTGAGGTCCTTTCCTTCGTCGCGTGCCGCAAGGAGCAGGTCATAAAGGCGTTCCCGTTCCTTTTCAAAGAGAACCAGTTCGCGCCGGGGATAGATGGTGACAGATTGGAGGCGCCCCGTGGAGACCTGGCTGTTGATGTCGAATTCACGGATCGACTCCAGTGTGTCGTCAAAAAAGTCGAGGCGCACGGGGTTTTCCATGGTGGGGAGAAAAACATCGATGATGCCCCCCTTCACGGCAAAGTGGCCGAATCCCTCGACGCGTCCTTCGCGGCTGAAGCCGTAGCCGGCGAGGGTTTCGATGATATCATCGAAGGGGTAGTCCTCTCCCGCTTCGAGCGTCAGTCCACGGGAGGTAAAGAATTTTTTGGGGGGAAGTTTTCTCACCAGTGATTCAACAGTGGTAACGCAGATGCAGGGATCACCCGCCATGAGGCGGTAGAGGGAAGTTATCCTGTTTCTTTCCACGGACTCAGGGGGAGACACGAACTCGTAGGGGAGCGTCTCCCAGGGGGGAAGTTGAAGCAGGTCCCTTTCATCCACCAGGCAGGAGAGGTCCAGGTAGAGTTCCTGCATTTTCTGGCTCGTATCGGTAACCATGATATACGGGCCGGGGCGCGCATGGAAGAGCGCTGCCGCAATCATGGGATAAGAGGAGGCGCTGATGCCCTCGACGGCAAAACTCTCCCCCGGCTTTTCAGGGATCTGCTGAAATTCCTCTGTTTCGGCAAAGGCGCATGCAATATCTTTCAGAATCATATAATCTCGGTTCACCGCCTCTCAGGCGGTGAACACATTGTCGAAAGGGGGGGATTTTTTGCAAGGATTTATTACAGGGGGTAATAAATCCCCGCCGTGTTGCGGGATTTATTCGTCTTTAACCTGTTTCGAGGCTTTCTGAAATTCCATGTTGAGTTTTTCGGCAAATTCTTTCAATTCACTGGAATTGTCCCGCAGTTTTTCAGTATTCTGTGTATTCTGCTGCACCAGCTTGTTTGTCTCATCAATAGAAATAACCACGTCGTCGATGGCTGATTCCTGTTCTACCATGGTCATCTCGATCTGTTCAGATTTCTGGCGGACTACTTCAATTCGCTTGTTCATTTCATCCTGCAGGTTTTTCTGCTCACCAATGGTGCGAAGGGCCTCTGCAGCCTTGTCTCGGATATTTTTTGTTTCAGAAACAAGGTCAGTGATGAAAGTGACCATTTTCAGAATTATGCGGCTCCCTTCTTTGACATCATCGCGGTTTTTATCGATAATTTCATGAATCTGTTTCAGCTCCTGGGCGCTGTGTTCTGCCAGCTTGCCCACTTCTTCGGCAACGACGGCAAAGCCCTTGCCGTGTTCACCCGCCCGCGCCGCTTCGATAGTGGCGTTGAGGGAGAGCAGGTTGATCTGGTCAAAAAAGTTTTCGATTATTGAAATAACGTTGATGATATTGCCCGAGTTGGCGCTGATCTTGTTGTTGATTTCTTCAAGCATCTGTGAAGACTGTGACCCTTCTTCTGACTTTTGCATAAAGTTGAGAAAGGACTGAGAAATTTCATGTCCGCTTGCCTCGATGCGATCAATTGAACGGGAGATAACGTCGAGGCTGCCGATGAGGTCTTTAATGGACTGGTTCTGGTCACCCGTGGCATAGCTGACACTTGTGGTGCTGGCTGATATCTCTTCCATGGCGGCAGAGAGTTCTTCGACAGCGGCGGCCTGTGACTGGGCGTTGTCGGTAAATTCGATAATGACATCATGGGTCAGCTGAATGGATTCGGTGAGGCGTGCCGCTGTCTGCTGGATGGTGTCGAGGAGAGAACGAATGAAATGGTACTGTTCCCTGTTTCGTGCTGATTCTTTTTCTGTGATGTCAATGGCCTTTTGAAGAAAATTACTGACAGTCTTGCCCACAACAAAGACGCTGAAAAGAGTGATGACCCCCTCCAGGACTGCCATGCGGGATGCCTCGAGCAGTTCACCGGTAACAACAGGCTGGGCTTTAACGAAAAAGAAGATTATATGCGTGGCGAAAAATGAAAAGAGAATCGTTAAAGAGAGCCAGGCACGGCAGAACATGGTGGCAAAAATTACGTCTACGTACATGAAATATCCCAGTGTTATAGGGGCAAGGGCCGGTGAGCGGGTAAAAAAACCGACTATGCAGACAACCATTGAGGCAATGGCCTGAAGATTCGCCGCTGCCTGCATGTGCCCCTTTCTGAGAAGGACAAGACAGGTCGTAGAAAAAATCGAGATGCCCAGGGTGCTGGACAATAATTGACGCATTCTTTCCGGGGGTTGTGTCAGCCCGTATATTGTAATAATCAGCATTAAAAAGAGAAAAATAATGCAGATAAGGGTGATAAACTGCGCCTTTTTCCAGAGAACAAAGTCCTTTTCGTCAAAACGAAAAAGAAAGTAGCCCATAACTTTTTGATAAATTTTTTTCATACTGTATTCCGGTTAACTTTTTATGTGTTTTTATTAATTATATCGGTATTGCGGGAGAAATCAATAAATTTATGCATGCCATTGAAGGCGAGGTTTGCGAACCTCGCCTTCACGTGTTGCCATTGAATAAAAAAAGCGGTTTTTATAATGCCATGTTGATGCGATACGTTTCCTGTATCGTGTTGATAATGGTGGGAACATCGTGGGGACTGATTTTTTCAGCAGCTTCGATAACGTCAAGAATTTCGTTTCTATTCAGTTCCAGGTCGTAGTTTCTGACTTTACAAAGAAATTCATCAATGTTCATTTTTTCATCAGCAACTGTAATGTAAGGATTGTTTAATTTGTTCATTTTGGGCCTCCAGATAATCAGGTGCCAATTGCATAAAATTGGCGGGATAGTATGTATATAAAGCAGTATCCGTGCCAATAATTTGGTAGAGGCGATTTTTTTTTGAAAATAGCAATGAATGGAACATTTTTTCAAAAAAAAGCGTATTAAAATATACTAAACAGCTTGTTTTTCAGAAATGCTACACATTTTATTGAAAAAAATAAAAACATTTTGTAAAAAATGTCATATTTTTTTCAGCCATCAATGTAAAAATAATATTAATTTGTGTTAATTAATAACAGTGTTGCAAAATTACAACACCCCGGCAAGGCTCATATAGTTTTTTTGCATATTTTTATATGTTATGGCTTCGAGTATGTGTTCCCTGCTGATTTCTTTGCATTCTGCCAGGTCTGCAATGGTGCGGCTCACCTTCAGTATCTTGTCGAACGACCGGGCTGTAAGGGAAAGGCGCTGTATAATCTCCCGCAGGAGGGTTTCGGTCTCAGGGGTGAGACGGCAGAATTTCCGTATTTCCCCCGGGTTCATGTCCCCGTTGCAGCGGGTGCTGCTTGCGGAGAATCGTTTTTCCTGCAAATCCCGTGCCCGGGTGACCCGTTTCCGTATCGATGAGGAATTTTCCGCGGGAGACATACCTATCAGGTCTTCAGGGGGGACACGGTTGACCAGTATCTCCATGTCGATCCTGTCGGCAATGGGGCCGGCAATTTTTTGAAAAAACCTTTTTACCTGCCCCGGGCTGCAGGTGCATGTAATGCCCTCATCGAAGAGGTATCCGCACCCGCAGGGGTTCGATGCCGCTACAAGCATAAAATTCGCGGGGAAGACAGATGTACCCCATGCGCGGGAAATCGTTACCTCCTGGTCTTCAAGGGGCTGGCGCAGGGCCTGTATAACATGGTTTTTGAATTCTACCAGTTCGTCGAGAAAAAGGACCCCGTTGTGTGCGTAGGAGACATCTCCCACGGTGGGAATCTGGCCCCCTCCCACGAGTGCGGTGTCAGAGGCGGGGTGGTGTGGCGACGAGAAGGGGGGGAGGGTGATAAGGTTGCTTCCAGGGGGAAGTTTACCCCCCGCTGAATGGATCATGGTCACTTCGATGGATTCCTCCCGGGTCAGGGGGGGAAGTATAGACGGAAGTCGTCGCGCCAGCATTGTTTTGCCTGATCCGGGGGAACCGTAGAGTATGATGTTATGATTCCCCGCTGCGGCGATTTCAATGGCCCGCCGTGCCGTTTCCTGGCCGCGTACATCAGAGAAATCGGCCCCGGGGGGGGAAGTGATTTCTGTCTTTTCACGGGTGTGGGGCGGCCTTTCCCCGGCAAGGATGTCAATAACGTCATGGATGCTTTTGGCAGGATAAATCTCCAGTTCAGTAATGACCGCCGCCTCGTTGCGGCAAGCATGGGGAACGATCATTTTCCTGTACCCCTGCCGGTAGAGGGTAATGGCCATGGAAAGAATGCCCCGGACAGGCTTGATGCGGCCGTCAAGGGAGAGTTCCCCCACCATGGGGGGCAGAGGCCCTGGAACTGCAAGCTGTCCCGTGGCGGACAGTATAGCCATTGCAATGGGCAGGTCAAGGTTCGCCCCCTGTTTGCGCAGTGCCGCCGGTGCCAGGTTTACGGTAAAGTTGTGTGGAGGAAACTGAAAGGCGGAGTTTTCAAGGGCGGATCGGATTCTCTCCCGGGATTCCCTGATTACTGAATCCGGAAGTCCCACAATGGTAAAAGAGGGAAGTCCCCTGATGATATCAACTTCCACCTCAACCAGATGGGCCTCAATGCCTGAAAGGGCAAGGCTTATGGTTTGTGCCATCATATCTTTTCTCCTTTGCGGTATGACGTCTTTATGCCCTGTATACGAATTTCAGGGCGCTTCAAATCGAATTTTTTTCTTTATGAGCCATTTTTTTTGCTCATAAGCGTATAATTTCTTGTCAATCTTTCAGTAAAGGGTTAATAATGCCCCTGATTGACGCGATTGGGAGGATTTATGGCACGCAATATCCGGTATTACCAGAGGGGAGAACGGATCATCGAGGCAGGTGGTACTGACAAGGGGATGTATATCATTCTTGAGGGAGAGGTGGAAATTACCCTCAGTGACGGCAGTAACAAGGTTGTGGTGGCTGTCCTGAAAAAAAATGATTTTTTTGGTGAGATATCTCTTTTTAATGATACGCCCCGCAGTGCCAATGCCATGGCCCTGGGTAATGTTAAGGTTGTGCGCATAGACAGTCCCATGCAGCTGAAGGCCTTCCTGCTGAAAAATCCCGCCTTTGCGGCAAAGATGGTGGGGGTCCTGGGGCAGCGACTGGCAAAAACCGATGAGATCCTCATCGGAAAGATCAGTGAACTCAACAGGCTCAAGGTGACGAGGGATATCTGAGTTAATGTATCTGGTGACTTAGATGAGGGCTATACTGTATGCGAGTTTTATCAGGCTTGCATCACCCTTGAGGTTCAGTTTTTGCATGATATTCGATTTATGGTTTCTTACGGTTTTTTCACTTATACCAAGCCGGTCGGCGATTTCGCGGGTTGAATACTCCCTGACAATAAATTTCATGATTTCAAGCTCTCTTTGAGTCAGGGCCGAAGTGGGGTTGTAATCAAGATTTTCCTTTATTTCATTGAGTAATGGGCGGTAGTCTTCGTGGATAAAGAATGTATCCGACACAAGGATGGTTTCAATGGATTTTTTCAGGGTGTTCAGGCGAATGTCCTTGGTGGTGTATCCTGCGGCGCCGGCCTTGAGTGCCATTGAGAGCAGGCTGGGGCTGCAGTAGCCTGAAAGTATCAGTACCTTTATGTCCGGGAAGCGGCGGGTAATAAGGTTTGTCAGGTTAATGCCGTTTTCATCCTTGAGTTTCACGTCCATAATGACAATATCAGGCAGGTTCTCGCTTATTTCCCTGATGGCGCTGCGCCCGTCATTGGCAAAACCGGTGATGGCATAGTTTTCAACAGTGCTGATGAGGCATGAAAGTGATTCGCAGATGAGGAGTTCATCATCGACAATAAAAATTTTTATGGGGGATGATATATTCATATTTGCCATTCACTAAAATCCTGAAACTGCATTTGCTGCCCCACGACATTACTTTACAATGAGGTCACCTGCTGTTTTTTATCATCCCCGTAATTAATGAGAATGTACTATAATTGGTATATAAATTAAAAATAAACTATAAAAGGTTTCATGTCAATAGGCAGATGTCACAGGTTTGTAATTTTACCGGAAAGTTTAGCATAAGTAATAATATCTGTTAGCGTAACATTTTCGGGTGGTTTTGTGGTTTTCTGCCGGTTCTGCGTATATCCTTTTTTACGACTAATTTTCTTTTTATTCTATGGTGATATGGGTGCATTTCTATTGCATTATAGAATGATAACTGGTATTCTTTTCAGGGTGCGCTAACGTCTACGGTACCTGGTATATCTTTGTTCAGGAAGTCGAGGCTCTGAGCACTTTTTCCTGGAAAAGGATCATTGCCAGTATGTAACGGATTCATGGCAAAGGGTACATATTGAGAAAAACGTCACATATTAATTTCGAGGAGGCCCTTTATGAGTAATATTTTAAAGGATATCGCGGTATTGCTTTTTTCCGCGGGAGAGGAGATCGAGCAGAAGGCTGATGAGTTCAAGCAGAAGAGGGATGAACGTTACAAAGAGTTCGAAGAAAAATTCACCCGGACAAAGGATGACGTAAAGTCGAAACTCGATGAGGAAGTCGACAGGGCAAAGGATAATATCAAGGATTTTGCTGAAAAGCTCGGTTTTGTATCAAAGAAGGAGTTTGATGAACTGAAAGAGAAACTCGATGAAATGATGAGGAAGATGGACAATAACAATTCATGAATGTCCGCAGGAGATTTTTCAGGGTCGCAAAGATTTTCCTGGGGATTATACTCGATTTCAACAGGGAGTTTCGCCTGATAAGCCGCGAGGGATTCACTTCTGCACAGAAGAGAATGGCCCCTCGCCACGAAAAGAGGGCCCGGCAGCTCTACAGTTCTGCCGTGGATATGGGGGGGATGCTGATAAAGCTGTGCCAGTTTTTCAGTGCCCGAAGAGACATTTTTCCCGAGCCCTATATTCGTATTCTTTCACAGCTTCAGGATAATGTTCCTCCTGTTCCCTTTAATGAAATTGAAAAGGTGCTTCGCCATGAGTATGCCGGAGGTGTTTTTCCCTTTGTCCATGTCGAGGAAGAGCCCCTTGCTTCGGCCTCCCTGGGGCAGGTTCACCGTGCCCGTCTTTCTGACGGGCGTGAAGTGGTGATAAAGATTATGAAGCCGGGAATCGAAAGGGTCATTGACATCGATTCGGCAATACTGCACCGTGTTTTTTCAGTTTTTTCCCGTTACAGTATTTTCTCACGGAGAGTGGACCTCCTGGAGATCATCGAAGAGTTTATCCGGGTTACCGGTGATGAGCTTAATTTCAGGAGAGAGGTTTTTCTTGCCACTTCTTTTAAAAAGTCCCTGGGGCGCTTTGCCTATCTTTCCATACCTGAGGTCTATCCCGCCTTTTGCACCAACAGGGTTATTGTGATGGAGTTTCTCGAGGGGGACAAGATTCATGACCGGGACAGCTGGCTGGCGAGGAACAATGATCCCAGGGTAATTGCATGCAATATCATCGAAATTTATATGGAACAGTTTTTTAGTTCCGATTACATTCATTATGATCCCCATCCCGGCAACATACTTGTTACTGATAACAACAACCTCGTTCTTCTCGATTTTGGCATGGCAGGAAGAATAACCCCCTCCATGCGGCGCGATCTTGTAGAGATGATGACCGGCTTTGTCAGGAGGGACTCCCGCCTTATCGTTGAAGTCATGGACCGGATGGGTTTTATCAGAAAGGGGATAAACCGCTACAGTCTTACTCCCGTGGTACAGTTTTTTATAGATGAGGTTATTGATGAGATTCGCCTCGACCGTGAGGCATACTATGCCGTTGATTTCTCCCCTATTGTCAGGGAGCTGGTTGACCTTGTTTACAACCAGCCTGTTGTTCTTCCCGTTGAGTGGGCCTTTATCAGTAAGACACTGGGGGTTCTCATCGGTATCATTTCGGGCCTCTATCCCGACATTCACATCTATGATGAGTTGAAGCCCTATGCTGAACGTCTCATGAAGGAAGATTCGTCACGGTTGATGAAAGAAAACCTGAAACGCTGGAAGGATGATGCTGTCACGGCTCTTCAACTTCCCCGCAGAATTGATAATTTTGTGGAGAGCCTGGAGCACGGGTATTACCGGATACCCGTTGACTATACCGAAATTATCGACAAGGTTGACGAGATAAAGATTTTTCTCGTCAGGCTTATCAGTTTCACAATCAGCAGTTTCTCTATAGTATCAGCCTATATCGCATGGCGCTGGCATCTGCTTGATCTTGCCATACTTTTTTTTGTTATTTCACTTGTGGCACTGGTTGTCTGTTTTCTTTTTAAGAGGAACACCATGAAAGACAGGCTGATGCGTTACATGCAGTGATGTTCAGGGTGAAGTGCTTGACAGCTTCACGAATATCAATATGAAGAGATAACAGACTGCCAGGAGAAAAGATTTGAAAAAGAGATTATTCATTGTCGACGGTCACGCCCTCTGTTATCGCGCCTACTATGCTTTTATAAAGAACCCCCTTGTCAATTCAAAGGGGCAGAATACTTCTGCTATTTTTGGCTTTGCCCGCATGCTCTACAGCCTTGTGGCTGAAGAGGGGCCTGATTTTCTTGCCGTTGCCTTTGAT
>CAZHNW010000039.1:0-33868 GCA_964534225.1 uncultured Leptospirales bacterium | reverse complement strand
AAATATAAGCCAGCCACAAAAAGAGACTGAAAAATGTCGTACAACGTCTGAGCATGGCAGACGTCGCCATTGCCACTATTAGCATTTTTAAATAAATGGATTTATTATTTCAACTCTTTTTCTGGACAGAATTAAGGGCGATGTGCCGAAGGCCCGCGCGGCTTAAACCGCGCGAGCTGCCCATGCTCTGTTACACGAAGTGACCGCTTTTAAAACTAAAAGTTATTTCTGCTTTGAACCCACGGACGGGTGAAAAGCAGCGATAAAATCCATGATACTGAAGAACATAATTTATATTTTTTCTCTATTCAGGAAATGTGAGATAATTTCCCAGAGAATGATTATTTGCCACTTTCTTAAATTCTTTTATTTTCTTGTCGAAGTTAGATTATTTTACTTCGGAAAAATTTTCTGCCGTTTTGAATAACAAATTTTTCTAATTTTTTTCGGTCATATAATTTCTGGCTACAAATTCATATTTCATGATAACAATTTTCAAATTATTCTTATTACTTTTTTCTCGATTCTGAAAATATGGTTAAATCGAAAAAGTAAAGGTTAAAAATATCTCCATTCAATTTTCAATTGAATGGGTCTTTAATTTTAATCTATTTTTGATAAAACGAATTTTTAGCAAACAATGATTTTTCAGGAAAGTATTGAATTTAATAGCCTTTTAAAAGCGGCCAGGAAGGCCGCCAAAAGTCAAAGCGGTCATTTCGTGTAACTATAATTGTCTGTAGAAAAATTCTGACAAAAAGTCAAGAAAATAGAGCAATGTGAGAAAAAAACTTACTGATATGCAATAAAAACTTGACAGTAGACGAAACAAATGTATAGTATACCTAAAAAGAGTAGTAAAGAGGTATACGATGATGGATCAGGAAACGTACAAAAACTACATCCAGCCTTTTATATCATATTTTAATAAAAATCCGAAATATATATCAAATCTGGAGATAAAAAAGTACCTCACCGAGCACGATTACAGAAACAATCCTGCACTGGTTCTTGCCCTGTACGATTACTACCGTGAAATCAACACATGGAGAAAAGAATTACTCAAAGCTGTCGCCAGGATAAAAAATCCAGAAAAACCCGTGATACCCATCCCGGAAAAATACAATGAATATATCAACAGTCTCAAGCTGCGAAAATACAGTCCCCGCACGGTGAAAATCTACACTTCAGCACTGAGAACAGTCCACCACTGGCTCTATGACAATCACCGCGCATCAATCGACTCCCTGACACCTGACCTTGCCCTCCAGTATTTTCTTTACCTCGTCGATACGATGAAGGCATCCTATTCCACCGTGCGTATTCACCGCTTTGCAGTAGAATACTATTACACCATTATCCTGAAAAAAACAATAGATCTCTCCTTCATGAATAAAATGAAAAAAGACAAGCACCTCCCCACAGTGCTGACCCGCAATGAAATAGTTCAAATAATCAAAAAGATCACCAATATCAAGCACCGGCTCATGATATCCCTTCTCTACTCAGCGGGTCTGCGGGTCTCTGAAGTCATTAATCTCAGGGTATCCCATGTCTCCCTCGAAAACCTCACCCTCACCATAAAACAGGGAAAAGGCAAAAAGGACCGCATCACCGTTTTCTCAGAAGAACTGAAAGAAATGATCAAAGAATTCATGGAAGGAAAAGCACCCTCAGACTACCTCTTTACCTCAGAATACAAAGGAAAAGAAAAGCTGACTGTCCGCACTGTCCAGGCCGTATTCAAAAAGGCCCTTGAAAAAAGCGGAATACAGAAAAACGCATCCTGCCATGACCTGCGTCACAGCTTTGCCTCCCACCTTCTCGAAACTGGTACTGACCTGCGCTATATTCAGCTGCTCCTGGGACACAAAAACATCTCCACAACCACCATTTACACGAAAGTATCAACACCACGGTTAAAGGGCATCAAGAGTCCTCTATAAAAAACATTTAAAAGGCACTCTGATTATTAAACAAAATCATTACAGACACCAGCAAATAGAAGAAAAGCAGTGCCTTTTATTGCTGATTTAAATTGTCATTTCAGCTTGACTTTTAAATTTAAGTGTATACTTTAAAGTATACACTTGGAGGTTTACATTGAATATATCAACAAAAGAATTACGCATGCAACCCGGAAAGATACTCGAAAAAGCCGCAAGGGGCGTAGAAATCTTTATTACCTATAGAGGAAAAACAGTCGCAAAACTGGTTCCCCTTGATGCGGGGAAAAAACCGGTAAAATCACATAAAATGTTCGCCATGTGGAAAAATCACGACTCAACAAAAAGTGTTGAACAAGAGGTGCGTGATTTAAGAGAAGGGAGAAAATTTTGATTATAGATACTGATGTAATTATCTGGTATTTGCGGGGAAACACAAAAGCAAGAAAAATCATTGATGATTCTATCCCTTTCTCTATTTCAGCAATAACCTATATGGAATTGATCCAGGGCATGAAAAGCAAGGTGGAACTTCAGACATTTTTCAGTCAAATCAAAGACTGGAACACTGAAATTTATTACATCACAGAAGATATAACGACAAGAGCGATGTATTATGTCGAAGAATTTTTTCTCAGTCATTCCCTGAAGCTGTCTGATGCCTTGATTGGTGCAACAGCTATCCGAAACAATGACATTCTGATTACAGCTAACATAAAGCATTATAAACATCTTCCCAACATACAGCTCAAGGCGTTCAAACCATAATTCCCCTTTGTACCTCTCTCGACACTATAGAAATTTATGAATTGACAAAAACAGAAATTCGATAGAATTTGATGACAAATCAATAAATTGCACTGTAAGATTAATACATGTCTGCAGCAATTATGCGTGTCCTTCCTCATGGGAGAAAAAGAGGAGTAATCATTGGATATCCTGATCGGCATTCTGAGTGACAATAATGAACTCGTAGACGATATTCAGTCAAGTTGTGAATCATACCAGTTTCGCCGTTTTCGCTCCATTGACTCTCTCAGGGATGAAGGCTTTTCCCTCCTGGTCATTGACGGAGATGTCTTTGAAGACACCTCTGCCGCCCAGTTCTACCTTTCAAAAATTCGTAAAAAGGTACTTGATACACCGGTTTTCCTTGTACTGAGGGTCAATACCGTTTCAGACGTCAAAAGAGACTGGTTCTTTGATGATTTCATCCTCTTTCCCTTTAGAAAAAATGAGCTGTCTGCACGGTTCAATCTCCTTCTCTGGGGAGCAGAAGAAGACGAAGACCTCATCAGTATTGGCAATCTGAAAATTAACCTGAAAGAATATTCCGTTTACCTGGAAAACAGAAAACTGGAACTGACCTACAAGGAATTCGAACTTCTGCGGCTTTTCGTTCAAAACAGGGGAACAGTCTTTTCCCGCAAGGAACTTCTCAATAAAATATGGGGAATGGAATATATCGGTGGTACCCGGACTGTTGACGTTCACATCAGGCGTCTCAGGGGAAAACTCGGTGAGGGCTTTGATAACATCATTGAAACGGTCCGCAATGTCGGGTACCGGTGCCGTGAGTAGCCTGAAAACTGCTTGCCATATATATTAATACATACATAATTGCACGCCATGTTCTATTCTTAGAGCAATTTCCCATTGTGATTCCATGTGAGGTTTTAAATGAACCAGGAGAAGAAGATCGAAAAAATCCTTGAAAGTGCCCTGACCGAGGAGCTTGAAGAATACCAGAAACTGGTACGCGTCCTTAAAAAAAAGCTCCCCCTCTTCGGAGGAACCAGGAGAATTGCCGCCGCCCTGCTGAAAGAACACCTTGGTGACATTTCCAGACTCGAGCTTGATGTAGACAGCCTGTTGAGCAAATCCGCCAACGGAACCATCGTTTTCGAAGACATCAAAGACGGCCGCGCACGGCTGTTCATCAATGTCGGCAAAAACCACCGTGTCAATACCGGCGACCTGATACGTGAAATCGTTAAGCGTTCAGGTATCGACGGTAAATCTATCGGAAAAATCGACATACATTCCACCTACTCTTTTTTCGAAATCCCGGAACAATACGCTGAACTGGTGTACCACTCCTTCGACGATGCCCGCATCAAGGGAATCCCCGTTGCAGTGGAACCGGCAAAGCGAAGAAAAAAGAACGGCAGTTAAGCCCATGGTCCCTGGACGGGCAGAGCAGTCACACACCTGCCCCCTCTGCGGCACCGGCAGGCATATATCTTTCAGCAGAGATCTGCACCGGTGCCGCTCATGCGGCATTGTCTACAACAGCGGCTACCATCCCCTTTCCTATGATAATGACTATTTCATCGAGGAATACCGCAACCAGTACGGGCGCACCTACCATGAAGACTTCCCCCATATCTATGCCCTTGCTGAAAAACGCCTTGAAAAAATTTTTCACCTCGGCTCCTTCGATTCCCCGTCAGAGCTATCCGTCCTTGATATCGGTTCCGCCCTCGGTTTCTTTCTTAAAGCGGCGCAGAACAGGGGTACCGGCCGCCAGCAGGGAATCGAGATATCTTCCTACGGTGCCGAATTCTGCCGCAGTGAATATGGTATCCCCGTTATCCAGGCACCCTTCGAAAAGGCAGACATGGGGGGAAGTTTTGACATTATCACGGCATGGTTCTTTCTCGAGCACTGCCGCAACACGCGCGAAGTAGCAGACCGCATCTTCCGGTCACTCAATCCCGGGGGCATTTTCGCCATGGCGGTTCCTTCATTTTTCGGACCCCTTTTCCGGCGCAACCGTGAAGAATGGGTCGCCACGCACCCGGCTGACCATCGTGTCGACTTCTCACCCGCCACGGCAAAAAAATTTTTAAAAGAAACCGGCTTCAGAAAAGTAAAAATCTATCCCTGCGGCATTCATCCCGAAAGGGTGATGACTTCCACCTCCCCTTTTTACCGGCCCTTTGCCCGCCTCTACCGTCTCTTTGCCGGCATGACAGGTTATTCCGATACCATCGAGGTCTATGCAAAAAAATAAAATCCTCATGCACGCCTTCAGTGATGTATTACGGCGTAAAAAATATTTCTTTATAAAAACCCGGACAACAAAAAGCAGAACCGAAAAACTTCCAACCATGAACTAAAAAATTTTTTCATTGCAAAAGAAACAGGCTTCCCGTATAGTACACGCAAATACAGGTTCATTTTTTTCTTTATTCTTTTCCTGTTCCTGATGATCTTTTAATTTTCCATACCGCGACGCAGAAGGAGGCGCAATGGCTGGCTATTACAAAACAATAAAAGGAAAACGTTACGATCGATCTCTTCTCGACCTGGCTGATTCACTGACAACAGGCGGGGGAGACGGACGCATCTCTCTGCAGGACGCAAAAGCCATCTTCAAAAAAGTCACTGACGGCAGCACCTACACCGATACTGAAAAAGCAACCATGCAGTACATCCGCGACAACTACCGTTTCACAGAATCAGCAGACAAATGGTTCCGCGCGGAAATTCGCTCATGGGCTGCATCAAAAAAGAAGAGCGCCCCAAAGGCAGTGAAAAAAACCGCAAAAAAGACGCAAAAAAAATCATCAAAGAAAACAGCTGCGAAAAAGAAAACAAAAAAGGCAGCTAAAAAAACAACGTCGAAAAAAGCACCAAAGGCTGCCGCAAAAAAGACAGCGAAAAAAACCATAAAAAAAACGGCGGCACCGAAAAAAGCAGCACCCTCACCCGTTACCACCCCTGAACCCGAAGAAACATATCTCTCTGCCGCACCTGCTCCCAGCCCCATTCTGCAGCAGCAGATGAATGAAAAAGAAAACAAGGGGGGAAGTTCAAAACTCTTTATTGCTTTCCTGGTAATTGCCGCGCTGGCCGCCATTATCTACTTCGCCTTTTTCAAAAAAAGCCCTGAAACAAAACCTGACATCGCCAGAAAGGCCCCCCCTGCGAAAGTAAAACTGAAAGAAAAGAAACCGGCACCGGAACCGGCAAAGACCGTTACCTTCAAAAAGCAGGGTCCTGCCGTGGCCTCCGTTGAAAACGTAAAAATCTACTTTGCAAAGGGAAGCGGCTGGATCAACCACAAAGAAAGAAAAAAACTCATCCCCATCATCGACTATATGAAAAAAAACCAGGGCCGCAAACTGATCATTGTCGGTGAGGCCTGCAGTCTCGGCACACCAAAGCTGAACAATGATCTTTCCCTCTACCGTGCCCGCAATGCCGCACGCTACCTGGCAAAAAAGGGAATCCCGCGAGACCGTATTATAATACGCGGCGTGGGAGAGAAAGGCATCAACGGCAAAAATGAAAATCTCTGGAAAAACCGCGTCATTGAATTTGACGTACAATAGCTATAGTTTCACCGCCCCTTTCAGGGGCGGTGAATCCCCCATCCCTTTCATGCATCTTAATAAAAAAGCACCGGCATAAAAATAAAAAAATCATTCCCCTTATCTCTGTTTAATAGAAGAAACGGCCATCTTTTTGTATTTTTATTACAGGGATCCCCAGGATACCCCGCGAAATGAAAAGAATTCAATGTCACCGGGAGGTCAGCCATGCTTGACTTTATATCCGATATGAACCTGCAAGAGATTGCCGCAGCGTTCATGCTCGAAGCCATTCCCGCCGGGATGCTGCCCCGCGCGGCCGCATCACTTGTCGAGCAGGGAAACAAATCAGAAACAATTATAGAACTTTCCCGTCTCGATGAATCAACGGCAAAGGAGGAGATACTCTTTCTCTTTGAAGCCGTCTGCAAAGAGGAAGCCATAAACCTTGAAAACAACAAGGTGGCGGCATTTATCCTGGTGAATTATTTTATCAGGGAAATCATTACCGGCGCCATGGATCCCGTCAACGGCGTTTCCCATCTCTTGAAGGAAGTTTACAGCAGGGTAAACCATGAATACCATGACGTGAAGTATTTCGGTGACAGCCTGCACCTTGAAAAGCTTTTCGGCCTCTACTACGCCATGGAAGATATTGACAAAGATGCAACACAGGAAGAACTTGATACCACGCGTGAAGAAATCGACGAGGCCATTAAAAAAGAACTTTTGGCACAGGCCAAAGAATATAACTCGAAATATCTCTATGCCCTTGAAGAAGAATCCTGATCCCCGTGAGAATATTTTTTTTCAATATAAAAGAGTATTCCCACGATGATCATGCCCGCCATGACCGTTGCCGCTGTCAGTATCTCGTTGCAGGTCAACCCTGAGGGCAGGCGGTTGCCCAGGTAGATCACCTCGTCCCCCACGGTGGCAGTATGCTTAAAGGGCCAAATCATCCAGAGAGATCCCGCCACCAGCCCCAGGAGAAACCCCATGGTGGCATCATGCCAGCGGGTCATAACGAAATTGAGAAAACGGCTGAAGAGAAGCACCCCCGCCACGCACCCCAGGGCAAAGGCGGCCAGGGGAAGCCACTGAAAGGTGGCCACCGCCCGGAGTACATCGAAGTAGCCCCCCAGGAGAAGAAGCAGAAAGGACCCGCTCACACCAGGAAGTATCATCGTGGAAATGGTCACGGCGCCGAGAAAAATAAAATAGAGAAGGCCCGCCGCATCACCCCCCGCGGGAACACCTGTTCCTGTTTTCACCTGCATCTCCTGCTTTACACGCGCCTTTTCTATAAGGGCATCACTTGAAGAGACCGCCTCAGCGGAGAGAACAACAAGAAAGGCTGCAAGAAGGGCGGCAATCCAGACGGCGGGAGAATTTCTTTTTTTGATCAGAACAAAGGGGGCCCAGGCAGAAACAACAACAAGGCCAAAGAAAAAACCATAGGTGGGGTCATGCCACTCCGTTAAAAGCATGGTCATAATACGGGCAAGAGATCCAATGGCCGTCAGGGCCCCCAGGGCGATAAGGGCAAGAAAAAGGCCATCGATGCGTTTCATCTCTTCTTTGAAACGGTGCCATGATTCTTTCTTAAACTGAAAAACACCCAGAAAAGCACCCAGGGTACCGCCGTTAATATTGTGAAGGGCAGTGATAAAACGCTCGTAGATTCCCATTACAAGGGCCATGGTTCCCCCGGAAACACCGGGAATAATATTAGCGACACCGATAACGGCGCCCTTGAGAAAATTGCTTATCACCATGTCTTCTCCCCCACGAAATGAATCATCTCTGATAGCAATACAGGTCCAGAATGTCAATGCTATTTCATTTCTGAAAAAACAAAGAACTGAGAACGATACAAAAAAACAACACCTGGCGGGAGTCAGAAACGAAAAGCCATGCCGCAGCGGTATCCCAGGGAATGAAAGTAGCGCCTCTTTGTAAATATCAGGCGGTAATCACAACCGGCGATAAAACTCAGATATCCCCACTGGTACCGAAACCCCGCGCCTGCCCCCGTCATCGCCTGGTATAAAGAAGAATATTCCCCATCGAAAATTGACCAGTTCTGAATCAGGTAATGCCAGGCCATGCCCCCGCCGCCCCTCACCTCGAAAAAAAGGCCCTCAGGGTACAGGGGAACCGAAAAACGGAGAAAAAACCCCATAAGCAGCTGGTGCAGTGAACTCTTTACGATACCATCACGAGGATGCGAATCAAACCCCGCATAGGAGATTTCACATTCAAGGGTCACCATCTCCAGCAGGGGATAGCCCCGCAGGGGAGGGAATACACCGGGTGTCATCCCCGCCGTCAAAAAGCCCCCGGCAACAGAATCCTTCAGGGGTTCCCGCCAGCTGCCCAGAACCTGCACATAATAATACCCGGCAGACACATAAATTTCTCCCCCCTTCTTTTCGGTACCAGCGATAGTTTTCTTTTCAGGGGGCGCAATGATCAGAGAAAAACTGTCCCTGAGGCCCCCGGGATTGACTACAATGAAAGTGACCTGTTTTTCTTTTTCAGGGGGGGAAGTAAAGGCGCACTCGATACGATCATCCTCACGGCGGAGACATTTCTCCTGCAGGTACTCCTTTCCCCCGCGGGCAAGAAAGACCCTGGCACCGGGGAGAAATTTACTTCCCCGAATAACCACTATGCCTTTTGTCAGGGGGGGAAGTTGACCCGGCTCAAGGGAGTCGATGACAGGCTTTACCGGGGGCTTTATAACCAGGGACGACCAGTCAGACCAGGAGACAACCTGCTGAAACCGGTTCACCGCCCCGATGCGCACCCGGTACTTCCCCGGGGGAAGTGAAAAGTAATATTCCGCCGCATCAACCCTTTTCTCCAGTACCAGTTTTTCACTGTCGTCCCTGATCTCCACGGCATATCCCGCCGCGCCCTCAACCGCTTTCCAGCGAAGAAAATTTTTCCCCACGATGTTGTTCTTCACCGTACCGTCTTCCCCCCGCCCCGGCAGGGCCGGAATGACCATGAAAAAAGCCAGAAATATTATGACACCCCTGGTCATTTTTTTTCTCCATACTGCAGGTGGGGAGATATAATCTCAGGTTTCTCAAGGGGAGGCCCCAGTGTGAGAGAAAAGGATTGTTCAGCAGGAGGCCCGGTTCGGTGACTGCCTCCGGGGATTCTCTCGATACTGACAGGAACCACCCTCCATGAAAAGCCCCCCTCACTGAGAAGGGAAAGGTCACGCAACTCATAAATAGTTCCCCGCACTCTCCTGCGGACTACGGGCCTCTTATCCCTGTCTTTGCCAGGGGAAAGTGTAAAGTAATAATAATCGGCCCCGGCAACGGGATGCCAGATAAAACGAAGGCTGTTCCGCCTCTGCATGTCAACAGTCATGTTCCGCTGGGGAAAAATAAGAAGGGGCCTCTGCATAACCGGCACAATGGAAAAACTGTTCAACCGGCTCTTCTCCAAAACCCGTCCCTCCCGGTCAAGGAGAGAGACCCGCCATGAATAGCTACCCCTGTTGAGCCCATCCAGAGAGTAGTGCCCCGTATCAAGGCGCGCGCTGTGTACCGGTTCCTTTGCCTCCCTGCCACTGAAGAGTTCAAACCGGTAATTCTGGATCATACCTCCCTCCCAGGCGAAGGATATCTGTTCCTTTTTTGCAGCAGCAGGCTGGTAAAAGACATGGCGGTCACGGGGCTCATCCAGGCGAAGGGGTTTCTGTTCCACAACCCGCAGGGTCTGTACCCCTGAAAAAATCGGGGCCTCGCGTGAAGGAAGCCGTACTGAAACCCGCCAGAAATATTCCCCCACGGGAAGAGTAAAACTCTCCGTCACCTTCATGGCGGCGGTCTTTCTTTTCTGGAGAACGCGGGAGAATTCCCGGTCACCTGCCAGCTCCCATACAAAGGTGGCGCCGGGTCTCTTGAATGTCCAGGCGAAAAGCACCCGTGACTCCTGGAAAAGACTCCTGCTCCCTGTCCACCCCTCAAGGGGATAGATCAGAACAGGCGGGGAGACACGCTCCAGGGTTGCCACATGAAAGGTCCGCCAGGGACTGCTCTTTTTGTAGGCAAAGGAACCAAGTCTTCCTTCAGCCCGTACCTGCCAGAGGTATTTTCCGTCAGGCATCTTCTCCACTGCAATGGCCGGGGTAAATGAATGTATCCTTCGGGAAAAGCCCTCAGCGGCCCCTTCCCCCTTAATTATAAGATAATAGTTTTCTCCCTGCCGGGCCGCCTTCCAGCGAAAGGAAAGCAGGTCATCTCCCGAAAGTGAAAAACGTGATCCCCTCCCGGGATAGAGAAGCTGCGGAGGATCAATACGGGCAACAGTAAGACGCCGGGGCTCTGTCCTGTTCTTCCCCTGGACAACCTGCCAGTACCACGTCCCGGCAGCAAGTTTCCTTGCGGCTCTGCCGCCCCGGGCCTTTATCTTAAGAATCTCCCCTCCCCTGCGACGCAGTTCAAGAAAAACTTTTTTTTCTTTACCCGGGGCATCCCACGAAAAGGATATCCTGTTTTCTGACAGGGTCACAAAATAGTTGTCAGGGGGAGAAAGTGCCACAAGGGGAATCTCTTTTACGGCGAAATCACTTCCCCCCTTTACCATGGTAACCATCTGCCTCTCTGTTACCAGGAGACGCTTATCCCCCGTAACAACCTCGGCATTACCTTCAGTCACGTTGAGCTTCATCCTGCCGTCATCCCCGCCACGCAGGGTAGCCCTGCTCTGATCGAGAACAATGCTGCTGTCCCCGGACCTGAGGGTAATGCCTCCTTTTCCCCCGGTACTGCTGGCCAGAACGGTACCGAACCTGAAATCGATCTCCATCCCCTTCGCCCCTGACGACACGATGATCATACTCTCCTCGTCGAGTTCCAGCATGGACCCGTTCGAAAGGGAGAGCGTTGCAAAAGAATCATCCCCGGTACTTATATAATCTCCCTCGTAGACAGTCATATGCCGGCTCACCCTTTCCCAGATAACCTGTCCCGCATCTTTCCGTCTAACGCTCTTTTCAAAAAAACTGATTTCCCCCAGGGGCCTGCCCCCCCTCTGGTAACCCTCGACGGCAAAGGTACCGTAAAGCATGAATGAACTCAGCAGTATTATCGCCCCCCCCACGAAGAGAACAATAACGCTGCTACGGGATGATGCGGGATTTGACCTCTTCATTCCCCTCACTTCTTTCTCCTGCCTTCAGAACGTAGCGACGCTGCAGTTCCCCCAGGCTCCCCGGCGTTGCTGCATCATTCCTGCGCCCCAGAACCGCGTAAATGGCAAGGACATCCTTCTTCCCCTTGACGGTGACATCCTGCATCTTTTCAGTTTTATAGATATCCTTCACCTTTTCATAGACATCCCTGGTAACAAGAATGTCCGTTCCAAAGGGTTTGTTCAACGCCTCAATGCGTGAAGCAATATTGACGGAACGCCCGATGACGGTATATTCCATACGGTCACTTGAACCGATCTTTCCCGCCACGACATCCCCGATACTGATACCGCAGCCAATCTGCAGCCGCGGAAACCCCGCTTCCTCCGCTCCCTGGTTATACTCATACAGGGCTTCTCGCATCATCAGCGCCGTATCCACTGCCCTGATGACATCATCAGAATGAGAAGAGGGAACTCCCCAGAGGGCCATGATGGCATCCCCGATGAACTTGTCCACGATCCCCTCTCCCCTGTTAATGCATGCAACCATCCGTGAAAAATAATCATTGAGTATCTCTACCACCTTTTCCGGTTCAAGTTGTTCTGACATTTCAGTAAAGGATCGTATATCAGTAAACATTATCACTGCCTGCACCCGCTGCCCCCCCAGGCTCAGCTCACCACGCAGAACCTCTTCGGCGATTTCCCGGTTGACAAACTTGCCAAAGGCATCCTTGATGCGCTCCCTCTCCTCGAGGCCCTGCCCCATGGCGACAAATGATTCAGTGAGAAGTCCTATCTCATCCCCTGAAGATGGTTTCAGATCAATGTGGTAATCTCCCCTCTTTATCTGTTCCGTGGCATGGGCAAGGTCGATGATGGGGCGTGTCAGGGAGCGGGCAAAAAAGTAGAGAAAAAGTATCGCCAGGGTCAAAACGATAATGAGAATATAAATATTCCTCTCCTGGATATTATAAACAGCGGCAAGAGCCTTATCTTCCTGTACCCGCATTATCACCCCCAGGCCCCCAACCCCGACGCGGCTGAAAGAGGCGAGATACTTCTTTCCCTCATTGTCACGGTAATGTATCTGCCTGTTCGGTACGGTGCTTGTCAGCATATTTCGAACAACGGGATCATTAAGCATAACCATCCCCGTCAAAACGCGTGATGATTCAGGGTGCACAAGGGTTTCTCCTTCGCCGTTAACAAGAAGCGACTCCACGATGCCCTGGGTCTTGAGGTTGCGATAAAAATTTTCCATTGCAACAAAAAGAAGCATGGCCCTGCCCTTCCCCATGGGAAGGGCCATAGCGGCGGCGGGCCTTTTCAGTTGAGGAGAGATATTGATAATTACCGTGTCTCCGGAAAAACATCTTGAGAGGCTTTTCGCCCTTGCGCTGATGGTCTTTCCGCATGCAGTGCCGTTTTTGAATCCCTTCCTGTAAAAGGGATTCATGATGCACTTCTCCACTGTAAGGTCCCTTCCCCGTTTCTTGATAACTCCTGTCATGATTATACTGCTTTTCTTTGCAAAAAGCTGCTCCTCCTTAATACCCCCACCGAGAGAGCCCATCAGAATGGCAGACCCGTTCCGAGCCAGGTTCTCAATGTCACTGCGCACCTTTTCAGAAACGAGGCTTGCAAGATTTAAATTATTTTCCAGAACCCGGTTAACATTATCATCCTTGAAAAACCATGTAGCAAGGAATATCATACCCAGCATGGATACAATGATAATGGCTGAGACAGAACCAATAAGACGGGTCCGCAGTGAAAAAGTGATGCGGTAACCACCCTTATCCTCTCCTTTTTCCCGTTCCTTTTTTGCCACGGTCCGGGACATGTACCATTTTAAAATTTTTCGGCCCACCGGTTCTTTTGGGTGAGAAATCTTTGCCACGGCCTTTCTTTCTGCCAGATCCATGACAAGTCTGTTTTTTCTCTCAAGGGCATACCGGCTTATGAGGAGCCGGTCACCCTCGTCGGGCAGTTTGTTAAAAAGGGTGGAAATAAGGGATGAGGAAGTTTCAACTTCCTTGCCGAGAAAAATGAGAAAGAGGTGAAGGAAAAGCCTTGTATTGGCGGTACTGTCAAAAGAGAAAAGCATGATGTTTTCCTGATCAATGTCATGCTTCAGGTCATGAAAGACCGCGTCAATATCCCGAAACCGTTCGATCTTTAAAGGATAGAGGTCTATACCCCTGACCCTTATCCCCTCGTCAGTATAGAGACCCTGCACCCGCTCCAGGATATTCTGCTGAGCCGGGGAATCATAGAGAACGTAAAGGCAAGTAACATTGTTCTTCCTGATAAAACTCAGCCGAAATTGATCCTGCAACGTTCTCTCATCTGCAACGAAAAAAGGCTTCCCCGGCAGCCTCCCGATAAAGAGCTGGTGTGTCTCTTTCCCATGTTTAAATATTACCCTTTTAGCCATGGCACCGCCTTTTTCAGGTTATTTCCCTGTTATTCTACAGACTTTCCCCTGCTTTTTCAAGATTTTTCAATAGCCCCTTCCCTTCACACGAAAAGCAAAGGAGGGATTCACCGGGTCATTTGAACTGATGGTAATACTCCCCTTTTTTGTTCCCAGTGTATCGGGAGAAAAACGTACAGAAAAAACAGTAGCCCCCCCGGGAACGATAGTTGTATCCATCCCCGCGGTAGAGAGAATAAATTCAGAGGCGTTCTTGTCGCCCAGTATAATTGAACTGATAACGAGATCCATGACACCAGTATTTTGAATTGTAAAAAAAACAGCATCCGTGGTGCTACCCCGTGGCACAGTGCCGAAATCATAAAATCCATCCACAGAAGGAATAATATTCTCTCCCTGGAGGACTGTTATCTCCGCCGCAGGAGCTGCAAGAGCACTTCCCCTCAGGTCGAGGACAAAGGGATTCTCCGTGGCGTCATTGTTCACTATGGAAAGGCTCCCGGTATGGGTTCCCTCTGCAGAAGGTGTGTAGATTATAGAAAAGGAAGTATCCCCTCCCGGTACCACAGGCGAGTAAAGGGATGAGGTATCGATACTGAACATTCCCGCGTCAGGCCCCCCGATGCTGATGGTACCGATGGTCAGGTCAGCAGTTCCGCTGTTACCGGTAATCACCGTGGCGGAACGCGAACTCCCCGTCTGCTCGAGGCCGAAATAGTATTCATCCCCTGCCTGGAGAATAAATGAACCGATCAAAGAATCGACTTTAACATCGATTTCAGGCTGATCACCGGTGACAGTGGAAAAAGAAAAATAACAGGGATCCTCCAGGGGTTCACCAGCCGGCGACAGAACACGGGTGTTTACCAGGACCCGATAGGTCGTTGACAATGAAAGACCTGCCGCAGGTACCAGGGTAACCGCCTTATTCTGCTCATCGTACTGAAAAGAAAAGGGAACGGTGCCGTCATTGATGGTTATATTTTCCGCCGTCATGGTGGAGACATCAATATTATCACTGAAGACAAGGGTCACCATGGTATTCACTGATACATTCGTCTCATTATCAGCAGGGACGGTCTGAAGCACCTCAAGGTACTGGTAATCAGGGCTGTTCAGGCGGTCCCAGAGTGAGCCGGAGGAACAGGAAAAAATAAAAAAGCATGCACAGACAAGAAAAAATTTTTCTGTTTTCATCCTGTTTTCCACGTGATAATTTTGATAGACCAAATATAACACAAAAACTGATGGATTTCACTATTAATTGCATTAATTAAATTCCCCGCAGTCCCGGCATGCCAGGACAAGTGCTCATGCGCTGGTCGCTGCCTGCAGCAGCGACCAGGTATTTTGCTGCAACTAAAATTTGTTTAATCTTCCTCCCTCCGGGGGGATATGAAGGGGGTTCTACAGCACGGTCATGAAACGATAAAGTCCTTGCAATTATCTTTTCATGATCCATACTGTGACATAATTATTTCAGGAGGCGGCATGAAAACCATAGGCATTATCGGAGCCGGTACCATGGGAACGGATATCGCTCATATTACTGCTGAAGCCGGTTTCAACGTTCTTGTCTACGACAAAGACGAAACCCATTCACGAAATGCCTTTAATGCCATACAGGAAAGGCTGAACCGCTATGTCAGCACGGGACGCATTGAAAAAGAACAGGTTGCCGCAATCACCACAAAGATCAAGCTCTACCAGGACATACGGGAGCTTTCAGCTGCTGACATGGTTATTGAATCAGTCACAGAGGACATCCACATAAAACAGAAAGTATTCAAAGAACTCGATAAAGTCTGCCGCGCCGAGGCAATTCTGGCTACCAACACCAGCTCCATCTCCATCTCGGCTATCGCTGCAGCAACACGCCGCCCCGAGTCAGTGATCGGTATTCACTTTCTCATTCCCGCCCGCACCATGAACATGGTTGAAATCATCTCAGGTCTTTCCACCACCAGGGAAACATATGAAACCACACGTTACTTTATAAAAAAAATAGGCAGAAAACATGTCAAATCCCGTGATTTTCCCGGGTTTACGGTAAACCGTATGCTGATTCCCATGATCAATGAAGCGATTTTTCTCCTCTACGAAGGGGCTGCTTCACAGGAAAATATCGATAAAATCATGACCGAGGGACTGCATCTTCCCATGGGACCCCTGGCACTGGCTGACATGATAGGCCTTGATGTCATACTCGCCGTCATGGAAGAAATGTATCATGGCTTTGGTGACAGTAAATACAGGCCCTGCCCGCTCCTTACCCAGTATGTTGCCGCCGGATGGCTGGGAGAAAAGAGCGGCAGGGGATTCTATATGTATTGATTTTAATAAGGGAGAATTATCATGGCTCAGGAGACAGCACCGATTCAATTTCATTTCATTGAAGAGAAAAAAATTTTAATCGGGGAAATCCTTGAATCAAAACTCGACAAGGACAATGCTCAACAGATATACGAGCAGACAAAAGTCGAGGCCCCGAAACAGCCCGATTACAGTGGATTCATCCTCAATGTACTTGCCGTATCAGAAGTCAGTGATGCCGCCCTCGGATACCTGATGAAATCCCTCGAGCTGGTAAAAAAGATAAAGGGATACATGATACTTGTCCTGACAGAAACCCTTCTGCAGGATGTCATGTTGCGTCACCCCGTTATGTTCGATTACTATGCTGTTTTTCATACCATTGATGATGCCATGAAGTATATTGAAAAACAGTAGACTCACCATGGCATTTCCGGCCGCCTGTTTCTAATTTTTTTATCAGCAGGGGCGTTCCCTTTCCATGATACCTGTTTATTGGTCATGGTCGTTGCGGGCATGCTGTCGCCATGACGGACCGCAGACTGCACAGGCCTATTCTGGTCGCATAGTAGGGAAAAGAAGAACGTCCCTGATGGAAGTTTCTCCCGTCAGGAGCATGACCATCCTGTCGATACCGATACCAAGGCCGCCCGCGGGCGGCATCCCCACTTCGATTGCCTGTACAAAATTCTCATCCATGGGTGGCGCCTCATCGTCAACCTCTCTTCTCAATGACTGCTGATAGAGGGTCTCCCTTTGAAAAACAGGATCATTTGATTCACTGTAGGCATTGGCAAACTCGGTACCATTAATAAACAGTTCAAAACGCTGCAGCAGCTCAGGCTGGTCATAATCGACCTTACAGAGGGGCGTTGTTTCAACAGGCTGATGTGTGACAAATGTCGGCTGTATCAGCTTCTCCTCCACGGTGAGTTCAAAAAGCTCATTTATTGCGAGGCCCCTGACATATTCTCCCTTCAGAGCTCCTCCCAGCCTGTCGATCTCCCCGTCAATTTCTTCATCACTCATTGATGGAACGTCATATCCCGCGTACTCTTTGAGGGCATCAATCATGGTTATGCGTTTCCAGGGGGTCTTCAGTTCGATTTCCCTGCCATCAAAGTCAACAAGGGTTGTGCCGATTATCTTTTGGGCCGTCTCCTCGAAAATGGTTTCGGTAATGCGCATCATGTCCTCATAATCACCGTATGCCTGGTAGAGTTCAAGCATGGTAAATTCAGGATTATGGGTGCGGTCAATACCCTCATTGCGAAAACACTTGCCAATCTCATACACACGGTCAAGCCCCCCCACGAGAAGACGTTTCAGGTAAGGCTCCAGGGATATGCGCATATAGAGTTTCATATCCAGGGCATTATGGTGCGTTGTAAAGGGAGAGGCTGCCGCCCCGCCGTATATAGGTTGCAGTACCGGTGTCTCCACTTCGAAAAAATCTCTTTCATCGAGTATCCGTTTCACGTTGCGGATAATTTCGATGCGCTTGATAAAGGTATCTTTGACCCCCGGGGTAACAATGAGGTCTACATGCCTGTTGCGGTACCGCAGTTCCTTGTCAGCAAAGAGATCGTATGTTTCTCCATCCTTTTCCTTGACGACAGGCATGGGACGCACGTTTTTACAGAGAAGTTCGAGAGAATCGAGATAAACGGTTATCTCCCCCACTTTTGTTTTTTTAACAGTACCGGCCCCGCCGATGATATCTCCCAGATCGAGTTTCTTGAAGAGATCATAGGTCTCTTCACCAAGATTTTTCTGTGCGACATAGAGTTGAATCCTTCCATCACGGTCCTGGATGGTACAGAAACTCGCCTTTCCCATGACACGCTGTGCCATTATTCTTCCCGCGACACTGACCCTGACTTCCCCCCCTGAAATCTCATCAAAATTATCTATAATAGACTTTGAGTAATGGGTCACATCATAACGATAAGGGAAGGGATTAACCCCCATCTCATCGCGTATCTGGCTGATTTTTTCTTTTCGAATCTTTATAAGGCTGTTACTGTCTTCCATGCTGTCACCTGTCTTTACGTTTTAGGATACTGCATTCTTTTTTTTTTAGTCACCGTGTCAAATTAATTTTTCCCTGCAGAAGTATAATAACATACAGTAATTATTCTTTAAAAATATTTGTTGCATGCATGCGATAATAATGAGTAACTCCACCGCCTCCGGCGGGAGAGTGCTATTACTCATGAATGGTTGCACTAAATTTTATGTTTAGGAATAATTACTGAATACCATATGTCCTTCATGCGGACATAAAGGCACTGAGGAGGGGAAGGTTTACCTGATGACCCGGTGGAGATAAAAGGAAACAACACGGTCGAGACTGTAAAGCTCTGTCATATGATCCGCAAGCCCGGGATCACTGGAAAAATTATTTTTTATTTTACCCAGGTATTCTTTCAATTTTTTCAGCTCCTGGGGGCGACGCAATATCCCCTTCTCGACGGTTTCCTTTACCTTATCAAATTCATAACGGCGGAGATGCAGACGAAGAAAAAAATCAATGCCATAGATACTGATTAGTTTCTCAACCGGCATATCCCTCTTTTGCGTATCATAGTCTTCCGCCCGGGTAGAATCAACAGCCCTCCGTTTTCGTAATCCTTTAGGGGCTCCTCCTGCTTTTTTCTCTTCTTCCCGTACCTTTGCATCTTCCGCTTTTTTTAATTCATCCTTGAAAAGACTCTCCCTTTCCTCAATGAGGTTCTTCAAAAGGATTTCCTTGGCATCCTCAGTGTATTCATTAAAATTTTTTTCAAGAAGACGTTCATATTCATCAAGCATGATTGCCTTGTTGGCAACGTATCCCAGGGGTGAATTAGCAATAGTGTGTATTCTGGGAAAAAGCTCGGTAATCGCCTGGTGTGCCATGGTCTTGCGGCCGCATTCTTCCTCGTAAAGGGTCACCAGGAAATCCTGAAAAAGCAGCTTTAGTCGTCTGACAGTGGTGATATCCGCGTCGACATACCCCTCAATCTTTTTAGCATTACGGTCCCTGTCTTCTTTCGCTATTTCAAAAACAAATATCTTGTGTGCGTCCCTCAGAAGAATAATAATATCCCGCAGAGTTGTCTCATCGATTCCAAACTCTGCTGTCATGTTCTTGGCAAAGGTATCAGAATGAGGAATGGCATCCCTGTTTTCCTTTTTGTTTGCCTTGAGTATTGCGGTGAAAACATCGCTTATAATTTTACCCGGTTCCATTTCCCTCTCCTGCCGCATCAATCATGGACAGATGTATCAATACGGCTTTCTTCGAATTCCCTGACAAGGGCCTGAGGATCGGCACTGTTATAGGCAACGATGTTTTTCAGATGAATATAGGCATCGAGATCAATTTTTACAAACTGAAGAGCGGTTCCCCTGCTGTCACTTCGTATAACTTTTCCTGACATGGCCAGTTTCAACTCCGTTGTGGCGCCGGCAAAAAGAAGTGCAACTTCCCCCACTGTTCCCGTGGGAATAGTATCTTTTGTCAGCACCAGCATTCCCCTTGTGCTGAGATTTTCAACTTCCCCCTGCACCACACTTTCATCATATCTGATCTCTGCCTGTACATGAAAGGGGACCCGTTTCTTTTCTCGTTCTTCCATCTTTTTCCTCCCCGCTGTTTCCTGTTCACAGTATACCAAAAGATCCTGTCAATATCAAGAAGCATAATGCATACCAGAGCAGCTTCCCATCCTGAAGCATACCATACCTGTTCAGGGGAACAAGAATTTTTCACATTACAGGGTCTTTGAGAAAAGACTTGAAACATTCTACTCTCTTTTTTTTCATAGACCTTCCAGCATTAAAAAGAGAGGCCCCCATGAATAACCATCCCGTAAATACCTTTGAACTCGGCCCCATCAGGCCACCCAGCGAGGCATACAGCATTCTCCTGCGCCTGACGCGCAACTGCCCCTGGAACCGCTGTGCCTTCTGCCCTGTTTACAAAGGTGAAAAATTTTCCTTTCGTTCTGTTGAAGATATAATCGCTGACATCGATCTCATGGCATACTGCCGTGACGCTATTGAGTCATACATCGATGAGAATGATTTTTTTTCTGAAGATTCTCTTGCCGCCCTTGCCCGCGATGAGAACATCGACCCCTGGGCCCTGCGGCAGGTCGCATTCTGGATGAACGCGGGCCTGGAGAGTCTCTTTCTCCAGGACGCTGATTCGATGATCATGAAAACCGATGACCTGGTAAAGGTTCTTCTGCATATACGAAAACAGTTCCCCTCCCTGACACGGGTAACCACCTATGCACGGGCCCATACCGTGAGCAGAAAAAGTGCAGAAGAAATGCAGCGCCTTTTCAATGCCGGTCTCAACCGTATCCACATGGGTATGGAATCAGGTTCTGACGAGGTACTGAAACTGATACAGAAGGGTGTTACCGCTGAACGACAGATCAATGCAGGCAGAAAGGCCATGGATGCGGGTTTCGAGGTCTCCTTTTATGTCATGCCCGGTTCAGGCGGGAAAGAACTGAGCGATAAAAATGCCCGGGAATCAGCCCGTGTCATCAATGCCGTTAACCCCACCTTTATCCGCCTCCGCAGCACCATCCCCGTACCTGGAACACCCCTCTTTTCTCTCATGGAGGAGGGTAAATGGACCCCCCTTGCCGAAGAGGAAAAGGTGCGGGAGATTCGCCTTTTTATTCAAGAACTCGAAGGGATTACCGGCAGGCTTACCAGCGATCACATCATGAATCTCCTTGAAGACGTAGAGGGAGATTTCCCCCATGAAAAAGAGGCAATGCTTGAAATCATTGACCGGTTCCTGTCAATGGACCCCGATGACAGAGAGGTTTTCATTACTGCACGCCGCATCGGGCGGGCCAGGTCTTTTACAGGCTTTAGGCCCACCCCTGAACTGGTCTCGATCAGGAACGACCTTAAAAAACAGTTCGGCAGCCTTGATGAGGCGATGATGCAGATACTGACACGGTATATCTAAAAACCATACATATCACGATACTTCTGAAATTCCTCAACCGTGGCAAGACGCCTGAGGGAGTTCTGACACACCCCCAGTTCGTGATTCACCCTTTCAAAAGAAGATACGAACAGATCCACCCTCTCATCACGGACAAAACGGGTAAAAAGAAGACACACCGAGACAAGTTCTGTCAGGGCCTCTCTCACTGTCATACCGCTGAAATAAATTTCTCCCTGAAGGGTCTCCCGGTAATAAGGGATGGCAATATGCCCCTGTTGAACCATTTCCTCTGATACGGGACGCGGGTCTCCCGCCACAAAGGCAGCGTAATCATCACTGTGTCCCCTGAGCAGGTGCATCAGTTTTTTCACCACTGAGGAAAGATGTTCCATGAGTTCCCGCGTTATCCCCGCAGCCTCGCGGCGGGGCCCCGATTCATTTCCCGGTTTTTTTACAAGGCGGGAAAAATCTGTTCGTGGAAACTCCTTGATTGAATAGGGATATTTTGCAAGACGCTGTTGCAGCAGGTACATCTTTTCCATTTCAAGCTGAAAATATGCTGCTGAAAAAATACGGCGTTTCCTTCCTTCCCCGCACTGGCAGGTCCCGGTCAAAAGCTCCATGCATGAGGCAAAAAAACCATCATAGAAACGAATAACAAAAAGAAGCATGTTCTCACTGTCAGTATCAAAACTTCCCCCATGAAGAGAAGCTGAATAATTATAAAATTTTTCAAGAATAGTGAAATCAAAATTACCCTCATCGGTTACCGCAATATATGATGAAAGATGGTCCATCTCCTGTTTTTCGTGAAGGACACGGGCCATTTCCCGAAGAAGCTTCTCTTTTGCGGCATCGATATTTTTTTTCACTTCATCACTGCATTCAAAATCGAAATTGCTGATTACCACGGGATACTCATCAAAAACAATGTCATTGAAATGCAACATGCGGCGGGACCATGCACTATTTGCTGCGACAATAAATTCTCCCAGTGATGCTGAAGATGCCGGCATTTCAAGAAGAGAAAGAATAAGGGTAACAATGCGCGAAGACTTCATGGAAAATTCAGGGTGCAGCCGGATAACCTCTTTCACCTTTGCCACAATCATTTCAGGGTAGTGCCTTTTATAATGACAGAGAATGTAATCCTTTTCAAGACCTGAAATATGTTCAAGAATCTTCCCCCTGCGCAGATCAAGAAGGTGAACATTAAAATGAACGATCCTGTTACAAAGCCTTTCCAGCTGTACCAGGAGATTGTATTCCATCTTTGTGGAATGCTGCCAGGCAAGGGAAAGGATCAGATGCAGGGAGGAAACAAGCTCCCCTGCCTCATTCTGTATCCGGTTAAAAAAAGTGTTCACAATATGCCGGTCAAACTCGACGCGGGGAGGGATGAGTTGCGCCCTGATAAAAGAAGACCCCTGACAGAAGGCTGAGAGTGAACGGTACTCAAAAAAGAGATACTCCCAGAGAGAAGTCCGCGTAAAGGTGCGTTTTACATTTTTCCGCAGACGGCGCGCCTCTTCAGCAGTGAGTATGTTTTCCTTTTTGAGAAGGTATGCCAGGTTTTTCTTATCTTCAAGCTCTGAAAGTTCAACAGTCTTTTTCTCATCATCGATACTGTCAATGAGAAGGATCTTTTCCTCCGGAGACAGGTCCGCGCCCAGTACCTTCTCCACCTGTTCCGCCTTTTCCCGGCTTCTTTTCTTTTCAAGAAGTGTCTCAAGGCGGTGAGGCAATTTCTGCGCCACAGCCTTTTTTGCTGTTCTTTTCTTTCTCATAATTCACAATGCCGTCACTCCCCGTGTTTCAAAAACAGCATATACAAAAAAAAAGGGATTGTCCACGGTTATTTCCGGACAATCCCTCTTTCTGTCGATTTTTTAATTTATAGAAATTCTAATTCTGGTTCTGCTCCACTAACAACACAAGCTTATTAGGATAACTCTCTTTGACCTTCACCTGAAATCCCATATTTCCCGCCTTGGCAATCAACTCATCTGCGAACTCGTTGGTTTTCCCGGCAAAATAGACCTCAAGACGCGCTGCCTTACCGAGCTGACCTTTAGCGTTGACAGATTGAACACCGCGGATCCTCTGTGAGACATTGTTCCTGAACTTACGCAGCCCGTTATAGTCGAGACCTGATACAAGAACATTGATCTGACGGTTGTTTGCTGCCTTCACAAACTTCTGGGTGATGGTCTTCATGAAGGGACCCATCTTGAACTTATTGGTATAGCGGTCAGTTTTCCCGAGAATCTTTTTAAAAACATTTTCAATGGCCTTTTTAGAAGCGGTTGTTGAATCAATATGAATCCCCGGGGCGTTGCGGCTGATTGCCGCGAGTATCCTGCCGGTATACACATCAATGGCCTTGAGACGAACAATGGCGGACTTTGATTTCATGTTTGACGCGCCATAGGCACGAAGGGCCGCTGACTGGTCCATTGTCTGGGCGGTGCCGATAATGATGACTTCCGCTCCCGCGTCATTGAGAAGGAGTTCCTGGACATCATCGTTGACCTGGCCACGAATGGCCTTGTTCATACGGCGCCTGTCACGCTTCATCAGTTCCTGGGTCATGCTGGCATCGACAAATTCGAACCCTGAATTTCCCATAAGCTCCTGGATGATCATTTCCGTTTCGGTAAAGCCCGGCATGTTTCTCTTACGCTCGAAAGTCTCCTGAACCAGAACCATGAATTTTGGACGCCCGTATGTTTTCAGAATTGACTGGATAGCATCCTCAACAGCAGCAGCTTCGACTGTTCCCTCTATGGTAACGAAATACTCATTACCCGCCTGCCACTGTTTAACAATACTGTCATGTTTTACCAGGCCCATTGACCTGGCCTTAACAATATTAGAAACCATCTCAAAGTCTTTCATAACACTGGTGCCGCTGATTGTTTCACCAAGAATCTTTCTCACCAGCTTGATTTTTGCGTCTCCCGTGGCCCTGTCCCGGGCAAGGGCCGTATCGTTGTCAAAAATCGTTGCATAGCCCGTGGCCTGTCCCCTGTTTTTTACCTTTGTCGTGGCACTTGAACTGGAACCCGACCGTTTCTGTTTTCCCCCGCCACAGGATACAAGGGCAGCAAGCATAAAAAATGACACAATTAATGCAATAGACCGTTTCATTATATACCTCTCCTGAAAATTAAATACAAAACAAACCAGATGATAATATAACAATTTTTACAGACAGGAGTCAAATTCTTTTTTAATATTTCCCTCGTAGCTTTCCTGTCTCTCACCCTCTATTAATAAAAAATAGGGGGAAGTGTCCCCGCCGCACCCACCGCAGATGCCAATAACACACTGAAAGGCAATAAATTGGTTGCATTAATCCGCCTTAGCAGTAGGATTTCTTTTTATCGGGAAAAACCAGACCGCCAGAGAGGAAAAGAGTGGCACAGCAGGAAAAAAATTTTCTACAGTCAATAAAACTGGAAATCAGCCGAAACTTTAAACTGACTCCTTATGAGCGTATAGCATTTCATCGTATCCTTGGCATCCTGAAAACCGATGTTGGTAAAAACATACTCCTCAATGAACTCGAAAGGGGGCCGGATATCCGCCAGAGTGCTCTATCGATCCTGTCGAGTTTCAGGGATGAAGAAGTTACCAGGCGCCTGAAACCCCTGCTGGAACAGGCGATCTCCCCTGCGGAAATGATGAATATCCTGGCACACCTTGAAGAAAACGGGGGTCCCGAGGACATAGAAGATATTATTTCCTTTCTCGATAAATTCAAAGACGCTGAAAACAATCCCCACATTATCGGAAAGGCCTTCGCCGTCCTCAAAACCATTGGTGCCGGTTCTGACACGGTCCTGAATTACCTCCTCTCCCTGATAAACAGCGAAGAGCCGCACCCCCTGCTGCAGGAGTACGCCATACTCTCCCTCTCAGCCTTTCGCATCGTTTCATCATTCGAGGAGATACTTCGCCGAAAAAACGACACCCTCAGCTACTATGTTTTCCGTTCCCTCTATGAACTCAATTCGCGTCTCATTGACTCAATGCAGAAAGAAACCCGAAGTGAAGAGGGAGTCTCCTTCACCTATTCAGAACTGGGCCGCGAAGAGGATAAAATTATCCTCGATATCAGGGTACTTCTCGGAAAAATGGCCCCCCGCTTTGACGAATATTCCAACCTGACAAAAATCGCCTATATCAGCGCCATGATCTCATGCAACCACCGGGAATTTCTTATCTACATCATGAAGGCCCTCACCTCCCGGGACCCTGAACTTATCAGCATGACCCTCTACACCCTCATCTACAACGTTGAAAAACTGAGAGACCCGGATAAACTTTTCAGAAGCCTCATTGCCCTTTCCACCGAGTCTGAAAGGGACAATGAACTGATTGTTGAAATATTCGTAAAGTTCTTTACCGGCATCGGAGAAGAACGAAAGCACCACATCCTCAAGGATAAGCTCTACAACTACATCGTGGTCACCCTTGAAACTTACTTTGAAAGCTACCGCCGTGAATTCATGATAAAAGATGTTGTAGAAAAAAGCTACCCTGAAACGATACAAAAAGTGCGAACCTTCATACTGGAACGGATGACACCTGAACTGAAAAAGCGCATCGTCTCCACTCTCTCCAGTGAGGATCCCCGTTCTGCCCACAAGCTTCTTGAAGAGATATCCCGCTGGGTCGCCTATATCAACGAAGACGAAAAAGAACAGCTCTATTATTTGATGGAAGTTCTCTTTGACGAGGACCAGAAATCACGGGAGAATTCCGCCGGCCGTCTCGAAGACATCAACCATGAAAAACGATACCTGCGCAGCCGTATCATTCGTCTCTGCAATATCATTGCACGCCTCCACATTAATGATGCCTCATCGCCGCTGGTAAACATCTACAACTACCTGAAAAAATATACCGACCCGGCACTGCTTCATGCGACTATCATCACCCTTTCACACCTGAACTACTCATACATGCTCGGGGAAATCGAAGTCCAGCTTACCATGGGTAATGATGAGGAAAAAACAGAAGCCCTCAGGTTCATCTCCCTCTACACAGAGCAGCGCTCCCTTAACATACTCTTTGAATTTCTACAGGCCCATGCGGAAGAAGACACGGAACAGGTAATAACCACCCTGAACATTATCCTTGAGCGCGAAATCAGGGGAAACGCTACAGCCAACCAGCTGCTGAAAAAAATTATCGTTAACAGCAATAAAAAAGAAATTTTAATTCCCGCGTTACTCGGTCTCGGTAAATGCGGTTTCGATGGAGATATAGAATACCTTGACAAGCTCTTCTACCGCATAAAGGACAACGAGGTAAAGGACAGTATCATTCGCGCCATTGGAGACATCCTTTCACAGACCAGTGATTACAACAAGAGGCACATCATACGCATGCTCCAGGAATACCTGAAGGATCCCGGCATCCGCGTGCGTATCTATGCCTGCCTCTTTCTCATACAACTCGGCGACACCAATGCCCTCAGGTCAATCAGGGAAATGCTTGTCATCAAGAACAAAAATATCCAGCGAGACATTCTCACCATTCTCGGGGCACTCCAGTCGATAGAATTTTCATTTTTTCTTGTTTCTCTCCTGAGGGAAGAATACGGCATGATGGACGACATCATCTCTGTTCTCGAAAATCTCCAGGAAGAAGAACTGAAAGAGATAGATGGATTTATTGTCAATATATTCAGGAAGTTCGAAGCCCCTGACTTTGATGACCTCAGTGAAACCGAAGCAAATCCCCGGATTATCATTATTGAAAACCTTACTAAAGAAGAAATCACCATCCTCTCCATTGACATCCTTGATTCTGAAAATACAGATACCCGCCTGACACTGCCGGAGAGAATAACGAGAAACCTGAGAATAAAATCAGTTATTGCCTCTTCCATTGAACAGGGGGGAGGAACCGTCAGCCTTCTCACCCATAACCGTATCATTGCCTTTTTCAAAACCCCCCTTGAGGCCCTGCAGACATCGACACGGGTATCTGACAACCTGAACAATCTGCGCCTGAAAAGCGCCTATGAACAGAGAATCAACATCACCAATCAGATCGTCACCGTCATTGGAAGTATTCTTGGTGATGAACTCATCGCATATCCCGGCTATCTCTTTGATGCCATTAAAACCCTGCCCCTTTCAAACCGTGTTATGATAGACCAGCGAACCTGTGATCTTGTGAGCAATTCGTTCTCTACAAAGAATATTTCTGAACTGATATTTTCAGAAACTGTTTCCATCGTAAACCACTACGAGATACTCTCCGCCATCAATTTCAAAAACGAGGTCGAAGACCTCCTGGGACGCATCAACTCGGAGAAGGAGCAGAGAGAGGAACTGGAGGCGCGTCTTGCAGAAGAAATAAAAAAGTTGAAACGGGGGGCACGGTCAAGCTCCTCCGTTGCCATCACCCGTGACCTTGAAAATATTGGCAACAAGCTGCAGCAGCAGCTTGACGAAATAGAACGCTATGTCCAGCGACGTTCAACAGACCGGGAAATGAACCGTAATGTGCGCAAGATGCTCTCCAACGTTTACAACCTCTACAAGGTGGAGATATCGCGCCTCATCATAGAATAAGGCTCACTTCCTGACTTGCCCTGTCAGTAGGAAATCTTTGTTCCCAGCATGACCTCGACAATGGCCCCCTTGTCATCATGCCCGGTCACTGTCCGGTAAGCACCCTGTGGGATGAAGATCCCCGCTGTCAGAAAAACAGAAAGGGCTTCACGGTAGCGGTACTCACCGGAAAGGTTCACCTCGTCACCATACCAGGAGGATGATCCACTGCCCGTTGAAACCTTTTCCAGGGTCCTGAAATGATAATAGCCGAAACGGGTCGTCACCGCATCAAAAAGAATATAGTACAGCTTCAGGCCCTGCCCACAGAGACCGTACCATGTTGACTCTCCACTTCCCCGCACGGCAAGACCGCCTGTGTTGTCGACAACAATAAAGCTGAAGCCGTGCGATGCCTTGATATCCTGAAAAGAATGCTCATCATCGGCAGAGGCGGGATCCCCCGTGGCTCCTTCATGAACAAGGGCGACCTTCAGGCTTCTCCAGGTATACTCAAGGGAGACTTCCCAGAGGCCCGCAATAATATCGGTTTTTACAAAAGGATCGCTGTTTATAGAACGTGTTTTAACTTCCCCGAAATTTAAAATCCCCCCCAGTTTAAAAGTAAATGGCCCACTGGTATAACTGTTACTAAGACCAATCCAGTGGAGATTTACATGCCGCCCATCATCATCGGTATCAGGATCATCATCATCTGATGTAAAATTATCATATTGCCCGACATAATAGGCATCTGTAGTCAGCCCTTCGAGAAAGGTAATCTTTCCTTCAGCGATCCAGATATTGTCATCTGCGTAATCAGGGTTATCCGTGTCTGAACTGAGAATCGTGTCAGCGTCATCAAAGGCGCGTATAAAAGAGGCGGAAAGCTTGAGGCGTTTACGCAGAAGGTTGTGGCTGTAACGAATACCCGTTGCATCCAGTGCAAGAATATAGCCACCGGGCAGAGAAAAGGGCATCAGGCCCAGGGCAAGCTCCGCCTCTTTCATGGGACGGAACAGAGCATAGACGTTGCGGGTAATTATATTTGTCCCTCCATTGCCTATAGCAAAATCCTCAGCACCAAACTTTGCGCTGATATCAAAAACAGTTCGCACTTCAAGGTTGGGCAGAACCTTCAGGTGAAACCTGTTCCTGAAAAATACATCTTCGTAGTTGGCCTGCTCGTAGGTGCCTCCGGGAAAATTGCCGTCCATAAAGGTACTGCTCCCGAAATACCAGGCCCGCATACGCAGAAAACCGGATATATCAAGACGCTCAAGAAGGGGGTCAATGGTCCCCGCAGAAAGAGCCCCTGCCAGAATAAATACCAGGGAAAAAACTGTTAGTATTCTATATTTCATTGCTTTCATTTTCTTCTCTCTTATTTTGCAGAATAGGTCGTGAGCCAGGCATTTATTTTTCCTGTGCGAATCATCTCATCAATAAAAAGATCGATCTGGGTTTTCAACACCATATCCCCGAAGGGAAGGCCGATGCAGAGCTTTTCTGTCTGTTTTCCCCCGGAAAGGAGACGGTATTGCCCCCTGAGGGAAGCGCTGGTCCCGTACAGGTATTTCATGTAAAGGCTGTCATGAACAAAACCTTGAACGACTCCCTTCTGAAGTGTCATTAATCCTTCATTGTCATTTTTAACAAGGACACGCTTTGCATTGGGGAAATGTTCTCTCAGAAGCTCGATATAGGCGGAACCTCTTTTAACAGAAAATGAAAAACGGCGCAGGTTTTTCAAGTCCCAGATTGTCTGTATACGTCGCTCCTCGAATTCGTCACCAAAACGCTGCTGGGGAAGTGCATTTTTACGTACAAGGACTGCCGGCGTTACCGTTACATAGGGTTTGGAGAACCATATCACCTTTCCCCGTTTCAGGTTGCGGGAAAACCCCGCCATGATGATATCAACCCTGTTGGTTTTCAGTGCCGGAACATATTCCGCGACAGGGAGCTTTACCATTTTGACCTTTACACCAAGAAATCTTCCCAGTTCCCGGGCCATTTCCATCTCCACACCTGATTTGCCCCCTTTGAAATTGAGGGGAGGATAATGCTGGGCAATACCAATACGGATTTCTTTCCTTGCCATTATTTTCCCGTAGATATCCGCCGCGTCAGCAGTACCATCTCCAGGAGATAAAACGATGGCCAAAACAAGGGTACAGAAAAAAAGAGAGCTTAAAAAACTTTTTGTTTGTTTCAATGTAGATTAACCCCTTTGATATTTATTACAAAGAGAACCAGAGGCCGGGAGAAAACAACAGGTTCTCCCTATCCCCGGAAAGGCTCCCCGGATCCGGCAAAATCGCTGGACATAGTATTCTCGTAGAATAGCTGAACCGGATAGCTGTTACTCAAGCAGAAATAATTAATTTTTCAAGAAGAAAATAGAAAATTCAACGAACGAACTGGGAGGATACATAGAGTTTATGTTTAATCAGTACCGGCGAGGTGGTAAGAAAAAACCTGTCGTTTTTATACTTTAGAAGAATACGATACTGTTCAGCAGCCTTTTTATAATCCCGGAGCTTGAATGCCGCTTCGCCATAATAATAATGCAGGGCCCTGTCATAGGGCCGACGGGTATTAATGGTTTTGAGACGATTGATGGCCCTGAGATATTTTCCGCGCCTGAAGTCTATCTTTGCCAGCCCCAGGAGACCATTGGGATAACGGTGCTCGAGTTTCAGGGAGGCATCGTAGTACTTGCGCGCCATCTCGAGCTGATTCCGCTTAAAAAAAATATCCCCAATACGGACATATATATTAATGTCCCTTTTGTTCAGGCGCAGTGCCTGACGGAAGGATTCAACAGCTTCCGCGTCCCTGTTCCAGCGTTCATAGATATATCCCAGCTGCATGTAGCTTATCCAGTAGACCGGTATTGCCTGGCGCGCCTTGGTAAAATGGAGGTGGGAGAGTTTCAGTTCGTTGTGATAAAGGTGACAGACACCGAGATTATACCGGAAAGGAAAAAAAAGGGAGCGTTCCTTCAATGCGGCGTCGAGTATTTTTTCCGCCTTCCGGTATTCACCTTTTAGAATCAGTTCCGCTGCCCGATTGTTGACCCTGGCGGCCTTCCCTGTGCCGGTGCAGAACACAGCCTTATCCTTCAGGTAAATCTCCTCAGAGGGCCAGGTCTCCTTTGAGGGTTTTCTGGCCTTCCTCAGTGAATTCTTCAGGTACCAGATCTCCTCCCAGGCGAAGAGGTTAACTTCCCCCCCTGAAAAAATGAGACCGAGAACAAGGCCGAGGCCAAGTATGCGACGCCACGAAAAAATCATCTCAATAGAACTGTATCCTCAATCACTTCGTCAACTTTATCCGAAAGAAGCACCCCCGTTGAACTCTCACTGCCGGCTGATGTCATGATGACATCCTCCTGCAGGGATGCATTGTGAGTGCCCTGCACCTGGAGTGTAATAAAATCAGAGTAATGGTTCGCCGGTGCGGTACTGTCACGCAGGGTAAAAAGAACTGTAAAAACCACCAGCGCTGCCGTGGCAAGACTTGAGGCTGAATAAATAATGCGCTGCCGCCTCTGGCGTTTTCTCATAACCCCTGATGCAATGCGGTGACTCCAGAGGTCACTGGCCATGCGCTCTTCGATTTCACGTCTCATCAGTTCACTGTTTTTATTCTTCATGACGTACCTCCCTGCATCAGTTTCTGCAGCATCTCCCGGCCCCGTGATGTGCGGGACTTAACGGTGCCGGATCGGATATCGAGCTTTTTCGATATCTCATCTATTGAGTGCCCCTCTGCCACCAGGGCCATGACACTGCGGTATTTTTCAGGCAGCCTGTCGATGGATTCCCGCAGTAGAACAATATCGACATCATATTCATAGACAGCCACAGCCTCACCCTCCGAGGCTTCCTGCATCTTCCGCTTTGTCTTATCTGACTCCCTGCCGAGCCTGCGGTTCATGCGGTATGATTCGTTTCGCGCAATGGTATAAAGCCATGTACTTATGGAGCTGTCTCCGCGAAAGCCTTTTTTTTTCAGACTGCGGAAGGCCCGCAGGTATGTCTCCTGCGCCACATCATCTATAGCATGAAAAAAACGGCTGTCAAGATGCTTTTCGATTGCGGAAAGGACGATACCTTTCGTTTCCTGAACAATCTCTGTAAACTCCCTGTCAGTCATTGAACCTGTGCTTCCTCCAGCCACGGCCCCGTCCTCCACGACGATGGTGATGCCGGCGGCGCATTTCCCTCATTTCCCGGCGAAGCTCCTGTCTCTGCGCCGGCGTCAGTATATTACGCAGCTCCCTCCGGTGACGGATCTGCAGTATTTTCAGTTCGATTTCAATGTCAGATATTTTTCGCAGCTGCGCCCGCACAGCAGGGATACTGTATTTTTCCTTCATTAAAAGTGATCTCAGGGTATTCAGCTGGGGCCTGAGCTTTTCGTCCCATGAACGGGATTCTTTCCTGAAACGGGCATTAATATTCCTGATACGTTTAACCTGGCCATCAGAGAGATTGAGCATCTCCTTCATTCTTTCCACATCACCAAAGAAGGGGCCGTGATGACGGGGACCCATTCCTGGTGGCGGTCCCGGCCTCCCCCTGTATGCTATTCCATTTTCGGTATTCAGAATCAATGCTCCCGCTGTTATCAGCATACATAGAAATTTTTTCATTATGCCTCTTCCTTTCTTCTCTTCATGTTTGCTCTTCTTTATATCGTATTCTATCCTGTTTATATAAATACCGCAATTTATTTTACCTGCCGGAAATCTTCAGCCGGCGACAACGCGCCGGCTGACATAATTGTTTCTCTAACGTCCATACCCGCGTCGAAAGCCATTATGGCCCCATCGGCCCCGGGGACCGCACCGCAAAAACATGGCGTCAAACTTTTTTGCCTGGTTGGGAGTGAGAACTTTTTTGATTTCCTTATGCTTTTCCGCCCGCAACTCAAGCATCTTTTGAACATTATTCCTGTTCAAAAAAAACTGCCTGTCATACTTCTGGTGCAGGTCAAAAATCTGGAGAACCTGTTTGTCTGAAAGACCCAGTTCAACCTTGAGGAAATCAAGTCCCCTGAAATGGTGTCCCGGACCCCCCGGTCCGCGGTGATGCCGTCCATAACCATTACGCGGTCCATCTCCACGTCCCCAGCCACGGGCAAAAAGATCACCGGCAGAAAGGGCCATGATGCCCACAAGAAAAGCTGCAACTGCTCCTGTTTTCATTCTTTTCTTCATTGTGTATGCTCCTTTTACTTTCTCTTGTTGTTTGCCCCGTGAGACCCTCACCCCCCGCAGCGGGTTCCATTAATTTAAAAAAATTACAGTATTTTAGAAAACTTTAAACTATTCCCCTTCGGCTCCATCCCTGCTCTGACAGGCAATACATCAATGAAGGTGCGAAAGCGCTTTCGCACCTTCATTGATGTATTGTTCCCCAAACCGAGTTAATATAAAATTTACAGGTACCCGAGATGTTCCAGGAGTATTTTTGTGCCGATCAGAATCAGCATGGTTCCACCAATAAGCTCGCCGCCCCTGCCCACATAGCGGCTGGCATGGTTACCAAGGGCAACACCAATAACTGAAAAAAGGGCGCATACCAGGCCTATGATTACACTGGGAAAAAGAATGGCCCCCCCCAGGACTCCAATGGAAAAACCCACTGCAAGGGCATCGATACTGGTGGCAATGGCAAGAAGTAAAAGGCGGGCACCACGGGAAGGATCCCTGCAGGCATCCTCCTCTTTCTGCTGAAACGCCTCATGGTACATCTTGAGGCCGCTAAAGAGAAGAAGACCGAAAGCGATCCAGTGATCAAAGGCGCAGATATACTTTTCAAGATGGAAACCGGCACCATAGCCGATAATGGGCATAATGAACTGAAAAAAACCGAAACTGAAGGCAAGACGAAAATAATGGCCACTGTCCGGCCTGCTAATAACCATGCCGCATGAAATAGAAACCGAAAAAGCATCCATGGCAAGGGCTACAGCAACCATAATTACAGAAAAATAATCCATAAATAATTACCCTTTTTGTATTCAAATCAATAGAGGTATAATAAAAGCCACAAAGAAAACACTGACGCTCATCCCTATGATGAATAAATGAGGGTGGGGATTTTCTAAGAGAAAGTCAAGAGATTAATTGACTAAATTAT
>CAZHNW010000038.1:0-34385 GCA_964534225.1 uncultured Leptospirales bacterium | reverse complement strand
GTAGAGCAGGGGACTGAAAATCCCCGTGTCGGCGGTTCGATTCCGTCCCTGACCAATCTTCAACACCCCACAATGATCAAAGGGCTTGAAAATATTCAAGCCCTTTATTTTATTAATCTCTTTATTCGGGGTGGGGCTTCTCCTTTCCCTGTTTCACGGTTTTTCCAAAATAAAGAAATCGGCCTTTCAGAAACTGTTTATGCTTCTCTACATAATCGTTCTGGATGTTGCTGTCAGCATTGCCAGCATTACCTGCCTCCTTGATTCCTGTACCATGCCGAAATCTCTCCTCGTTGTCATTCCCGGTTTTAATGCACTGGTGTGTATTCTTGCCCTTTATCAATTTCACTCAATACTCTTGACAAAATGAGAAGAATTCATCATTAATGTCCACCCACAAACCGCAAGGGAGAGGCATATGATAGATCCAAGGATTATTCGTGAAGATATCGAGGGCATCCGTGAACTGCTGACACGCCGCCACATGGAAAAGGCTGTTGATGTCGACGAACTTAAAAAGGTCGACGAGGAACGCCGTGAACTGATTACCCGCACCGATGAACTGCGGGAAAAACGCAACCGTGTCTCGAAACAGATCGGTGCCCTGAAATCGAAGGGCGAAGACGCATCAGGTGTCATGAAAGAAGTCGCCGGCATCGGTGACGAGATAAAATCTCTCGATGAAAGGCTCAATGCCCTCAACGAGAGTTACAATGACATGCATCTCTCCATACCCAATATCCTTGATGAATCTGTTCCCACCGGCGCTGACGAAAACGATAATGAAACCGTTTACGAATGGGGCGAAAAACCGAAATTCGATTTTGAGCCGAGACCCCATTACGAGATCGGTACTGAAACAGGTATCCTCGACTTTGAGCGGGGTGTGAAACTGGCCGGCGCCCGGTTCTACGTCTACCGGGGACTGGCGGCACAGCTTGAACGTGCCATTATAAATTTTATGCTCGACCTTCACACGGGGGAGCATGGCTACACTGAAATTTTCGGCCCCTTCATCGTTAACGACGAAAGCATGATCGGAACCGGTCAGTACCCGAAATTTCAGGACGAGTACTACCGCATGGAACGCGATGGCCTCTCCCTGATCCCCACGGCAGAGGTGCCCCTGACGAATCTCTACCGTGATGAAATCATCGAGGGAGAAGACCTTCCCATTCATGTTACCATGCAGTCATCATGTTTTCGTCGAGAAGCCGGTGCCGCGGGAAAAGACACCCGCGGCCTCGTGAGGGTTCACCAGTTCCAGAAGGTGGAGCTGGTAAAGTTCGTTGATCCCGCAACGAGTTTTGATGAACTTGAAAAACTGACCGCCAACGCCGAGGAAGTCCTTAAACGTCTCAATCTTCATTACCGCAAGGTTCTTCTCTGCAGCGGTGATACCTCCGCGTCGTCTGCCAGGACCTATGACCTCGAGGTATGGATGCCGGGCCTTGACCGTTATCTCGAGATATCTTCATGCTCGAATTTTCTCGATTACCAGGCGCGCCGCGCCCGTATCCGTTACCGCGCAGAAAAGGGAGGGAAGGCCGCGTACCTTCACACCCTCAACGGTTCAGGGCTTGCCGCGGGGCGTACCCTTGCTGCCATCATGGAAAATTTTCAGAACGCCGACGGAACCATCACCATACCCGAGGTTCTGCGCCCCTACATGGAGAGAAAGGCGCAGTCATGACCATTATCACCGCGGATTTCCCTGATCTCGACTGGGTTCTTCTGCGGCAGACATGGGCGCTTGCCCTTGCGGGTGCAAAGCCGCTGCGCGTTGCCCGTGCCGGTTCATTTCTTTCGGCGTACCCGAAGTATCTTCCCCTTTACGAGGATATCGTGACCCTCTGCGACGCCTCAGGGCTGGGAGAGTTTTCTGCCGCCGGTGAGGATATCATTTTTCATCCCGGATCATGTAAAGAGTATCAGCTGGAAGTTGAAAGCGGCCGGTTCTCTTCTTTCGTGGAGATGGTACTCTTTCTTACACCCTGGTGTTACCGCCGTACATTTCGTACCGTGATCCACTGCCGCGGTGTGAGTCACTGCGGACTGTCACGTCCTACTTCCTTCATTCGCGAAAGCCTTAATGATTATTCTGAACAGATGGGTCTCTACAGCAGTATGCTGCTGCAGCGTTTCGGCTTTTACGGCTCCGGCGGGGGAAGTGCCGAAGCCCGCATCTATCCCGCTGAGGCGCGAAAAATTCAAAGCCCCTTTCTATTAAAGGACCCGGTAATTGCGGGGGGGCGCATTTTTTTTGCCGGCATCAGCCCTGAACTGGCCAAAAGACAGAAGGCGCGCATGGTCTCCCTTCTTGGACTGTCTGAGCGTGACGTTGCCATCATCGAAATACGTGATGCCGACGGTATGGGAAACAGCCTTCAGGTGAGCCTGAAAGATGGCGAAAGGGTGATACAACTCGACGCGGAGATGCCCATCTATAATCATACCGGTGAGGTCATTGTTGACGAAGGGGATTTTAACTGTCTCCTCGAAGGCCTTTGCAGTGATGCATTCAGGGCAGTCGATGAAAAAATCATGCCCCCCGGGATGGCGCGTGAACTCCTTCCCCTCATGGCTCTGAGCGGTAACAGTGACCTTTTTTCTGATGTTGTAACGTCAGGGCATATCTCCGCCGGGGCGGCGGAAATTTTCAGCTCTCTCCAGGATCGTTGAGGATATCTTCGAGTTCGCGGGATCGTTCTTTTGCTACAAGGGATTTTTCATTCTTAATAAAATCGAAGAGTTTCGTGGCATTATTCTGAAAAAAGGCATTCATCAGTTTTTCATCTGCTCCCATGATAAGCATGGTTACATGCAGGTCTTTTTTCATCTTGATGAGATAGGCGATGGCGGTACCGCTGATGTAGGCGACCTTTTCCATGTTGAGGATTACCCGGGTGTTCTCCTGGATAGCGCGCTTGATGATGTTTTCGATACGGATAAGATCGTCACGCTCGATGTCCCCCTCGAGATCGAATATTTCGTGCCCGAAACTTATTCGTGTATTGACCGTGAAGTTTTCTGTCATCAGTTGGCTGTCCTTTTTTTTAGAGTAGTAATAGTGATTTTTCCATTTTGGCCTGCACCATTAATTATATAATGCAGTGCCGCCACCCGTGATTCAAGGCTTTTTACAATTTTTTTCATTTTTATCTGTTCTTTTTGGGAAAAGTTCCCCTTTTCGCAACGGGCCCTGAAGTCGTCAATACTCCATGTCTGTATGGTACGGCGCCAGGTTTTTCTGTCCCGCCAGTTATAGGTTATGATGGGGAGCACCTGCAGTGAGGGAATGATTTTTTTATCATCGCGTTTCAGTGTACAGGTGACGATGACCGAATCCCGTGTGCTTGTTTTCAGCCTGGAGTTTTTCAGGCGGTGGGTACTGCTCTGGTTTGATATGAAGTTGCCCAGGCTGTAGAATATCCAGGCATGGCTGCCGTTACGGCGCTGGTATTTTTCCACGGGCTGCATGATATGGGGGTGGTGGCCAATGATGAGGTCCACTCCCGCCTCTGCGTATTCCTTCATCAGTGCCGCATCTTTCGGCGAAGGAAGAGTAGCATATTCGACGCCGGCATGAACAGTCATGACAAGGTAATCACAGCGTTTTTTTATGGCGGCGATATCATCGAGTATTTTTTCTTTATGGTAGAACCAGTTGATGTGGTAATTTTTTCTTTTTGGAATGGGGTAGTTGGAAACGCCTGTGCAGGCGAGAAAACCGACACGGATATTTTTCTTTTCAATAACGATTCCCCGGCGTGCCTCCGCTTCGGTACGGTGGGCGCCAATAAAATCAAGACCCGCCTTTTCAACATGGTCGATGGTGGCCCTTACTCCCCGGCTTCCCTGGTCGAGCATGTGGTTGTTTGCCAGGGACATCATGGTAAAGCCTGTTTTTTTCAGCGCATCGAGAACGGAGGGGGGGGCATTGAAAATGCGCGGTTTGCTGGTGTAGGGGGGGGCAACGGGAAATTCCATGTTGCCCTGTACGATATCTGAACCGGCAAGGTGTTTTTGTATGTTTTTAAAAAGGAAGTCGAAGCCGTTGTTGTTGAGGCTTTTTCGGTTTTTCTTATCGATTTTGCGGTTCTGGCGCGCCGCGGTTTTTACCGGGATGTGCATAATGATATCACCGGTAAAGGAGAGACGCAGTGAAGGCTCCTCTGTACAGCCGCTGCCGCTGAAGAGAACCATGATGAGAATGAGAAATGCTGAATAATAAGAGCGAAATGGCATATTTTATATTTTTCCTGTCAGTTTTGTTGGCTATTGCCTGTATGTATACCATTCTTGGGCGGGTACCCTGATTTTCGCAAGAAAAAATAATTAAAAAGTATTGACAAATAGAGGGATAAAAATATGTTTCTATATAAAGAATCGTTTCTATTGATAGAAACATGCCGGACTATTCTCAATGCCAGAGACTGCATGTACTGCCGGTATTTCTTTTTTCATGCCGCCTGTAATGGGGGAATGAAAAATAAACCTGCCGCAAATCCGGAAAAGCGTGCTTTCGCACCGACATCAGCGGGGCGGACACCTTACTCTCCACCCGTTGAGCAGCAGGTCTAATAAAGATAAAGGAGACTTTCATTATGCGTAAGGTATTTTTAAATGAAGATGAAATGCCCCGGCAATGGTATAACCTGGCGGCTGACCTGCCGTCACCAATGCTGCCGCCCCTGGGGCCTGACGGTAACCCTGTCTCACCTGAACAGCTCGAGCCGGTTTTCCCCATGAATCTGATAGAGCAGGAAGTCAGTACCGACCGGTGGATTGATATCCCTGAACCTGTCCTTGAGCTTCTCTACCGCTGGCGTCCCTCACCCCTGCAGCGTGCCACTGCCCTGGAACGCTACCTCGATACGCCTGCAAAGATATATTTCAAGAACGAGTCGGTTTCTCCCGCGGGAAGTCACAAGCCCAATACCGCGGTTGCTCAGGCATGGTACAACAAGGAGTTCGGCATCAAGCGCCTTACCACTGAAACCGGTGCGGGACAGTGGGGAAGCGCCCTTTCATTTGCCTGTGCCCTTGTGGGCCTGGAGTGCAAGGTTTTTATGGTGCGCATCAGCTTTGACCAGAAGCCCTTTCGAAAGGTTATGATGGAGACATGGGGGGGGAAGTGTATACCCAGCCCCAGCAATGAAACCCAGGCGGGCAGGGATGTACTGGCTCAGCATCCAGATACGCCGGGAAGCCTCGGTATCGCCATCAGTGAAGCGGTAGAAGCGGCGGTCACCGATACATCCGGGGAAACACGCTATGCCCTGGGGTCAGTTCTCAATCATGTCATGCTGCATCAGACCATTATCGGTCTCGAGGCGAAAAAACAGCTGGAGAAAATCGGTGTTAAAAAGGTCGATACCGTTATCGGCTGTGCCGGTGGCGGAAGTAACTTCGCCGGTCTCGCCTTTCCCTTTACCAGTGACAAGATCGCCGGTTCAGATATCGAGATTATCCCCGTGGAGCCCGCGTCGTGCCCCACGCTGACAAAGGCCCCCTTTGTCTATGATCATGGCGATATCGCCAAAATGACGCCTCTTCTTCCCATGTACAGCCTTGGTCACGCCTTTGTGCCGGCACCCATACATGCGGGGGGACTCCGCTATCACGGCATGGCGCCCCTTGTCTCACAGGCTGTTGTGGAAGGGCTCCACACGCCCATGTCGCTTCAGCAGCTTGAGTGTTACCAGGCGGCGCTTCTTTTTGCCCGTACCGAGGGCATTATCGTTGCGCCTGAAACAAGTCATGCCATCGCGGGGGTTATTCGCAAGGCAAAAGAGGCAAAAGAAGAAGGAAAGGAAAAGACAATTCTTTTCAATCTCAGCGGACACGGCCTTATGGATCTCTACGGTTACGAGAGATTCATGGCAGGCGCCCTCAGTGACCACGAACTCTCCGTGGATGAAATAGAAGAATCCCTGGAAGTCGTCAGAGAACATCCTGCTGCTGCTGAGAACAAAACTGGAAAATGGTAATGGACTGCCATTGAGAATAGAGTTACGCTTTTATCCGCGGGTGGTCAAAACCGCCCGCGGATATCTTTCTTGAATGTTACAGAAAGAGGAATCTATGGCTATTGAAAAGTTTGATAATGAAAAAGGCTATTGCCGCATGCTGGGACACCAGGTCCCCTTTACCTATTGCCGTTCCATGAAGGGGGGGCTCCCCTGCGGGAAGATTAAGGACTGCTGGTTCGAAAGAATCGATATTTCCTCGTTTATTGATGATAATTATTCTGCAGAAGAACAGGAAAAAATTTTCGCGCCGTCACGCACAAAGGTTTCTTCTCTTGTAGAACTGATTGAGGCGGCAAAGGCACGTGCGGCACAGTAATTGCCGCGGCGCAGCTGTTTATTTCTGGTATTATCAGTGAAAAAATTTCTATTGCATGCGGTATCCCCGGCAGGAGGCGGCATGAGAAAGGACAGGTATTTTTAGTGGTCTTTGTGACGGGTTGCCGGGGGCTGCTTCATAAAGAGGAATCTTCGCAGTATTGCTTTGGGGGGAAGTTTTTTGTCCGCAAGGGCGTCGAACTGGTAGCGTGAAATGTTTTTTTCATTCAGGTAATCCTCTATGCGCAGCCTCACGTCATCTTCATAGATATGACGGTATTCGTTGTTGTCTGTAACGGTGATAATAAACCCGAAGAAAAGAAAAAGTATTGCACCGGAAATAATACTGAGAATGATGATCTGTACTGTTGAAGAGAGAAGGGAAGTAAAAAGGAAGTAGAGACCCACGGCAAGTCCTGAGAGTATGAGAAAACTGAGTCCCGTGAGCCAGGAGTTTCCCGAGTTTGAATTCAAAACATCTTCCATGGCATTGATGACAGCGGCCAGTTTTTCCTTTTCATCGTCTGAAAGGCTGCGTTTTGCCTCGATGGGGGTATTGCAGTAGCGGCAGAGTGATTCTGAGAGTGAAACTGCTGCGCCGCAGTTTTTGCAGGTTACGATGCGTTCTTTATTTTTCATCAGGTTTACCATTGGATTTTTTGCGAGATTTTTCCGGCGGGATGTGCTCCTGCCTGCCGGTACCATTTTTCTTTTTGTTCAATTTTTCTTTTCGTGAAATAAAATTCTTCAGGGCGCCTTTCCAGACCGGGGAAGCGAAAATTGATACAGAGTAGGCGGTTCGGGTCATGATGTTCCCGGGAACTTTGAGTTTTTCCTTCATGACGGCAAAGAGGTCTGTGAGATCAGATTCATCGATATCGTCGCCGTGGGCGGTAAGGACCTGCCGCGGGGAAAGTGCTCCCATTTTGTCATAGGATTGTCTCATTTTCCCGCGGAAAAATACCGGTATGGGGGGTAAAAACTTCCCCCTTTCGCTTATAACGGCATCGGCTGCATAGAGTATTTTCTTTTCACTGTGATAAATGGCAATGTCATGAAGGGTATGCCCCGGTATGTGCAATGCTTCCCAGGCGGGAAATCCCGGGAGCCTGTCGCCGTCATCGAGAATTGTGTCAGGGCGGAGTTTCTTGCTGTACCATGCACGCCTGAGCCTTCTGCCCTGGAGGGACCGCATTGACTGTGCCATGATAATGTCGATGATATGCTGCAGTGATCCCGTGGGCCCCCTGTACCACCTGTCAATGTCACGGTGTGCCGCCAGGGGTATGCCAAATTTTTTTTTCAGTACCTTTGCACCGCCCGCGTGGTCAGGGTGGATATGGGTAACAACGCAGAGGGTGATGTCAGACATGGGCCTTTTCAGTTTTTCCCTGCAGAAACGGTGAAGGCGCGCAACGTCATTTCGGCTGCCGCTGTCAATGAGGAGCATCCTGTCATCGTATTCAATGAGAAACATGCGGGAGATGTAGCCCTGGATGCGGTGTATGATAAAATCTTCCATGAAATGGTGTCTCCATTTGAGGGTTTATATTGTAATTTTGTCTGTCATCAGCGTCAATAGAAATATTTTTTCATCGCATGCGTTTTGTTGAAGGCGTTAATTTTCCGTGGAAGGCGCGAAAGCGCTTTCAACGGAAAATTATTGCACAGGCCTTTCAGGGGATGGAGATCATTCAAAAAATAAAAAAGGGATGACAGGAGAGGCCATGGCTGATTGATTATGTTAAGAGGGAATTTTATATGAAGGGAGGAGACGATGGAAAAGCTTTTCTATCCTGAATCGATTGCCATATATGGCCTTTCGTCCAAAAAGGGGAATATCCCCCGCCTGATACTTGAAAACCTTATCCGCTGGGGATACCGGGGCAGAATCCTGGGGGTCAGCCCATCGGGAAATGATACCAACGTGGATGGTATCCGCATATACCATCACGTGAAGGACCTGCCCATAATTCCTGACCTGGTGGTGGCACTGGTGCCTGCCCGTTTCATGCCGTCTGTTATCGAGGACTGCGGCAAAAAGGGGGTTCCCTGGATGGCCATTCCCGCCGGCGGTTTCAACGAGCTGGGTGACGAGGGTGTCAAACTGGCTGAGCAGTGTGTCTCCCTCGCCTTTGAATACGGGGTGCGCTTTATCGGTCCCAATGCCGTGACTGTTGCCAATACCGCCAACGGTCTCTGTGTTCCCTTTGTGCCTTCTTATCCGCCTCCCGCGGGAGGGTTCTCCATTATCAGTCAGAGCGGCGGCGTGGGCCTGATGCTCTGGAACCTGATGACCGATGAGAATATCGGTATGGCGAAATTTGCCAGTATCGGTAACAAGCTCGATGTCGACGAGGTGGAGGTCCTGGAATATTTTGGACGAGACCCGGCGACGCGGGTCATCGGTATGTACCTTGAATCGATCCCCCGGGGGCGTGAACTCATCGAGGTGGCGGAGAAGATCGACAAGCCCGTTATTATTCTCAAGGCCAATACGAGCGAGGCGGGGAGAAAGGCTGCCATGAGTCATACCGGTGCCCTTTCCAATAACGATGAGATCGTTGATTCAGCCTTTGAACGTGCCGGCATCATAAGGATTTTTAACTATGCCGATTTTATCTCTGTTGCGAAGGCCTTTAATCTTCCCCCCCTGAGGGGAAACCGCCTTATGGTTATGAGCCCCGCAGGGGGTTTCAGCGTTATGATGGCGGATTTTTGCGAGAAACACGGCTTTGAGTTTGCTGATCCCGGGGAAGGTTTTTACCGTGACCTGCAGAAGTTTTCAAATGCCGGTGTTATTAATTTTTCCAATCCCCTGGATATGGGAGATATCTATGACATCGATATGTACAAGCATATTTTTTATTCGGTGATGCATAATGAGAATGTCGACGGTGCTGTTTACGTGAGCCAGTGGCCCCACATGCCGCGGGGTGAAGACGTTTTTACCCGCATGTTTCAGACGGACCTTTCAAAGGAGGCAATCGGCGGTGTTCTCTCATCGGGCAAGCCCATGGGGAACTGTATTTTTGGCCTGTCACGTACCATTTCACGCATTAAGCAGAATATTCATATTCCCATTTTCAATACCCCCGAGGAGATGATCATGGCCTTCAGGCGGCAGAGAGACTTTTTTGCCCGCAAAGAAGAAGGCCCCTTTTATGCCGATGCCGCTGAAGGGGTGGACCGTGACAAGGCCGCCGCATGGATCGAGGCCCATCCCGGTGATACGGGAGAAGATGCCCTTGAACTTTGTGCCGCCTATGGAATAAAGACCGCCCCGGACCGCACTGCCGCGACAGCCGATGAGGCGGCCGCCGCTGCGGAGGAGATCGGTTTTCCCGTTGTCATGAAGGTTGTCTCACCTGACGCTCTGCACAAGTCAGACGCGGGTGGCGTCGTTGTGGGTGTAACCGATGCTGACGGGGTGAAGAAAAATTTTGATGCCATAAAGAACAACCTCGAGGCCTACAAGGCGGGGGCGCGTTTTGACGGTGTCCGTGTCATGGCAATGGCGGGTGATGGTCACGACATGTTTATCGGCGGCTCAAGAGATGCCTCATTCGGGCCCGTGGTGTTTTTCGGCTACGGCGGAATTTATATCGAGGTTTTCAGGGACGTGAAGTCTCTTCTTGCCCCTTCGAGTTTTGATGAGATCAGGGTAAATGTTGAAAAGTTGAAATCATATTCAATACTGAAAGGTGCCCGGGGCAAAACAGCTGTTGATGTTGAGGGGTATGTTGACATGATACACCGAGTCTCATGCCTGCTGGGCGATTTTCCGCAGATACAGGAACTCGACCTGAACCCGGTACGCATACTCGAAGACGGGAGCGGGATCATGGCCCTTGACTGCAGGGTTCGTGTGGGGGGAAGTTAAAATGCCCTCACCCCCTCGGTCCCCCTCTCCCATTGAGAATGGTAGAAAGGAGAGGGGGAGGTCTTACAATGAAATTATTGCCGAGCGCCTTTTTCGCGCGTCGAAGCCTTTTTTCACATCCTGTGAGGCTTCGACACTGAGTCTTCCTGCCTGGCGCTTTTGTGGCGTGACAAAAGGGGCTCCCTTCCTTTTTTTGTGGAAAAATCCCTCTTTTAGTGATACTTTTTATATGAGAATTCAATTTGTATTGACATAGATACAAATGTATGGTAAATGTTGCCAGTTAACGTAAGGTGGTATAATTGCCACTTTACGTCATCAGGGTAAAACTAATACATAAAAAGGAGCTCAGTCATGTCTGCCTTCGTAAAAAAAACGATCGGACAGACCTTAAGAGATACTGCTTCACAGTTTCCTGACCATGAAGCGCTGGTCTATCCTGAATTCGGTATTCGACAGAATTACCGTGAATTTTATGAAAAATGCCGCACCGTGGCAAAAGGCTTTCTTGCACTTGGAATCGAAAAAGATGAACACGTCAGTGTCTGGACCACGAACATACCCGAATGGGTCTACATGCAGTTCGGCCTTGCCATGATTGGCGGGGTACTGGTAACAGTCAATACCAACTATAAGTCTCATGAACTGGAGTACATTGTCAGGCAGTCAGATTCGACCACCCTTATGCTGATGGAGGCATACCGCGATGCCAGTTTCTATGATATCGCCCGTGATGTTATTAAAGGCCTTGATTCATCACCCCCGGGGGAGACATCATCAGAAAACCTTCCCCTGTTGAAGAATGTGATATACACCGGGGAAAGAAAAGACGTGCCCGGTATGTTTCATTTCGAGGAGATTACCCGGCTTGCCGATACGGTTACTGATGACGAACTGGATGCCCGGGAGGCAATACTGGATAGTGATGATGTCATCAACATGCAGTACACCTCTGGTACGACAGGTTTTCCCAAGGGGGTTCAGCTTACCCATTACAATATTGTCAACAACGCACGCATGGTGGGTGATGTCATGGGCATGACTGAAAATGACCGTCTTCTCATACAGGTGCCTCTCTTTCACTGTTTCGGCTGTGTCATGTCAACACTCAATTCTGTCTATCACGGATCCACCATGGTTGTTCTCGATTATTTTGAACCGGGCCCGGCCCTTGAGGCCATTGATAAAGAGAAATGTACTGCTGTCAATGGCGTGCCCACCATGTTCATTGCCATGTTGAACCATCCCGATTTCGAAAAATTTGACATGTCTTCCCTCAGGACCGGTATCATGGCGGGGGCCCCCTGTCCTGTTGAGGTCATGAACCAGGTAAGAACAAAGATGTATTGCGGGGAAGTTGTCATCGCCTTCGGCCAGACCGAGTGTTCGCCCGTTATGACCATGACACGCCGGGACGATCCCGTTCAGCTGCGTGTCTCTACCGTGGGTCGTCTGCTGCCGGACATCGAGGGAAAGATAATCGACCCGGATACGGGGGATGAACTTCCCCCCAATACCCAGGGAGAGATTGTCACCCGCAGTGACTGTATTATGAAAGGCTACTACAAGATGGAGGAGGCAACCCGCAATGCCGTTGATGCCGAAGGGTGGCTCCACACCGGTGACCTGGGAGAGATGGATGAAAATGGATATTTCAAGGTGACGGGCCGTATCAAGGATATGATTATCCGCGGCGGTGAAAATATCTATCCCCGTGAAATCGAGGAGTTCCTTTACCAGCATCCGAAGGTCAATGACGTGCAGGTTGTAGGGATCCCTGATAAAAAGTATGGTGAACAGGTCCTTGCCGCCATTCAGCTCAAGGAAGGGGAGAAGGCTTCGGGTGATGAACTTGTTGAATTCTGTAACGGCAGGATTGCCCGGCATAAGATTCCGAAGTACTGGGAGTTCGTCACTGAATATCCCATGACTGCCAGTGGAAAAATTCAGAAGTTTAAACTGAGGGAACAGTTCCAGGCAAAATACGGGGAGTCCGGGGCCTCTTTTGAAAAAAAGTCTGAAAGGATACCCGTTTAAAACCAGTCATTAACATTTAATTTTGCGTTATGCGCAAAGTCAAATGTTGATAATATTGCGCTTACCTTTATTCTGACTGGCGGGCCGCTCTGATGGTGCCGCCAGTTTTTTTTCTTGCCTAATGTCCTGATTGCTGGTCTATTGACGCAAACAGGAGACTGGAGATGATTATGGCAGAACAGGAAGAGTACCTCTCCATCGGGCAGATGTCCAGGCGTCTTGAAATGAGCCAGCGTACAATCCGCTATTACGAAGAAATTGGCCTTCTTAATTCAGTGCGTCGTATCGAGGGGGGCAAGCGTGTTTATACCAGTGATGACCTGAGACGCCTGAAACTTATAAAACGCCTGAAAATTCTGGGACTCACCCTGACAGAAATGCAGGAGCTGGAGGCCATATGGTCTATCCAGAAATCAAATGAAGTGGTTCTTTCCCGTCTTCTTGAACTTCTCGGTGGGCACCTTCAAAAACTCGATGATCGTATCGCTGATCTAAACATCCTGCGCAATGAAATTGTTGAATACCAGGAAAGGATCAACAACAAGCTCGATGCCATAAAAACCGGTGAGGAGTAGGTTTAGATTTCTTCCAGTTTGCGGTCGAACTCCTGAGATTTTTCTTCTATTGCCTGTGTGACTTCCTCGTATTCTTCGTAGAGCCTGTCGATTTCGGTCTGGAGCTGGTGCAGCTTTTTAGAATGAAGGGAAATGTCTTCTCCCCTCCCTTCTGATGATGCGGCTATGAGCTGGCTGTTGACTTCCTCCATTTCTTTTTCGAATTTTTCAATATCACTTTCGATTTTACTGCCCCGTTTTTCCAGGGGGGCGAGGGTGGCACTCCGGTCCTTTATGATTTCCGCGCGGGCCTTTCTGTTTTCTTTTTTACTTTGAACCTTTTTATCATCATTATCCTTTTGTGCCGCGAGGGGTTCTTCATCTTCCCACCCCTGCTTTTCAAGAAAAGACTGGTAGGTCCCCTCGAAGACGTGAACCCCGTCGCTTTGAAAGACAATGAAACGATTGGCAAGCATGTGAAGAAACATTTCATTGTGTGTGACAATCACAGCGGCGCCTTCAAAGTTGTCGACGGCGGAAAGAAAGGCATCGCATGACTCCATGTCAAGATGGTTTGTCGGCTCATCGAGAAGCAGAAGGTTCGATTCCTGGGCAAGAACTTTTCCCAGGGCAACACGGGCCTTTTCTCCCCCTGAAAGTATTTCGATTTTTTTCAGGGCGTCATCTCCCTCGAAGAGCATGGCGCCGCTGATGTCACGGGCCCGCTGGCGTTCACATCCCGCCTTCATCAGTTCCTCTTCGATGGTTGAAGCGGCATTGAGGCGAATGGTGTTGGTCTGTGCGTAGTATGCCTCTGTTGTTCCCGGGTGGGGCAGGAGTTCCCCCCTGTCGGGCTCCAGTTCACCGGCGAGGAGGCGCAGCAGGGTTGTTTTGCCGCGGCCGTTTTTCCCGATGATACAGATGCGGTCCTGGCGCCCGATACTCAAGGTCAGATCCTGGATCAGCGGTTTGTCCCTGTCGTAGCCAAAGGCAAGGTCCTTTACGTGGAGTGCGCTTTTCCCCGGTGAGGGCTTATAGCTGAAGCTGAATTCCATGGTCTTGACGTGTTCCAGCTTGTTCAACTGCTCCTGTTTTTCCAGGGCCTTGATACGGGACTGGACCATTCCCGCAAGGCGTGCCTTTGCCCTGAAGCGGTTGATGAACTGTTCAGCCTCTTTTCGTTTTTTTTCGTCGTTGAGGCGTGTCTTTTCATGTATTTCTTCTTCTTTGATTATCTGTTCGTAATATTTTTCAGTGGTTCCCCTCATTTTGCGGATTCGCCGGCGGTGGATGCCAAGGATATGGGTGACGACACTGTCCATGAAGGAGCGGTCGTGGGTAATAAGGAGAAGTTCTCCCTTCCACGCGTTGAGGAAACGTGAAAGCCATCGAATTGAGATAATGTCAAGATAGTTGGTAGGCTCATCAAGGAGAAGCATGTCAGGTTCTGAAACAAGGACCTTTGCCAGGTTGAGTCGTACCTGGTATCCCCCTGAAAATTCTTTCGGGTCACGCTGCATGTCCTCCGCGGTAAAACCGAGGCCAAAGAGTATTTTTTCAACCCGCCAGTGTTCTCCCGCGGCGTGTTCGGGAAGTCCCAGGGCCCCCTCTTCGATAACTGTTTTTTGGGTAAATGCCAGGTGCTGGCGTACGTAGCCGATGCGATAGTCTTTGGGAAGGGTAATCTCTCCTTCATCGGCATGGTCTTCCCCGGTGATGATGCGCAGCAGTGTTGTTTTGCCGTGACCGTTTCTGCCCACGAGGCCGGCCCTTTCTCCGCGGCCGAGTGCAAAATTTACATTTTCAAAGAGGGTATTGGTGCCAAAGGATTTTTCAAGGTTTACTGCGGTTATCATTGTTTTTCCCGGTCATTGTTGAGTGGGTGCCATTTTTTTCATCTCCCCGGGATTTATCAATACATTTTCCTGCCTTTGTTACACCCTCAATGGCCTCATAGAAAAAAATGACTTCCCCCCCCTTGTCGCTTTTTTGAATTCATGATAGAATAGAGCATTGATGAACTGAAAGGGGATTGGATTTGAAGAAAAGGATACTCATCGTTGATGATGCGCCTGAAAATATTGATATTCTTAAGGCCCTTCTCCAGAAGGATTATGAAGTCCTCGCGGCAACAGGGGGAGAAACGGCACTGAAAATATCACGGTCTCATCACCCTCCGGACTTGATTATCATGGATGTGGTTATGCCGGGAATCAACGGCATCGAGGTCTACCGCAGGCTCAAGGAGAAAAATGAGACGGCAACAATTCCCGTGATTTTTGTCACAGGCAGCGTGAAAAATGTTAACGAACTCGAAGATCTGGGAGAACTTCCCCCGGTGCTGAAAAAGCCCCTGGACCCGCCGCTTCTTTTCCGGGAGGTAGAAAGAATTTTTGCTGCTGACAGGAAGAATCGAAGCAGGGCCGGAGACGATGCATGAACAGGAGTGCCATATATCCCATCCTGGTAGTAGACGAAGGCAGTGAAAATCTCGACTTTATCCGTAATATTGGTGGTGATGAATTTGAATTTTTTCATGCTGTGAATATCAACGAGGCTGAAGATATTCTTAAAAGCAGGGAAGTTCATGTTGTTATTGCGGCAGGTGAACTCTCCGGGAAAAATGGCGCCGGTTTTTTGAAAACAGTGGGTGAAAAGTATCCTTCCGTGATCCGGGTTCTTGCCTCATCTTCCCTTGATGAAACGTCTCTTAACACTGCCCTGAAAGAGGGGAACATGTTTCGTTATTATTCCCGTGACTGGGAGATAAATATCGTGCGCATGATTCTCTACGATGCATGTGAACGCTTTCTTTTTGAAAAAGAACAGAAAAAGCTTTTTACGGAAGTAAAAGAAAGTTACCAGCTTCTTCATCGTGAGACTGAAAGACGGCATAAACTGGAACATGCCCTTGAAGAGAGTGATAAGAAATTTCATGGTTTCATGGAATCTTCCCCTGACTGCATGGTGATTGTAAATGCACGGCATGAAATCCTTTATATCAACACCCGGGGCGCCCGGCTTTTCGGTTATGCCCGGGACGAACTCATCGATGAACCTGTAGAGATACTGATTCCTGATTCTTTTACCAGCCACGCCGCCCTGCGCACCGAGTATATGAAGAACCCTGTTTTGCGTCCCATGGGGAAGGGGAAGAACATCATTGCCCTGAAAAAAAACGGCAGGCGTTTTCCCGTGGAGGTAACACTCAGTCCCATGGAGACAGAAGAGGGACTGATTGTCACGGCAGGCATTCGCGATATTACCGCCAGGAAACTGACGGAAAGAACCCTTGAACTTACACAGTATACCATCGATAACAGTAACGATGCGATTTTCTGGATAACCGATGACGGCGCTTTTCTCTATGCCAATAAGGCAGCCTGCGAAAACCTTGGCTACGGTCCAGATGATTTGATGAGCTTATCCGTTAGTGATATTGTAATGAATTTTCATGATGACTATTTCAGGGAAGTTTTCAAACAGGGGAAGGAGAAAAAATCTTTCAAGCTCGAAACTGTTTTTGTCCGAAATGACGGGTCTGTTTTTCCCGTGGAAGTCAATGGTAACTTTCTTAACTATGAAGGGACCGAGTTCTTTTTTGTTTTTGTAAACGATATTACCCGCCGTAAAAAGTACGAGGAAGAGCTCAGGTCCCTGAATGAATACCTGGAACAGCGTGTTCTCGAAAGAACCGAAGAACTGGAAAAGGCAAACCGTACCATTCATGCCAGCGAGGAACGTTTCAGGGAACTTACCGAAAGCATTAATGATTTCGTGTGGGAGACAGACCGTAACGGGATTTTTACCTATGTGAGCCCCCGGTGTACCGGCATGTTTGGCTACCGGCCCGATGAACTACTGGGCAGGGCCATCCTTGATTTTATGCCATCGGAAGAACGAAAATCATTTGGTACTTTGCTTTTTGATTATCATGGCGAGCGTAAAGCCCTGGAGGGAGTAGAGCATACCTTTATTCACAGTGACGGTTTTTATGTTGCCATCGAGACTAATGCAACACCTCTTTTTGATGAAAATAATAATTTTTTTGGGTATCGCGGTATTGACGGGGACGTGACTGCACGCAAGGCTAATGAACGAATCGTGCGTCTCACCCAGTTCAGTGTCGTCAGCAGTGCTGATGCTGTTCTCTGGATAAGCAGAAAGGGGTATATCGTTTATGTCAACCAGGCGGCAATGACCCTTCTCGGGTACAGCCGAAAGGAGCTTCTGGGTAAGGCAATTTTCGATATCGATGTCTCTTTCAATAAAGAGAACTGGTCAACCCAGTGGGAGCATGTTGCAAGTTTTCGTTCTGTCAATTTCGAATCAAAGTATAAAACAAGTGGCGGACGCATTATAACTGTTGAGATTCTGCTCAATTATCTTGATTATGAAAACAGTGAATATATCTGCTCCTTTTCACGTGACATCACCAGCAGGAAAAAGGTCGAGGAAGAGCTGGAAAAACTTTCCCAGGCAATCGAACAGTCACCCTCTGTTGTCATTATCACTGATCGCGAAGGAAAAATAGAATATGTTAATCCCGCTTTTACACATTCAAGCGGCTACTCTCTCACTGAAGCAATAGGCCATAATCCGGGTTTCTTGAAATCGGGACGTCTTTCTGACAGCTGTTACCGTGAACTCTGGGAGACTATCCTGGCGGGGCGTGTCTGGAAGGGAGAACTTTCCAACAGGAGAAAAAACGGGGAGGAGTTCTGGGAATCAGTCTCAATCGCTCCCATCTTCAATGCCACGGGAGCAATTACTCATTTTGTCGCTGTTAAAGAAGATATTACTGATAAAAAAAATGCCCTTGAAAATCTTCGCCGTAATGAAGAAAGGCTTAAAAAGACGCAAAAAATTGCCCGTCTCGGTACCTGGGAGCTTACTATTGAAAAGGGCCAGCTCTACTGGTCTGATGAGACCTTTTCGATTTTCGGCCGGGATCCAAAGGAAAACACGCCCACTTTCGATGAGTACATGTCACTTCTTGTCGAAGAGGATCGCACGATATTTGAGGGGAAGTTTAAAAAACTGGTAGAGGCAGGGAAAAAGTTCGAAATGGAGGTGAGACACCTGCTGCCCGACGGCTCTCATGCCTTTGTCAAGACCAGCGTTGAACCGATAATACAAAATGATGAAATTACGGGGGCCCGGGCGTCAGTCCTGGATATAACTGAATTGAAAAAGGCGGAAGATGACCTGCGCCTTGCAAAGGCAGACGCAGAAACGGCGAGCCGGGCCAAGTCTGACTTTCTTGCCAATATGAGTCATGAAATCCGTACGCCAATGAATGCCATCATCGGAATGAACCATCTTCTTCTTAAAACCGACCTTTCAGACAGACAGCTCGATTATGTGAAAAAAATACAGATGGCATCACAGAACCTTCTGGGAATCATTAACGATATTCTTGATTTTTCCAAAATCGAGGCAGGAAAGCTGGAGATAGAAACAATAAATTTTAACCTGAATACAGTGCTTGATAACATGGTAAACCTGATGAATATCCGGGCCGTTGAAAAGAACCTGGAGCTTGTCATCAATGCTGATAATGATGTTCCCGCTGAACTGGTGGGTGATCCCCTGCGTCTGGGGCAGGTTTTGATAAATCTCGTAAACAATGCCATTAAATTCACCGCTGCAGGTGAGGTCATTGTTTCCATTTCCATGGTATGGGGGGATTCTCATGAGGCCTTTCTTCAGTTTACCGTGGAGGATACAGGTATTGGCCTGACAGTGGATCAACAGAAACGGCTTTTTAAATCATTTACACAGGCGGATTCAACAACCACCCGCAGGTATGGGGGCACGGGCCTGGGGCTGTCTATTTCACGTGCGCTTGTGGAGAGAATGGGGGGTGAGATCGGGGTACGCAGTATTTACGGAAGGGGAAGCCGTTTTTATTTTACCGCCCGATTTGGACGTCAGATGAGAGAAGAGAGGAGTTATGAATTACCCCCCGGGGTGAAGGGGAGCCATGCCCTTGTGGTTGATGATAATCTAACAGCACGGCGAATTATTCAACGGTTCCTTGAGTGAAGCCCTGGAAAAAATTGAGTCTGCCGTGGCAGATGATCCCTTTGCTTTCGTTTTTTTAGATTGGGAAATGCCTGACATGAATGGTTCCCAGGTTGCTTCAAAGATACTTGACAATGGTGCTATTACGTCAAAACCGAAGCTTATCATGATTACCGCTTATGGAAGAGAAGAGATAATGAAAGAGGCGGAGGAGGCAGGCGTCGATGGATTTCTTATTAAACCGGTTAGCAAATCTCTTCTTTTTGATACAATCATGGAAATATATTATGACAGGGAAAATGGCAGGAGCAGGGGAGAGTTTTCTGAAGAAGGGGCGGCACCGGTACGGGCTCTTGAGGGCGTGTCGGTTCTCCTTGTTGAGGATAATGAAATCAATCAGCAGGTGGCAGGTGAACTGCTGGAGCATCAAGGTGTCAGGGTTGCTATAGCGGATAACGGCCGTGAAGCGGTTGACTACCTGAGGGATGAGGGTGATGTCGATCTCGTTCTCATGGATTTACAGATGCCTGTTATGGATGGTTATGAGGCGACAAGGGTAATCAGGGAAGATCTGAAGATGAAAGATCTTCCCGTTCTGGCCATGACAGCTGATGCCATGGAAGGAATACTGGAGAGAACCCGGGAAGCGGGTATGAATGACTGCATTACCAAGCCCCTGGATATTGAGGCCCTTTACGAAAAACTTCTCTTCTGGTCACAGAAGCAGGAGGTTGCAGTTGATATTGTTGAAGAGCAGGAGGGAGGTGAGAACGTGGATGATGAATTTATGAAGCTGGATGGGATCGACTGGCAGGCGGGCCTGAAAAGAGTGGCGAATAACAGTAACCTTTACAGGAAACTGCTGGTGAAGTTTTTTGATAAAAACCGCGAAATCCCTGCAGAGGTGAGGCGCCTTTTAAAAGAGAACAGGAGAGAAGATGCAGAGAGGGTTGCTCACACCCTTAAGGGTGTCTCCGGTAATATAGGTGCCATGAACCTTCACGAAAAATCTGTTCTCCTTGACAGGGAATTGAAAAATGAAAACCCGGATACTGAAAAGGCAGAAGAGTATCTTCAACAGGTTGAAAGATGTCTTGAAACTGTCCTTGCATCCATTGAGAAAAATATTATCAGCCCTGGACATGAGGCTGAAGATGCAGATGTTCCCGGTAACGAGTCCGGAGAAGAATTGTTTTCACTGGTAAAGGACCTGCGGGAATGCCTTGAAAGTTTCAGTACCCGTTCAGAAGATGTTTTTAACCGCCTGCTGCGTTATATGCCTGAAAAGGAAAACGAGGGAATGATTAAACTGGAAGATTTTATCAGGAATTACAGGTATGATGAGGCTCTTGCTGAACTTGATACCATCATGCAAAAGTAGCTGAGGGGGACCAAATGGAACTTGAAACAAGCCGTAATGATTCAGGCAGCCGAAAGGCAACGGTACTGATTGTTGATGATATCCCTGAAAATATAGACATACTCCGTGGTGTACTCGAGGATACCTATTCACTGAAGGCTGCAACAGGGGGAGAACGGGCCATTCATATAACGCGCCAGTCAGTTCCTGACCTGATTCTCCTTGACATAATGATGCCTGAAATGGACGGGTTCATGGTGTGTCAGCTCCTGAAAGAAGACCCGCGGACTGCATCAGTCCCGGTTATTTTTGTTACCGCCCTTGATGACCAGGTGGATGAATCCAGGGGATTCGAACTGGGGGCGGTAGATTATATTACCAAGCCGGTGAATCCCGACATTGTCAGGGCGCGGGTAAAGACTCACCTTGCCCTTTACAGTCAGAACCGTGCCCTGGAGCAGCTCGTGAGTGCAAGGACATCAGAACTCCAGGAAACACGCCTCGAGATAATACGACGCCTGGGACGTGCGGCTGAGTTCAAGGACAACGAGACAGGCATGCATGTTATCCGTATGAGCAAGTACAGCCAGATCATTGCACTGGGTAAAGGGCTCGAGGAGAGGGAAGCGGAACTGGTGATGAATGCCTCACCCATGCATGACGTGGGAAAGATCGGTATTCCTGATGGGATTCTTTTAAAGAACGGCCCTCTCGATGATAATGAATGGGAGATAATGAAAACACATCCCGAGATCGGGGGCAGGATCATTGGTGAACATTCCTCAAAGATACTGACACTGGCACGGGTGGCGGCCCTGACCCATCATGAAAAATTCAACGGGAAGGGGTACCCTGCAGGCCTCGCGGGGACAGACATTCCCCTTGTTGGCAGAATCGTTGCCGTTGCCGATGTTTTTGACGCCCTTACCAGTAAGCGGCCTTACAAAGAGGCATGGGAAGTTGATGATGCCATTGACCTGATAAAGAAGGAAAGGGGCGAGCATTTTGATCCAGAACTGGTGGATGTCTTCACAGGTAAGATCAGCCAGGTCCTGGAGATCAAGGAGAGCTATTCAGATGAAAAGGCCGGGTAATTCTGGTAACCGCAGACAGACTGTCAGTCAAAGATTATCGTTCTGTTCCCGCTTACAAAGACCCTGTCTTCAAAAACAAGTTTCAAAGACTGAGCCAGAACCAGTTTCTCTACATCGCGTCCCGCCTTTATCATGTCATCGACTGAATGCGTATGGTCCACGGGAATGGTGGACTGCGAAATGATGGGGCCTTCATCGAGATCATCGGTGACAAAGTGTGCCGTGGCGCCGATGATTTTTACACCCCGGTCATAGGCGCGCCGGTATGGATTGGCGCCGATAAATGCAGGGAGAAAGCTGTGATGAATGTTTATCATTTTATTGCAGTGCATGGAGACGAAGTTGCGTGAGAGTATTCTCATATATTTGGCCAGTATAATGTATTCGGGCCTGTAATCGTCAATGATACTGATTATTTTTTCCTCGTGTTCTCCCCGGCTGATGCCCTCATGTGAAATAAAGTGAAATGGAATTTTGAATTTATCCGTCAGTTCCTGTAAAACCTCGTGATTACTCACCACGGCGAGAATGCGGGCATTGAGTTCGTTGAAGTGATGGCGCAGAAGAAGGTCGCCCAGGCAGTGGTGTTCCTTTGTAGCGAGAATAACGATATCTTTTTTCGTCTGCGGCGAAAGGCGAATGGTACTGTCAGGAGGGAGCACCTCTTTCAGTTCTCTTTCAATGTTTTCTTTTTTGGCATCACCGCTGAAAACAGTCCGCATGAAAAAGTGGTTTGTGCCCCTGTCGACGAATTCACCGTTGCTGATGATGTTGCATTTGTTTTTGTAGAGAACGCTCGTGACATGATAGACAAGGCCCTCTCTGTCACTGCAGTCGACGAGAAGTGTATACGGTGCCATTTCCCCGGTTTTCCTCCTGCGATTGGTTTAAATCCCATCATTACGGGTATACTTCCCGCGTCAATACAATTATTATGCTGCCGTTAGATGAGAACTGTCTCATTTTTTGTGCCGGTGCGGCGGTGCATTGACTTCCCCCCCCAAAAAAGATTGTTAAAATATGGGGGGAAGTGTACCGCCCGGTAATTGGTTTGACAGAAAAATGGGGAAACTCTACGCTGTGAGCATACCTTTCGAGAACGCGGCAGAAATTTTGAGGTGGGATTTGAAGCATACCATTGCAGTTATTTTTGATTTCGACGATACCCTTGCCCCTGACAGTACCACGGGGCTCCTGAAAAAACTCGGTGTTGATGTTGACCTCTTCTGGCAGCGTGTGCAGACCATGGTGGAAGACGACTGGGACCCGGTGCCCGCCTATCTTTACGGCATTATCGAGGAGTCACGTTCTGGAAGGATAGAACCGGTTACCCGCGATCTTCTCCGCTCATGGGGCGGAGAGGTCAGGCCCTTCAGGGGTGTTGCAACAATATTCAGGCGCTTGAAAAAACATGCGGCCTCGATTTCTCCTGATTTGGATATTGAGTTTTACCTGATAAGCAGCGGAATTGGCGACGTTGTGCGAAATACTTCTATATCAAAAAATTTTTCTGATATATGGAGCTGCGAGTACCACTATGATGACGAGGGGCATATAACATTTCCGCGCAAGATTATCAGCTTTACCGACAAGACCCGCTATATCTTTCAGATTTCAAAGGGCTTTGCAGGGCCTGATTTCAGGGGGCGCCCCTTTATGGTTAACAGAAAGGTGCCGCCTTCGCAGATGCGTATACCCTTTAACCGCATGATATTCGTTGGTGACGGGTATACCGATGTTCCCTGTTTTTCCCTTGTGAGAAAGAACGGCGGTTTTACCATCGGTGTTTATGACCGCAATAAACAGTCGCGGTGGGGACGCGCCTGGGAGTTCATAGAAGACGGCAGGGTTTCCAATCTTGTCAGCGCCGATTACAGCCAGCGTTCTGATCTTTCTAATTCTCTTTTCATGGCGGTGGAGTCTATTGCCCGGCGCACAGGTCAGGCGCGGTCACGTGACCGCGCCTGACCTGTTACGTGATTTCATGAGAAAGCATCCTCTTGTAATTTGAAAAGACATTTTTCAGGAGGGGGTCAGTGGCAATGGCGAGGACGATCTTTTTTTCGTTATAGTCTGTAAAGACATGTTCTCCTTCGAAATATTCAACTGCCTTTTCAGGTTCAGGGAACTCCTTGATCATTTCCACAAGCATTGAGATACGGTCCATGTTGTGCCTTTTATCAGGTTTTTCGTTTTCTCCCGTGGAGCTGTCCCGGGTTTTGAATTTCCTTACCATATCATTAAGGCGGCTGAACTGTTCGATGTCGGGTTTATATTTTTCATAGAAATCCTTTGATAGATTCTGTTCCGCTTCACTTTCTGCCATCATGAGCATTATATACTGAAAGAGGTGATAGTTGCGGCTTATGAGGGATCTTAATACGTTTTCTGGCAGTTTAATAAAATAGTGGATGAATTCATCGACATTTCTTATGCGCATAAAGTATTTGTTAAGAAGATCCACATCGAAGCGGGCCAGGATAAAAAAGAGAAGAAGTTTGTCGTTGGCAATAAATCGTGAAGAAAGCACCAGTTCCAGGAGCCGCTCATTGTCGAGAAAGTCAAGGACCTCGTCTATTATCCTCTCTGTTGAGTGTTCATGTACCGTGCAATGACCGTATACAAAAATGATGAGCCGTTCAATAATATTCAGTTCAAGCTTTTCTGAATTGAGATATTCTTTTATATGCTCCATGTCCCTGAATAAAATCAGGAAATAGAGAAACTGCTGTGTTACCTCGTACTCGTCTGAATTAATGCTTTTTTCTATAAGGCTTATAAACTCATCGAGGCTGATATTTTCGAATACGGGGCGCACCCGGTGTATCTGGGGGAATGAAGAATCATGCATGATCGCCTCAACGTAGAAGAGGTGAAAACGGTCAACATGAGATATTGTATTTTTTTTATCTGCCATTGGTAATCTTTTTAGTTGTATACCATTATTAACTTTTTATTTGAATAAGTCAACTGTTTGAAGACGAGGTTATGTAACCTCGTCTTCAAATGGCTGCATCACCAGGATGGGCAGAAAGGGGTTCAACGTGTATGGTCGTTTCCATCAGGAGTTCTTTCCGTATGGTATTTTCAAGGAGCGATGACACTTCGTGGGCCTGGTTCAGAGTAAGCCCGTCAGGGAGCCTTATGTGAAAGGTCACTTCACAGTGACGGCCATAGCGGTGAAGATGAACATGGTGTATATGGATTTCTTCGGGATAAACGCGGCGGGCTATATCTTTCAGTGTTTTCTGCAGGTCTTCGCCCGCCTTTTCGCCGAGGAGTGAACTGACTGAATCCTTCAGGATTTCATAGGCGGCGTAGAAGAGAATTGCCGAAACAATGAGCCCCAGGACACCGTCGATCCACCACAAGTAACTTCCTGCGAAGATACCCGCGAGGATAACCACTGATGATATGGCATCAGAGCGGTGGTGCCAACCGTCAGCGGTGAGAGACTTCATTCCTGTCAGGCGGCCCCAGTGGAGGGCCAGCTGTGCCATTACTTCCTTCGCAATAATAGAAATAATGGTGACAACAATGGCAACCCTGCCATAGCGGGCCGGTGTATGGCTGTGGAGCTTTTCGATGGATTCTTTGACGAAACCCACTGCCACCATGGAAAGAAGTACCGCAATGATAACGGCACCGATAAGTTCAGCCCTTCCATGACCAAAGGGGTGTTCCCTGTCCGCGGGCTGAGTGGATATTTTTGTGCCCGCCAGTACTATCAGTGACGTGAGAGAATCAGAGAGGGTATGCCAGGCATCTGCAATAATGGCAACAGAACCACTTACGATGCCCGCCCAGTATTTCAGGCCGAAGAGAACTATATTCAGTATCGTTGACAGCCATCCCTCGAGGTAGCCGTAATGGTTCATTTTGTCAATTTCTGTTTTGTCCATGTGTACTCCTGCTGCAGTTTTCCCTGGGCTCCCTCAATCCAGTTTTTATGACGAGGTTGATACAACACAGGTATCATTCATGCCGAAGGGCGTTTCCTCAACGAGGTATTTCAAGGATGAAAATATTTTTTAAGCCACCTTCGAAAAGATGGAGGCTGATCGAAAAAGGTTAACAATCATTCTGCTGTAAATCCACTCTATAATTAATTCGGGTATTGTCAAGAGAAGTGCCCGGGAAGGCTGTTAAAGAACTTGACAGAGGTGACAGCCCGGGTGAAGGTAATGAGATTTTTAAATATAATAGATTGATTATAAAGAAAATGAATATCTACAGTAATATAACTGAATTGATTGGCGAAACCCCCTGTGTTGAACTCTTGCGGCTAAATTCCGGGGGGGCACGGGTTATTGCCAAGCTTGAAATGTTTAATCCCCTTTCCAGTGTCAAGGACCGTATCGCCCTGAACATGATCGAGGCGGCGGAAAGGGACGATATCCTTAAAAAAGGTTCTACAGTGGTGGAACCCACCAGCGGCAATACCGGAATCGGCCTTGCCTGCGTCTGCGCCGTCAGGGGATATAAACTTGTATTGACTATGCCTGAAACGATGAGCATGGAACGGCGTATCCTCCTGAAGGCCCTGGGAGCAGAACTGGTTCTTACCGAAGGCAGCCGTGGAATAAAAGGGGCCCTTGCTGAGGCTGAAAAAATCGTTGCTGAACGCGGTGCGGTCATGCTGCAGCAGTTCCAGAATCCGGCAAATCCTGATGCCCACAGGGGTACAACCGCCGAAGAAATATGGAAAGACACTGACGGCGAGGTGGATATCTTTGTGGCGGGAGTCGGTACCGGGGGGACCATAACCGGAGTGGGCGAGACTCTCAAGAAAAAGAAATCTTCAGTCAGGGTCACAGCTGTTGAACCGGCCGGTTCTCCTGTTCTTTCCGGGGGAGAGGCGGGCCCGCACCGCATACAGGGAATCGGTGCCGGTTTTATTCCCGGTGTTCTCAATCGAGAAATTATTGATGAGGTCATTGCCATTGATGATGAGAGGGCGGGGCAATGCGCCCGTGACCTGGCACGTCTCGAGGGTATCCCCGCTGGAATTTCCGCCGGGGCTTCTGTGGCGGCAGCCCTTGAACTTTCTTCACGAAAGGAGAACCGAGGTAAGATGATCGTGGCGCTGCTTCCTGATTCAGGCGAACGCTACCTGTCAACCTGGCTCTACCGGGAATGACTGGATCAGAGTGATTGCCTCCCCAAAAAAAACCCGGTCGGCGGGCATAATTTTTTCTGCCCCCTCGGAGGGGGGGGCAGGATTTAAAGAGTATTTCCACAAAACCGAAAAGTACCATAAGAAACAAACAGGGTGAAAAAATGACTGAAAAGAAATACAGGTTCGAAACGCTGGCGCTTCACGGCGGGCAGAAACCCGATCCCGTTACGGGGTCACGGGGGGTTCCCCTGTATCGTACCAGTTCCTATGTCTTCAGGGACACTGCCCACGGGGCAGATCTTTTTGAATTGAAAGAACCGGGAAATATCTACAGTCGTATCATGAACCCCACACAGGATGTCCTGGAGAAACGTGTTGCCCTTCTTGAGAAAGGGACCGCCGCCCTCTGCCTCGCTTCGGGCACCTCCGCCATTTATAATACGGTTATCAATATCTGCCGCCAGGGAGATGAAATCGTGGCAGCATCGAACCTCTACGGGGGAACCTTTACCATGTTCGATGCCATTTTGCCCCAGTTCGGGATTACCACGCGCTTTGTCGACCATGAAAATCCCGCCGCCTTTGAAGAGGCGGTGACTGAAAAAACACGACTGATATTCATTGAAACAATCGGTAACCCCGCACTGGGAGTGCCTGATTTCGATGCCGTTGCAGCGGTGGCGAAAAAGCATCACCTTCCCCTGGTGGTGGACAATACCTTTGCCACGCCGGCACTCTTTAATCCCATTGGACACGGGGCAGACGTGGTGGTTCATTCCCTTACCAAGTGGATGGGCGGACACGGCACCGCCATAGGCGGTGTTGTTGTTGATGCGGGGAAGTTTGACTGGTCCGATGAGAGGTTCACTCTCTATAACGACCCGGACCCCGGTTACCGTGGCCTTCGCTTTGCCCGCGACCTTGACCCGGCGGGGCCTCCCGCCTTTATTACCCGGCTGCGCCTGGTCCCTTTAAGAAATCTCGGGGCCTGCATTTCTCCTGACAACGCCTGGGTTTTTCTCCAGGGACTGGAGACACTTCCCCTTCGCATGGAACGGCACAGCGAGAATGCCCTTGCCGTGGCCGAATTTCTCCGGCGCCGCGGGGAAGTCGAATGGGTGCGCTACCCGGGACTTGACGGTGATCCCTCCCATAAAATGGCGGGAAAGTATTTAACGAAGGGCTGCGGCGGCGTCGTTGTTTTCGGTATCAGGGGAGGGCGTGCGGCAGGGGCGGGTCTTATCGACCGCATCGAGCTTTTTTCTCATCTCGCCAACGTGGGTGATGCCAAAAGCCTGATACTTCATCCCGCCAGTACATCTCACGCGCAGCTTTCAGAAGAGCAGCAGCGTAAGGCCGGTATCGATCCGGGAATGATACGCCTTTCCATCGGCCTTGAGCATATTGATGATATCATCGGGGCACTGAAGGATGCCCTGGAAGGGTGAATGAGAGTAAGGATTTGGGTTGACACCTGGCGGGGGCAGGTAAAGTGTCAATATACAGAGGCAACGGGAATGCAGAATTACAATGAAACAGTAATGGACCATTTCAAAAATCCCCGTAATGTGGGTGTCATCGAGGCGCCTGATGCGCAGGGGCGCACCATGAATTCTGCCTGCGGTGATATGATTCACCTGACACTTTCAATCGAGAAGGGCATTATTACTGACGCCCGCTTTAAGGCCTTTGGCTGCGGCGCCGCAATCGCATCTTCGTCGAAATTCACGGAGATGATCAGGGGGAAGTCAATCCAGGCTGCCCTGGCCATTACCCCGGAGGATGTGTCCCGCGCCCTGGGGGGGCTACCCGAAGAAAAGATTCGCTGCTCCCTTCTTGCGCCGGAGGCGCTGCAAAAAGCACTGAAGGAGATGTCATGATTATTGGAAAACCCCTTCCCGTTGAAATGAACATCGAGGGGCACCGCTTCAAAGAGGGAAGTCTTGAAGCGGTGACGGTCCCGGTCAGCGCTGAATATGCCTTTACCCTCTGCATCAATGGCAGCCCCTACGTGAAGATCGCCTGTTACGGCGCTGAACTCGATGTCCTGGCGACAGGGCATTTTTTCTCTCTCGGTATTATAAAGCATCCTGATGAGATAAGAGATGTTCTCGTTGATTATAATGAAAGGCGCATCGATGTCGCAACGGTGGAGAGTGACGAAATCCTTCAGCGCCTTTTTCGCCTCAAAACCATTGTCAGCGGATGCGGCAATGCCGGGGGCGACGATGACCTTCCTTTACCGCCAGAGCAAAAGAGAAAATTCAGCATAACATCTGAAAGAGTCTGTAAAATAATGATCGGTTTTCTCGGTCACTCGGACACACATGGCCGTACTCACGGCGTGCACGGCGCCGCCCTTTATCATGCCGATGGAAAGATGGAGGTCTTTTTCGAGGAAATCGGGCGGCATAATGCCGTGGACAAGCTACTCGGCTATGCCCTTGCACAAAAACTCTCCCTCGAAGACTGTATGGTGGTATCAACAGGGCGCATATCAAGTGAAATCACTGTCAAGGCCATTATGGTGGGGATTCCCGCTATTGTTTCCCGTTCCGCCCCTACGACACGGGCCATTGAGCTTGCCCGCCGCTACGGCATGCTTCTCGCCAGCGGCGTGCGACCGTCACGATTTTTTGTCACCAGTGGTGTTGAACTTCTGCAATCAATCGATAAAAAATAATGACTGATCAAATCCAGGTGAGTCGTGCAAAAAAATTCAGGATTTGAGATTCAGTCACTTTTATCCTTCTTTTGCATTCTGAATCAACACAGATACTGTACATTTTTGCTTTCATTATACTCTGCCTCTGTACTGAAATGTATAGCACCTTTTATTCTATTTCAAATTTTATTAATCTTTTTCATGGTTTATTCTAAAACTCCGTGCACTCAGTGGCTATTATTTCTTTTTCCATGGTTTGAATATCGAAATAAAGAGGGCAAAGATCAGTGTGGCGTTCATGACCGATCCGAGAAGCAGCTGGTTCGTGTTGAGTGTCCGGTAGATATCGTTCTGGAGAACCGCCATACCCAGTTCCTTTGACATGTCTGTCATCCTGGCGATCCAGGGGCCTGTCAGAACGGTGCCGGTTATCATGATTGTCAGGGTAATGATCCATTTTACCGTAATCCAGCGATGTTTGAAAAATCCCCATTTCGTGAAGAGAGAATAGAGAAGCCCTGTGAGCAGGCAAAAAACCGCCGCAGGGACCAGTATTTTCGTATCGATAAAATCTGTCAGAAAATTGAGCATATAGAGTTCACCACCTGTTCTGGCACGGCCGGCGATGAGGCTGAATGAGAGCATGATTGTACCGCAGGCTATCCAGATACCTGCCGACAAAACATGAAAGGATTTAAGCCATTTGACCTGTTTCGGGGTTAAATTTTTCATAAATTGTTTCTCGTTTTTGTTATTTCTGCTGTACAGTAATTTTTAACTTTTCATGTTTTCAGATGTCAATGAGAAATGATACCCGGTGGCAGTGAAAACAGGGAATATGTTTTTCTTTCTGTAACATTGCCTTTTATCATGATTCTATTATTGTTTGATTGATAATTTTATCAGTATCTATTTTTTAAATTGGTTGCTGTATAAGTACATTAATAAGGAAAAAATATGAGAACAAAAAATCCAGCATTAAATCGACTCGAGCCTTCCGGGGGACATGCCGTTTATTCAGGCGAGGCCATGACAGTCAATGGCACCATCAATAAAATCGGCATTCTCCTTCTCCTGGCATCGGCAACAGCCCTTTACACATGGAGCAGGGGGGCAGAGGCGTCATTTCCCTTCATGATGGCAGGCCTTATCGGCGGCCTTATCTTTGCCATGATTACCATATTCAAGGCAGAGTGGGCCCGCGTAACAGCCCCTCTCTATGCCCTCTGCGAGGGCCTTCTCCTCGGCGGGCTTTCAGCATACTATAACCACATGATGCCGGGGCTTCCCTTTAAGGCGGTGCTCATCACTTTTGGTATCCTGTTTTTTATGCTTTTTCTCTACCGTACCGGTGTCATAAAGGTAACGCCGGGCCTGGCAAAGGGGATTCTCATTGCCACGGGGGGTATCTTTCTTGTCTATCTTTCAACATGGATACTCGGGTTTTTCGGTATCTCCGTACCTTATCTGCACCAGGCAAGCCCCATCGGTATCGGCATCAGTGTCTTTATCGTGGCTGTGGCTTCGTTAAATCTACTGCTTGATTTCAAGATGATCGATGATGGTGCCGCTGAAGGGGTGCCTGCTTCTTTCGAGTGGTATGCCGCATTTGGCCTCATGGTTACCCTGGTATGGCTCTATATCGAGGTGCTGCGCCTTCTCTGGATGCTTTATTCATTTTTTGATGATTGATTAAGTGCATATTCATTTTAAAAGCCGTCCGTAATTTTTTCCAGGGCGGCTTTTTTAGTGCAGGAAAAATAAAACATATCTTCTTGACATTTGCATAATGCAAATATAGTGTAACCCCATTACGGCCCGAGGGAGGATTGAAACATGTCACGACGCCCGGAATGGTGGCTTACGGTACTTGCAAAAATATGGCCCCTCACCTGGACCAGTGCAAGGGCTACGAAACTTCCCCTCGTGGGACGCCTCATCGCAAAAGTTACCCTGCCTCTTTTTTCAGGGAAAAACCTGAACATCACCTACATCCCGATAAACATGGGCGCTGATGTTCATTCCTCTTTTCTGCCTGTGCAGATTGTTGAAGAGCTGATACGCCTTTCAGCTCATCGTGTCATTATAAAACGCTGTACCTGCCGCGATGCTGACAACTGCCAGAATTATCCCATCGATATGGGATGTACCCTCCTTGGTGAGGGAACAAAAGAGATCGATCCCCGCATTGCTGATCATGTATCTGTTGATGAGGCCATAGAGCACCTTCACCGGACAATTGATGCGGGCCTGCAGCCCATGACGGGTCGCGTCAAAATCGATAACCTTATCTGGGGCGTCAAAGACAGGGGTAAACTGCTTACGGTCTGTCACTGCTGCCCCTGCTGCTGCACACTTCTCAGGTCGGGCAAATATCTCCCCCCTGAAGCGTCAGGTTCCATCGTAAAACTCCAGGGCCTTTCTATAGAGGTTGATGCCGAAAAGTGCAGGGGGTGCGGCACCTGCGTTGATGAATGTTTTTTTTCCGCCATGGTCTTCGATGGTGATAAGCCTTCGGTCAACGATGATCTCTGCAAGGGCTGCGGCAGGTGCGTTTCTGTCTGTCCCGAGTCAGCGCTGCGCCTCGAGATTGAAAATAAAGAAAGGGCAATGGGGGAAGTTTTATCACGCATTCGCCGAAACATCGATTTTGAAAATAAACAGAAAGGGGACATTAATTAAAAATGAAGAATAAATATTTCTGGTACCTTCTCATGACGGGGGCAGTGGCACTCTGGATCTTTGCCGCCGTATGGGGGCTTGTTATGTACAGTAAAGAGGGAATTTCAGCCTGGTACCTTTGTATCGGTCTTATTCTCCTCCATGGCGGGGAAGTGCCCCTGGTCATCAGGATGTTGAATGGTTACGCGTCAAGGGGAAGTATCGCCGCACGCACTTTTCTTTTCGGTTTCACCTGGTGGGTCCCGGCTAAAATGGGATTCTTCAATGAAGAGGGAGGTACGCAATGATTCCTTATATTAAATACGGCCCCCCCCGCAGAATGGTCAAGGCAATGGTCTGGCTGTCATGGCCCATAATCATTGCCGGTAAAAAGTTCAGCTCTTACCCGGTAATCAAGTGGATCATCTATCCCTTTTTTCGCCGCCCCTGGAACGAGGTGACTTCCATACCGGTCAATGTACCGGTTGAGGCGCCAGAAAGCGTTCCCGTGCCCATGCGCATCCTTGAACGGCTGGTGCGTGGCGTGGATAAACGTTTTGCCCTCAGTGAATGTATCTGCCGGGGCCACAACAAGTGCGATGATCCCCCCCGTACCATCGGGTGTCTTGCCCTGGGGCCTGCCACGGAGAGGATGCATCCCTCAAACGGCCGATACCTTTCAGAGGATGAGGCGGTGGCCCATATAAAAATGGCGGCAAGTCACGGGCTCATCCCCAATATTGCCCATGTCTGGATCGATCCCCTTGCCTTTGGCACCCGTTTTCACGACCTTATGTTCATCTGTTTCTGTGATGATACCAACTGCCTCTACCGCACGCATATGAAAAAGCGGGGCCCAGGTCTTGACGGGGCCTATAAAAAACTTCCCGGTATCGAGGTTGCCGTTGACAGTAAAAAATGTACCGGCTGCGGTGAATGTGTCGATGCCTGTTTTGTTGCCGCCATTGAAATAAAAGACGAAAAGGCATTTGTCACCCCTGACTGCAGGGGGTGCGGGCGCTGTGTTGATATCTGTCCTGAAAAGGCTATAGAGATGACCATCGCCGATGAAGATGAACTCTACCGGCAGATGATGGACCGTATCAGGGAGATTTCGCATATCCCGGTGGCAGAAGAAAAATAATCGATGTAAAATTGTTTTCAGGAAGTCAAAAAAAAGACCGGCACGGGGCCGGTCTTTTTTCAGGGTAAGGCAGAAGGATTATTCTTTCACAAATGATATTTCGTCGACATCTGTCAGCACGGGAAGCTCCGGGGTGTAAAAGAATTCTGCATACTTTGTCGGATCATTGCCCCAGAAGTTGTAATCCCCGGTGTAGAAATCATCATTAAAGAGCATGTAATGGGTTGCATTGCCCACACTGTCATAAAGAATGATTTCTTTAACACGCCAGGTGCCGACACCGTTATCATCATCGCCATCAGGATTAAGATCATCATATTGTACTTGTACAGAATAAGCCGATCCGTTCCAGGGTATTCCGACATCAATTATATTGTCACCATGGTCATAGTCCAAGCCGTCTTTAGCAAGTTTGATGCTGGCATATTCAGGTTCAGTATCGGTGTCTGTCATCTCTATGGTAATTGATATAGCATCAGCAGAATCATCAAATCCTGCGTCGCCACCCATATTTAGTAAAGTATTTGAGATAGAAACAAGCTCAGGTCCCGTTGTATCCGGTGATAACGTGTTGATATCAACAGTGGCAACCTTTACCGTGGTGGTGCCATCAATTTCATCATCGCCCATTTCTTTTCGGTATTGGTAGGTGATGGTGGCGATATCCGCGGGGTTTTCTTCATCATCAATCATGAATTCATACCCGACGAATTCACCTTCATCTTGTGAACCATTGTTATTTAAATCAATATAACCGTTAAGCCGTATGCGACCGGCAATCCATGTCCCTGTTTCATTGTAGTCGGACAGGTTAACGAGGCCGGTATAGACCTCTCCATCGAGTGTTAATGATTTGTTTTCATTCTGTCCCTTGTCCCACATGTTGTCGAAGCTGTACCGGTAGGTGCCGTGGGCAAAAAATGTTATATTGGGAGTGCCGCTGATGACAAGGTCATGCCCGTCAACCTGCGTGGGTATGGTCATGTCTACAGTGACTCTGATTCCGTTATGATATCCGTCACCTCCTTTGTCTTCTCCGGTTGCAGTGATACTGTTCAGAGTGATGTCCGGTGAACCGCTGCCGGCGATCTCATAGGTGTCATCAAAACTGATGGTGAGGGCGCCGTTTCCTGAGGCGTCAAAGGGGACACCGGCAAGTGAACCTGCATCAACAGAACTGCCGGTGCCGTCAAGAAGATCGGACCCTTCAGTATTGCCTTCAAAGTGCAGGCCCGCTATGAGAGTGCCGTCGGTGTTTTTACGGCCATAGAGAATGTAGCTGTCGCCGGCGCTGTCTTCACCTAAACGTCCTGCAGAGTGAAAGATTTTTGCTATGTATGTTTTGGAATCGTCGAAACCGGGAACGGTTACGGAGCCGCTGGCAGAGGTGAGTATCGCGGCGCCCACATCATCCTGGCCTTCGGCGGTTGCCTCATTGTCGAGGGCCATCATATTCCCCAGTGCAGGGCCATTTATATTCCCCACCCCGAA